>DHWV01000038.1:0-605 GCA_002413355.1 Desulfobulbaceae bacterium UBA5173 | reverse complement strand
TGCCGGAGATGGTCATTCTGCGCAAAGTGCTGAAGCCGAAGCTGATCGCTGTCTTCACCGCTGTGGTGGGGACAGGGATATTGTTCACCGGCTGGCTGTTCAATCTGCTGTTCTGACCACTCTCTGGTGAAAAAGGTGCTTGCGCAACACCCGCAAATATGGTTCTGATACACGGCGGGCGCGCAAGCGCATCGCGTCATCTCTCTGCCACTCAACTCACACCGTTGCGAGGTCTGTCATGGAAGAAACAAGCTGGCTTGCTGAACTTTTCGCCAACACCTTTGTGCGCGGCCTGGCTGTCGGCCTGCTGATCGCCTTTGCGTTCTGGGTGCGCTCTGTTATCAAAGCGCGGGCACTGCATGGGGATATCCGCAAGCTGCGCGGGCATCTACAAACCAAGTTCGAGATTGAATCAACAGAGAACGAACGGCGCAAGGAGGAGATAAACCAGCTTCGCCAAGAACGCGACAACCTGCGCAACATGATTCAGGTGCTGAACCAGAAGCCGGGCAAGCAGGAACTTCGTCAGGCCCAAGTTTATCAGAAGGCAGCGGAGATCATGTTTGAGAAATCCCCCGGCTTTGCCCCGGTTTGGCAGATCACCC
>DHWV01000071.1 GCA_002413355.1 Desulfobulbaceae bacterium UBA5173 | reverse complement strand
AAGCAGCATAAAGTGAACTTGAATGTCATTCCGAGCAACGCGAGGAATCTCCTCTTCGTCCTTGGCGTGAGATTTCTCGCTCCGCTCGAAATGACAGATACGATGCTTCAAATTATGTTGCCTTAGCCTTATAATGGAAAGCCGAAGTTTAAACCGCCGCAAGGAGGCACGAAATGACAGAGACAGCAAGTCCCAATGCAGAGGACAGCAAGGCAGTTGCCCCTGCTGATGAGGAGAAACGCGACAGGCAGGAATTCAACCTCGATTCACCTCAGTGGTATCTGAACCGCGAGTTGACGTGGCTGGAGTTCAACCGCCGTGTCTTGCACGAAGGGCAGGACAAGCGCACGCCGCTGCTGGAGCGGGTCAAGTTCTTGGCTATCGTCGGCAGCAACTTGGACGAGTTTTCCATGAAGCGAATCGGCGGCCTCAAACAGCAGGTCGGAGCCGGGGTGCGCAGCCTAACTGTGGATGGCAGAACGCCAAGCGAACAGATCAGCGAATGCCAAGACGTGGTGCGTGACATCCTCCATCAGCAGGAGGCACTGGAAACGGAACTGATCAACCTGTTGGCCGCGCAGGGCATCCACATTGTCAGTTATCAGCAGTTAGACAAAGAGCAGCGCAAAGAGGCAGACCGTTACTTTCATGACAACATTTATCCGCTGCTCACGCCGCAGGGGATGGACCCAGCGCATCCTTTCCCCTTTATTTCTAACCTGTCGCTCAACCTTTTGGTGGTGACGCGCTATGAGCATGACGACCACACCTTCCTCAACCGGATCAAGGTGCCGACTGGCGTGGGCATTCCCCGCTTTATCAAAATCGGCAGCGGTCACTGCTACATCCGTTTTGAAGACCTGATCGCCAACAATCTGACCATTGTCTTCCCCGGCCTGCTGATTGAATCCTGCACGCTGTTCCGGGTGACGCGCAATGCCATCACTGAGCAGAACGCGGAAAAGGCCAACGACCTCCTGGCAGTGATCGAGACCGCTCTGCGCGACCGCAAATTCGCCGAGATCGTCCGGCTGGAGATAGAGTCCAGCATGAATCCCTCTCATCGGGGGATGTTGGCTGCCGAGCTGGGCATTGACGAGAGCAAGGATGTGTTTACGGTCAGCGGCATCATCGGCAAGCGCGACTTTTTCCAGATCACCTCCATTGATCTGCCGGAGCTGCGCTATCCGCCGCACCAGCCCTTTGACAACTTCCGCCTGAGCGGCGAGTCGCGCAACATCTTCCACGTTATCCGCGAGCAGGGAACCATCTTGCTCCAGCACCCGTATGAGTCCTTTGATACCTCAGTGCAGCGTTTCCTGCGCGAGGCCAGTCAAGACCCCAAGGTGCTGGCGATCAAGATGACTCTGTACCGGACATCGGCAGATTCGGACATCATTCCCTGTCTGCTGGAGGCCGCCAAGAACGGCAAACAGGTGACGGTGGTCGTTGAGTTGAAGGCCCGCTTTGACGAATCGGCGAACATCCGCTGGGCAGAACGGCTGGAAGAGGCCGGAGTGCATGTCACTTACGGCGTGGTTGGCCTGAAGACGCACTCCAAGGTGATCTTTGTGGTGCGCCGCGACTTTGACGGCCTACGCCGCTACGCCCACATTGGCACGGGCAACTATCATGCTGGCACGGCCCGGATGTATTCTGATCTCGGCATCCTCACCTGCGATCCAATCCTTGGTGAAGACCTGACCGAGCTGTTCAACTACCTAACCACTGGCTATGCCCCGGATAGGCATTACCAGAAGCTGCTGCCCTCGCCAAGGGTGCTGAAAAAGGAGCTATTGGAGAAGATCAGCCGTGAAATGGCTCTGCACGGCGAAAAAACACCGGGTCGGATTCAGTTTAAAACCAATGCGCTGGAAGATAAGGACATCACCGCCGCCTTATACAAAGCTTCAATGGCCGGGGTGCAGGTTGATCTCATCGTCCGCGATAGCTGCCGTCTGCGTCCCGGTATTCCCGGCCTGTCCGAAAACGTGCGGGTGATTTCCGTGGTGGGCCGCTTCCTCGAACACAGCCGCATCTACTATTTCCATAACGGCGGCGAAGAAGAGTATTTCATCGGTTCCGCTGACATCATGAAGCGGAATTTGGAAGAGCGGGTGGAAGTGATCACTCCGGTGGAGCCGCCGGAGCTGCGGGCCGAACTGCGCAAGTTCTTGGATGTGCAGTTCAATGACCAGCGCACTGCGTGGGAAATGCAGTCGGACGGCACCTACATCCAGCGTAATGGCGAGGATCAGATCGGTAGTCACGAAAAATTCATCCGTCAGGCCGAAAAGCGGCAAATAGACGCGCAACGGCTCTTCAAGCTGAGGAAGAAGAAAATCGTCAAGCGGAAGAAGGGAATGCTGAAGAAGTGAAGGGGGCCTTTCTGATTACGCCACGCCGATGAGCTGCTGCGAAGCCACTCACAATGAACAAGAAAAATAAGGACTGCAATAAATGCTCTCCACAACCCTGAGCGGCGCGGTAATGGGCGTGGACGGCCTGCTCGTCCGCGTTGAGGTGGATTTGGCTTTCGGCCTGCCGCTCTTCTCCACGGTCGGGCTGGCGGAAGGCGCGGTGCGCGAGGCCAAAGACCGGGTGCGGGCGGCGGTCAAGAACAGCGGCTACGAGTTTCCGCCGCGCCGGATCACGGTCAACCTTGCTCCGGCGGCAGTGAAAAAGGAAGGCTCCGGCTACGATCTGCCCATTGCAATAGGCATTCTGGCGGCTTCGGGCGTTCTGGACTGCCCAGATTTGGCGGAAACCGCGCTGGTCGGCGAGCTGTCCTTGGACGGCGGGGTGCGCCCGGTGCGCGGGGTTTTGCCGATGGTGCTGGAGGCCAAGGCGAATAATATCCGCCGCTTTCTCGTACCTGCTGAAAACGCGCACGAGGCGGCAGTGGTGCAGGGGATTGAAATCATTGCCGTGCAGAGCCTGCGGCAGGCGGCGCAGTATCTGCTCGGCGAGCTGGACATCCGCCCGTCGTTCACCGATATTGATGCCCTTTTCGGCAGGCGCAGCGAGTATCAGGTGGATTTCGCCGAAGTGCGCGGCCAAGAGCATGTCAAGCGGGCCTTTGAGGTGGCTGCGGCAGGCGGCCACAACCTCCTGCTCTGCGGCGTGCCTGGCACGGGCAAGACCATGATGGCCCGGCGGCTGCCGACCATTCTGCCTGATCTCTGCCTGAACGAGGCTCTATCAACCACCAAAGTGTATTCCACGGTCGGTCTGCTGCCGGAGGGTCTGCCCCTACTGGTGACGCGGCCTTTCCGCGCCCCACATCACACCATCTCCGATGCCGGACTGATCGGCGGCGGCCAAATACCCCGGCCTGGCGAAGTTTCGCTGGCCCACAACGGCGTGTTATTTTTAGACGAGCTGCCGGAATTCCGCAAGCACGTCCTTGAGGTCATGCGCCAGCCGCTGGAGGACGGAGTTGTCACCATTGCCCGCGCCGCCGCCAGTCTGCGCTTCCCGGCCGACTTCATGCTGGTGGCAGCCATGAATCCTTGTCCCTGCGGTTTTCTCGGCGACAAAGTGAAGGAGTGCAAATGCTCGCCGGTGCAGGTGCAGCGGTATCGCAGCCAGCTTTCAGGCCCGCTGCTCGACCGCATCGACATGCACGTGGAAGTGCCGCCTGTGCCAGTGCAGGAAATCAGCTCGCGCACCGCAGGCGAATCGTCGCAGAACATCCGCGAGCGGGTCAACCGGGCGCGGCGGCTCCAGCAGAACCGTTTCGCCAATTCCCGCACTGTCACCTGCAACGCCCGCATGTCGCCCCGCCAGCTAGAGACCTTTTGCCCCTTGGACGAGCCGGGCCGCAAGCTGCTCAACAGCGCGATTGAGCGGCTGGGCCTGTCCGCGCGCGCCTATCACCGCATCATCAAAATCGCTCGCACTATTGCTGATTTGGCCGAAGCCGAGCAGGTCAGTTCCGCGCATGTCGCCGAAGCGGTGCAGTACCGGCGGCAGCAGTATGAGGTGCGGTGAGGTAGTTTTTTGCAGCGAAGATACAACAATATGGCTTGTAATTGGCAAATTCATCTGTTGTAACGCAGTCAAATTGAAAGTATAAAGCAGAGAAACAAGCCGTTCACAAAAAAAATAGAGACAGAGCTATGCCAAGCCAACCAGTTGATTTTTATCAAGCAGGACAGCGTCATTTCCATGATGCGGAACTGCTGCATGATCACGCCAGAAACGCTGCGGCAGGCCAGCTCTACGGCTTCACAGCGGAGTGCGGCATCAAATTTTTGCTGCTCAAGCAAGGGTATCCGTCTGATCCGGCTACCGGTGAACTTGTGGAGGACAGGAAGAAGAGAAAATTTAAAAAGCATATTCATGAGCTTGTCAGCAATATCAACCATCTTCATGCTTACTTGGACGGACGAGGAGCGGCGCAATATCTTGCCATGATGCCAAGCCTGATGAATTTTGCTGATTGGACAACAGCTTACAGATATTACAACGAATCGCATATTCCGCTTTCGTTGACGGAATGGCGGAGCGCATCCCGCGAAGTGATGCTAATGCTTGATCAGCTTCTGCTCGACATGCCATGAATAAAACTGTTTATTTCAATGACGCGCTGCCGATGGTGGCGGATATTCTTGATGCGCAGGCATTCCCCGGCAATATCCGGCCATTGGTGATCCGGGACATGCAGGGGCGCATCCGTATTTGTTTGGAAAACGGCAGGAAACCAACTCATCAAGAGCTGGCGGTGCTGCTGGAAGAAAAAATCTCAACGCTTGGGAATTTTTCTGAAAACACAGGAAATGCAGTGCTGTTTCCAGAAGATTTTTTTGATCCAGACAGCGTTTTCGCACATCCAGACATCCTCGATTTCTATTTTCCTGGAACAGAACGAAAACTTCGGCTGCTTGACCGCCAGATTGTCGGGCAAGACTGGCTCCGACCTGAATCTCAGCTTGAAAATGGCATTCCCCGTGTAGTTTTTTTTGGCCTGAAGGGCGGCGTGGGCCGCTCCACCGCATTGACTATGCTTGCCTACAAGCTGGCGCAAGAAGGCAAACGCATTCTGCTGCTTGATTTTGACCTGGAATCACCCGGTCTGTCCAGCCTGCTGCTGCCGCCGGAGCGTCTTGCCGACTTCGGCATTGTGGACTGGTTTGTGGAAGATGCGGTCGGTCAAGGTGATGCAGTGTTGGAACGGATGATTGCCGCCAGTTCTCTATCCGAACAGACCCAAGGTGAAATCCGGGTTGCGGCGGCGATGGGGCTGGATGAGGAATTTTATCTTGCCAAATTGTCCAGAGTATACGCTAAAACAGTGCGTGAAGGCCAAGCTGAACATTTTTCCGCCCGAATGAAACGTTTGCTGGAAGCATTGGAGCGGCAGGAGCAGCCGGATGTTGTTCTGATAGACAGCCGGGCTGGCTTGCATGATTTGGCGGCGGCAAGCATTGTTAGCTTGGCCACCGATGTTCTGCTTTTCGGTACAGGTTCAGCGCAAACGTGGCAGGGATACCGGCTGCTGTTTTCGCATTGGCAGACATATCCTTCTGTATTGAAAAAGATACGGGAACGGCTGAAAATAGTGGAAGCACTTTTCCCGGAACTGAACCAGGCGGAGCGGGCTGAACATTTTCTGGAAAATTCGTACAGCCTGTTTTCTGAAACGCTTTATGAGCAAATCGAACCTGAAACGGAAGAGAGTTTGGAAGTATTCAACTTTGATATGAATGATGAATCTGCTCCGCATTATCCATTGCGTATCAAATGGAATAACCGTTTTCAGGAATTTGATCCCCTTATGCTTGCGCGAGGTGTCATGGACGAAAAGGATATTGAAGTAAGTTATGGCGAGTTTGTCAGTGGGATGCAGCAACGTCTGACAGGAGGCATCTGATGACTACACCTTTTCCCAAGGAGGCAATCCGGCAGGCCATCAGGGAGTCGCTGCCGGAAATTGAGCCGCCTTCCAAGAATGTCGCCTGCACTTATGTCCCGCCAAGTCATGCCCGCGCTCTTGATCCAAACACTACTTTGGTGGAGGGCATACGGGGAGCGGGCAAAAGTTTTTGGTGGCTGACCTTGGCTTCAGAGCCGCATAGAAAATATATTGCTTCCGTTTTCCCAGAAGCGAGAATCAGGGAACATATTGAAATATCGCAAGGTTTCGGAACAGGGCAAGGTATGGATCCAGCAAAAGTTCCCAGCCAAGACACCCTGTCCCAGTTAGCGGAAACATTTGCACCTCGTCATATTTGGCGGGCGGTTGTCGCTGTTCATCTTGATTTTCCTGTACCTTTTCCTGTCAACGAAAAATGGTCGGAAAAAGTCGGCTGGGTGCAGGCCAATCCAGAGGACTACGACAACCTGTTGTATCGGACCGATCAGGCATTGACTGATGTCGGAAAAATACGCCTCATTCTTTTTGATGCCCTTGACCGGATTGCTGATAGCTGGCCGAAAATTCGTCCGCTGGCTAAAGCATTGTTCCAAGTCGCGCTTGATCTGCGCTCATGCAGAAGTATCCGGGCAAAGCTCTTTGTCCGGCCTGACATGCTGGAAGATAGAGAAATTACCCTGTTTCCTGACTCCTCCAAGTTGACAGCCCAGAAAGTCAGCCTTTCATGGAAAAGAACAGACCTTTACGCTCTTCTTTTTCAATGCGTCGGCAATGCCAAGGCAGGAGGAGAAGCCTTCCGGCAGCACTGTCAGCAGGAATTTCAGCTCATATGGCAGCATGAGGTAGGCACTGACACATGGGTTATTCCGCGTTCTCTGCGGATTGATGAAGATACCCAAAAAACTGTCTTTCATGCCATTGCTGGCCCGGCAATGGCAAGCGGGCCGAGTGGTCACAAGCGCGGCTATCCCTACACATGGTTAGTCAACCATCTCATGGACGGACGAGAGCAGGTCAGTCCGCGAAGTTTCAGTGCTGCGCTGCGTCACGCTGCCGAGCAGGAAAATCCTGATAGCTGGAAATATGCCTTGCATTACAAATCCATTCAAGACGGCGTGAAAGATGCTTCCCGCATCCGGGTGGATGAGATAACCCGCGAGGATTATCCTTGGGTGGGCAAACTCATGACTCCGTTGAAAACAGGAAAGATAAGTGTGCCCTGCTCCGCTGAAGATATAACAGCAATATGGCGGCAGGAC
Source organism: Desulfobulbaceae bacterium UBA5173 (assembly GCA_002413355.1). GTDB lineage: Bacteria > Desulfobacterota > Desulfobulbia > Desulfobulbales > Desulfobulbaceae > Electronema. Next base: position 16,062 of record DHWV01000071.1, on the reverse strand, counting down.
AGTATATTGAGCAGCCTTGCTGAAGATGGGCAGGAGGTCAAACTTCCCCCTCAGCATCTTGTGGAAGGGGAGGAAGGCGTTCTTGCAGATATTGCCGAACTTGGCTTGGTTCAGCGGCTGAGAGATGGCCGCATTCAAATGCCAGATGTGTACCGTATCGGTTTTGGTCTTGGCCGCAAAGGCGGGGTCAAGCCGCTGAAGTGATTTTTGGCGGGAAGGAGGCTGCTCAGAACGCGTGGAGTGCCGCCAAATTGAGCAGGCCGATTAGGAAGCCGAGCAGCGCGCCGAAGAGGTTGATGTACTTGAACTGCTCCTCCATGATCGAGAGCAGAAGCCGCTCCAAGCGGAGCAGGTCAAGGGAATTAACCTTGTTGCGTACCAATTCGCGGATGCGCAGGGATTCGGTCAGGCCCGGCACTTCCCGGATCAACAGGCGGTTGGCGGTGAGCGTCAGATATTCGGAGATGCCGTTTCGCACCTCGGCGGGAAGCAGGTCACGGAGCACGCCAGCGGGCTTGGCCGTGAGCTGATCAAACAGGGCATTGACCAGCTTGCCAATCAGCCGCCGTGCTGGTTCCGAGTCAGTCAGCAGCCGCAGCTCGGTAAGGACGACATGGCGCAGCCTACGGCGGCCGACTCTGGTCAGCAGTTTGTCGGCCAAGTCAGATAGAGAAATCTGCCCGTGCTTCAGCAGTTCATCCACCTGCGTCTTGATTAAACTCGACACCATCTGCTGCAACGGACCTTCAGTCAGCGCGGCAAGGAGCTGGGCAGCCGTCTGCTGACAGAGTTGATGCAGCCGTTCTCTGCCAACCTGCGCCAGCAGCTCTGCCAACGGGGCGGCAAAGAAGGTCTCAGTCTGCCCGCGCAAGGCCTCTGCGGTGCGCTGCTCAATCTCCGGCTGCTTCAGCCAAGCCGCCAAGTCACCTTCCCGGTCGGCCAACCATGCGCTGATGACCGCATCCAAGCTGTCCATATTGAGAAAGCCTTTGGCCATCGCCGCCATCGGGCCAAGGCCGTCAATAAAGTGATCTACCCCGCCTCGAACCGCCTTTGCCACTCGCTCCCGCATCGGCGGTTCAGCCATGATCGCTGCCGCCTGATCCAGCACCTGCGGAGCATGATCAGCAACCAGCGAGCAAGCCAGCTCGCGTAACTCGGCAGGCAGGAAGTCGCCTGCTGTCTTGCCTGCCGCAGCCGCTTCAATCAATGTCCGCTCCAGCCAGTCGCCTAGCCGCACCGCAACGCCCGGCCCGGTCAGCAGTCCCTTGCTCAGTGCTTCCAACGTGTTGTGCAGGCCTTCGCGGTCTTCGGCCCGGAGCAGTTCCTCCACTCTGCGGCTTCCTGCCCGGCGGAGCTGCGCGGAGAGGAAGCCGTCAGCCGCCTTGGCCAAAGCGGGCGAGGCAAGATAATCAAGAACGCTCTGCCGCAGCCGGTGCTTGAGCGAGCGCAGGCCGATGCGGGCATGAACGCGAAACCGTTGCGGTACCACGTTGAGCAGCGGCCCGACATCCTTGTTTAAGACCTCCTGCACCTGACTGTTCACAAGGCGGCGCAGATGCTCCTGAAACTGCTCTTTGGACAAAGCCTCGCCGATGTCCTGGGGCGTGAGGAGCTGGCCGCCGACCATCTCGCCGATGTTCTCCGCGAGCTGATGACGCTTTGAAGGAATGACTCCCGGCGTGAGCGGCACCCGCAGCCCGAAGATGCGCCACGGCTTTAGCGGCCGGAAGAGCATTCTGATGGCGATGTCATTGGTCAGGTAGCCGATGAAGGCCCCGATCAGAGGCGGGCCGCCGTAAGCCAAGGCGAGCTGGGTTGTTGTCTGGAAAGGCATGATGTTCCTGCTGCATGAAAGAAAGAGCTGTTGAGGGAAAACAGCCCTCAGTGTAAAGCCCCGCCGTTGCAGATTCAACAAGATTGTGGAGGCAGGCTGTCGAATTCGTTGCAATCTGCCGGAAGAAGAACAGCACAGCGCAGCGGCGCGGAACACAGGAAAATACGTCGGGCATTTTCTTTTTTTCTTGACAGGTGACCCTGTTTCTTGGTAATTGACATCCTGCTTTCAGTCGCGTAATATATCCAGCATTGATCGGCCAGTTGTTGAAAGATTGCAAACCTTGCAGGCGCGTAGCTCAGTGGGAGAGCGCTACCTTGACACGGTAGAGGTCGGCGGTTCGAAACCGCCCGTGCCTACCAATTATAAAGCGTAAAGCACATAAAGGCTAAGAGCCAGGCAAATATGTCTCTGGCTTGTTAGCCTTTCCTTTTTTGATTTAAAAAAACAAAAAGGAGCAATCAAAAAAATGGCATTTTACCTTCCACTTCCTCAAGTTTGTGTTAAGCTTGAAGAGAATTTCGTTGTTGATGAAGTCCGCACCAAGAGTTCGCTGGCAGAAGGAAATATATCACCAGAAGATAAAGAGAAATATATAGCCAAAATTAAGGCCGGATCTATGAGTTTTCTTCCTGATTCGGAGAAGACGTATATTGTTTGTATGAGAATAGCGTCTTATACGAAAAGAGACGCAGATAATGTTGCTAAAGGGATATTGGATATACTCTTTCCTCCGCCTAAAGGTGATTCCATTGACATAGTCAAAGGGATACAGGCCGAAGGAGAGCTTGTTAATGATAAGCAGTCAGAGCAGTCCGAAGTTTATATATATTCTATTCTTTGTCAGCGACAGAATTCATGACTTCTATCGCAATTTCCATTTCCGGCGGCGAAGCAAAGATCCTTCCGGCAGGCATCGCCGCGCAGGACGCGCTCAAAGAGCTGGTTTCCAACAAACAGCGCAAGCAGGCCGTGGCCGTGCGTTGCAACGGCAAGGTGGTTGATTTATCTGCGTCATTGCGTGAAGATGCCGCGATCGAGCTGATCACCGCTGAATCTGCGGATGGGCTGCACATTCTTCGCCACTCGGCGGCCCATATCATGGCCCAAGCGGTGAAGGAGCTGTTCGGCCAGAATGTGCAGGTTACCATTGGCCCGGCCATCGAAGACGGCTATTATTACGATTTCGACCGCAAGCCCGCTTTCGCGCCAGACGATTTCGCCGCGATTGAAGAAAAAATGGCAGCCATCGTCAAGGCGGCTCTGCCGTTTTCGCGCTGCGAGCTGCCGATTGCCGAGGCGATTGATTTTTTCACCAAGCAGGGCGAGAGCTACAAAGTTGAGCTGATTCAAGATTTGGCCGCGCAGGGCGAGACGGTTGTTTCGCTGTATCAGCAGGGCGATTTCATTGATCTTTGTCGGGGGCCGCATATCCCCGACACCTCGTGGCTGAGGAGCTTTAAGCTGCTGCGGGTGGCTGGTTCGTATTGGCGAGGCGATGAAAAGAAGCCCATGCTGACGCGTATTTATGGCACCGCCTTCTTCGATCCGAAAGAGCTGAAGCAGTATCTGGAGCGGCTTGAGGAGGCCAAGCGGCGCGACCATCGCAAGCTGGGCAAAGAGCTGGGGTTGTTCACCATTCAGGATGAGATCGGGCCGGGGCTGATTCTCTGGCAGCCGCGCGGCGCACTGCTGCGGCGACTTCTCGAGGATTACTGGAAGGATGCCCATTATCAGAACGGCTACCAGCTCCTCTACACCCCGCACATCGCCCGCCAAGATTTGTGGAAGACCTCTGGCCATCTCGATTTCTATGCCGAAAACATGTACGCGGCGATGGACATTGACGAGGTTGCCTATCAGCTCAAGCCGATGAATTGCCCCTTCCACATTGGGGTCTATAAGGCCGAGCCGCACAGCTACCGCGAATTTCCCATCCGCTGGTGCGAGCTGGGCACGGTGTACCGCTACGAACGGGCTGGCGCACTACACGGACTGATGCGGGTGCGTGGCTTCACGCAGGATGATGCCCATATTTTCTGCCGTCCTGACCAGCTTGAGGAAGAGATTTTTAACATCATTGACCTGAACCTGCACGTCCTCAAGACCTTCGGTTTCAGCGAGTATGATGTCTATCTCTCCACGCGTCCGGCCAAATACGTTGGCAGCGACGAAAACTGGGAGCTGGCCACGCGGGCATTGCAGCAGGCGATGGACAAGAAGGGTTTGGCCTATTCGGTTGATCCCGGCGAGGGCGTGTTCTATGGTCCAAAAATTGACATCAAAATCAAGGATCAGCTGGGCCGCTCGTGGCAGTGTTCCACTATTCAGGTGGATTTCAACCTGCCCGAACGCTTTGGCATGACCTACAACGGTCAAGACGGCGCAGAACATCAGCCGATCATGATCCACCGCGCCCTGATGGGTTCGCTGGAGCGTTTCATCGGGGTTTTGATTGAGCATTACGCCGGAGCCTTCCCGCTCTGGCTGGCCCCGGAGCAGGCCCGGATTCTCAACATCACCGACGCGCAGGCTGACTATTGCGGCAAGGTATTAGCCGCGCTGCGCAAGGCAGGCCTCCGCGTTGAGGCTGATTTGCGTAACGAGAAGCTGAATTATAAAATCCGGGAGGCGCAGCTAATGAAGGTGCCGTACATGCTGATCGCCGGTGACCGGGAAATGCAGGACGGCATGGTAACGGTGCGCAGGCGCAGCGGAGAGAATCTGCCGCCCATGCCGCCGCAGGAATTCGCGGCCATGGTGCGCCGGGAATGCGAAGAAACAGCAGGCTGACAGACGGAGACAATGGATAAGCGGAAAGGCAGAAAAAGTTCGCAGACACAGGAAATTAAGGTCAGGATCAACGACGATATCCGGTATCCTGAAGTCCGGCTGCTTGGGCCGGAAGGCGAGCAGATCGGTGTGGTCAGCTCGGCGAAAGCCAGACAGATCGCCATGGAGCAAGGGTTGGATTTGGTCGAAATTTCAGACAAAGCCAGCCCGCCGGTTTGTCGGGTGATGAATTTTGACAAATACCGCTACGAGCTGAAGAAGAAGCAGCAGGAAGCGAAGAAGAAGCAGACGGTGATCGAGACCAAGGAAGTGAAATTTCGGCCCAAAACCGAAGAGCACGACTTGGATTTCAAGATCAAGAACATCCTGAAATTTGTTGAAAAGAAAAGCAAAGTCAAAATAACCATGCAGTTCCGGGGCCGGGAGATCGTTCACGCCCAGACCGTGGGTATGGAGGCGATCAAACACATCGCCGACGCGCTGCGCGATCACTGCGCCATCATCCAAGAACCGACGATGGAAGGCCGGTTCATGATTATGTTTGTCGGGCCGAAGCCCTGAATTCAGCAGCAATTCAACGATGATACGGCGTAGGTTCAGTCCACGCCACAGCAAGGAGAATCACACATCATGCCCAAAATGAAAACCCACCGGGGAGCTGCTAAACGCTTCAAGCTCTCCGGCACCGGCAAAGTCCGCTACGGTAAAGCCTTTGGTTCCCACATCCTGACTTCCAAAAGCACCAAAAGGAAACGCCGCATTCGGCAGAACGGCGTTCTGGCTGCGGTGGACACCAAAAACGTGAAACGGATGCTGCCTTATCTGTAAACAGTTCGCAGGAATTTTCAGCAACACAACACCGTAACGGAGTGCAATCACCATGCCACGCGTCACACGCGGGTTTAAGGCCCGCCGCAGAAGAAATAAAGTCCTGACTTTAGCCAAAGGATTCCGGGGCGGCAGAAGTCGTCTGTTCCGCACCGCTGCCGAGGCGGTTGACCGCGCCCTTTGCTATGCCTACCGCGACCGCCGCACCAACAAACGCAATTTCCGCGCGTTGTGGATTACCCGCATCAGCGCGGCGGCCAAGCTGAACGGCATCAGCTACAGCAAACTGATCAACGGCCTCTGCAAGGCCGGGATTGAACTGGACCGCAAGGTGCTGTCCAATTTGGCCATTGTTGATCCCGCCGCTTTCAGCGCGGTGGTGAAGCAGGCCGCTGCCAAGCTCGCCGCCTGATGGAAGAAACGCTGCGCAGGCTGCTGGCCGAGGCCACAGCCTCTTTGGATGCGGTCAGCAGCCTGACCGCGCTGGAGGAAGTCCGGGTTAAATATCTGGGCCGCAAGGGTCTTTTGGCCAATGCCATGAAGCAGCTCGGCCAAGCTACCCCGGCAGACAGACCACGCTTGGGGCAAGTCGCCAACGCGGTCAAGCAGGAGCTGGAAGGGCTTTTTCAGGCCAAAAAAGAGGTAGTTGAAGTCGGTGCCGGGACAGTCAGGCAGCAGCTTGACCTCAGCCTGCTGGGCCGCTTCATCCCCTCCGGCAAGTTGCACCCTGTCACCCAGGTGATGGAGGAAATTTGCGCTGTTTTCGAGGGGATGGGTTTTGCCGTGGCTGACGGCCCGGACGTTGAGACCGATCATTACAACTTCGAGGCACTCAACATCCCGGCGCATCATCCGGCGCGGGACATGCACGACACGTTTTACGTGTCAGATTCGCTCCTTTTGCGCACCCACACCTCGCCGATGCAGGCGCGAATCATGGAAAAGCAGGAGCCTCCTTTGCGCTATATCGCGCCGGGCAAGGTCTATCGCTGTGACTCTGACATCACCCACACCCCGATGTTCCATCAGGTGGAGGGCTTCCTCGTTGACCGCCAAGTTTCCTTCGCTGATCTGAAAGGGGTGCTGTCCCTCTTCACCCGCCGTATTTTCCACGGCGACCTGCCCCTGCGCTTTCGCCCCAGCTTTTTCCCCTTCACCGAACCCAGCGCAGAGGTGGATATTGCCTGCGTGATCTGCAAAGGCAGCGGCTGCCGGGTCTGCAAGCAGAGCGGCTGGCTGGAGATACTCGGCGCAGGCATGATTGATCCTGAAGTCATGAAGATGGTCGGCTACGACCCAGAGCAGTTTTCCGGTTTCGCCTTCGGCCTCGGCGTGGAGCGCATCGCCATGCTCAAGTACGGCATTGACGACATCCGTATGTATTATGAGAACGATTTGCGTTTTCTGAGGCAGTTCTGAGCCTGAAATATTGATATCTGGCGCATGTGCTGGCCGTTGTGGGTGACGTACAGAACGCAGCAGATTCAGTGTTATATCCAGATAATGAGGGGTTGATATGGCAAAAGAATTTTTTGAGCTTTGGCGAGAAAATTCTATCATTAAAAAAATAGTTGCTGTCCTTTTGATAACAGGTGCTGTTGCTGCCGCCCTTGTAAGTATCTTCAGCTTGAAAGAGATGGTTGCAGGAGACAAGAAAAAAGATGGCAGTATTGTTGTGTCCGGCAATGGAAATGCGATTGGGTCAGCAACTATTAATAATGATTCGCATAATTTTGTTATCTATACAACAACAGATGCCCATTCAAGGGATGGTGAGGAATAATGAAATCGTTATTATTTGCTATAGGATTTGTTATTTTCTTTGCCGTAGATGCTTGTTGTGGTGATCATATTGTTATTTATGGTGATGGCAGCGGAAATACAGGTGATGGAAATGCCATAAATAATAGTACGATAAATAATCGTTCACATAATAGAGTTACTGGTTATCAGAAGCATGTGAAAACAGAACAACATTCTGTCTTCTGGTGTTCTAAATACGAACAGGCCGTAAAATATGCCAGAAAAGGCTATTTCAGGGAAGCTGCCATAGTTTGCAATAAGGTTATTAAAGAGGGTGATAGTATTCATAGCAACAACTGTGCTGCGTTAAAAGAGATATTTAATATTCGATAACAAACTTGGTATCATGATTCACCCTGAGCTGGCTTGGCCAATATATCTCTCTTGAAGGTCTTTCCGCAGAGCATCTGGCAGCGCGTCTGACCATGCTCGGCTTGGAGGTGGTGCAGAGAACATCTATACCTTTAAATTATGCCGAAATTATATGAATATTTTGGAGTAATCATTTATTTCTGGTCAAATGAACACGAGCCTGTTCATGTTCACGGTGGATGTCAAAACAGGGAAAACAAAGCTGAACTGATTATTGAAAATGGCAGCGTGAAGGAAATTAGAATAACGAATGTCAAAGGACGGAACCCTCTTCATGCTGCCGAATTGAGACATTTTGAAAAATTGGTGTATCAGAAAGCGGACGAGATCGTTCAAAAGTGGATAGATTATTTCGTCCTGCATAAAAAAGTGCATTTTGAACGGATAAGCGAAAAGTTGTCATGACAGCAGATTGCCAAACTCTTGCTGAAGATGTCGTTGTCAGCGTGATTGGAGCTGAATATATTCCGCCATACACAATTCACTTGCGGTTCAGCGATGGAGCCGAGCAAATTATAAATTTCAGATCGTTTTTAGAGCAATCAAATCATCCTGACATCAGAAAATATCTCAATACAGAATTATTCAGTAGTTTTTCCATCACAGATGGACGATTAGATTGGAATGATTACGACTTGTGTTTCTCAATGCAAGATTTGTATGAAGGAACTGTCTAAGCGCATTTGAGCCACAGAACAGAGAAACGTAGAAACAAAGCATTATGAAATTCACCCTGAGCTGGCTTGGCCAATATCTTTCCCTTGGCGGTCTGACCGCAGCGCAGCTTGCTGACCGGCTGACCATGCTCGGCTTGGAGGTGGAGGCGGTACAGGAGCTGCACACCGGGCTGGACGCGGTCAAAACCGCAAAAGTCCTGTCTGTGCGCAAGCATCCTGATGCCGACCGGCTGACCCTCTGCGAGGTGGAAGTCGGCGACAAAATCCTGCCCGTCGTCTGCGGCGCGCCCAATGTTCGGGCCGGATTAGTGACCGCCATTGCTCTGCCCGGCGCGAAGCTGCCCGGCGGCATGGAGATCAAAAAGGCCAAAGTACGCGGCCAGGTTTCTGAAGGAATGCTCTGCTCGTTCAAAGAGTTGGGCATCAGCGAGGCTGGCTCCGGCATCGTCGAGCTTGATCCCGCGCTGGCTTCCGGCCTGCCTTTGGCTGAGGCACTGGAGCTGCGCGACACGATGATCGAGGTTGACCTCACCCCCAACCGCGCCGACTGCGCCAGCGTTATAGGCATCGCCCGCGAGGTGGCGGGCTTCAGCGGCCAGCAGGTGCGCCGCCCGGTGCAAAGCCTGCCCGCTTTCGCGCCACAGGCGGAGTTCAGCGTCCGCATCGCCGAGCCGGAGCTGTGTCCGCGCTATGCCGCCCGCCGCCTGACCGGCGTGACGGTCAAACCCTCGCCGTGGTGGCTTCAGCGGCTGCTGCTGGCGGTCGGGATGCGCCCGATCAACAACATCGTGGACATCACCAATTTTGTCATGCTGGAATATGGCCAGCCGCTTCATGTCTTTGATTATACGAAAATTGCGGGCAAAGGCATTGTCGTGCGGCGGCCAGATGCTGGCGAGGCAAAATTCATCACCTTGGACGGCAGTGAGCGCAGTCTTGAGCCGGACATGCTCCTGATCTGCGACCAGGAAAAGCCAGTGGCGATGGCCGGGGTCATGGGCGGGCTGAACTCTGAAGTGGATGACAGCACTACCGAAATTCTGCTGGAATCGGCCTGCTTCAATCCGGTTTCCATCCGCCGGACAGCGCGGCGGCTGAATCTGGCATCGGAAGCCTCCTATCGCTTTGAGCGCGGCGTGAACCCGGAGGGAGTGACTAAGGCGTTGGAGCGGGCGGCGCAGCTCGTCTGCGAGCTGGCTGGTGCGACTGCAGCGGAAGGGCTTGATTTCTATCCGGGCAAAAAAGAGCTGATCCAGCTGGAATTGCGGGTGAAACGGGTGAACAGCCTGCTCGGCACCAGCCTCAGCGGCAGCGAAATTGCTGCCTGTCTGCGTGGGATTGATTTTTCCGTGACCGAAGCAGCGGGCGAAGTGCTCAACGTGACCGTGCCTGCCTTCCGCATGGACATCGAGCGCGAAGTGGATCTGATCGAGGAAGTGGCCCGCTTAGTCGGCTACAACGAGATTCCGGTCAGCCTGCCGGTGATTGCGATGGACTGCCCACAGCCGGAGCCGCTGCGCCAGCTCCGCAAGAAGATCGCCGCCGCTCTGCTCGGCCTTGGCTTCTACGAGGCGGTCAATTATTCGTTCGTCAGCAAAAAGCACAGCGACCAGCTGGGCTTGGCGGCGGACGATGCCCGCAGGCAGCAGGTCGAGCTGCTCAATCCGCTCAACGAGGATCAGGCGGTGATGCGCACCATGCTCCTGCCCGGCCTGCTCGACAACATCCGCCGTAATCTCAGCTTTCAGCAGAGCGATGTCCGTCTGTTCGAGACCGGCAAAGTCTTTGTTTCTACTGCGCCCGGCCAGCAACCGGTTGAGCGGCAGCAGCTCTGCGCAGTGATTAGCGGTGGCCGTCACCCGGAAGCCAGCCCTCTCCATTTTTCTGGCCAACACAGTGATTTTTTTGATCTGAAAGGCGCGGTGCAGGCCCTGTTACGCGAGCTGCGCCTGACAGCGGCGATCAGCTTCGAGACGGTTCAGGAACAGGCCGAGCCATACACCGAGCCGGGCTGCGCCCTCCGCCTTATGGCTAACGGCCAGCAGCTTGGTTTGCTCAGCAAACTGACCCGTGAAGCGGCCCGCGCTTTCGGCATCAAGCAGGATGTCTATTTCTGCGAGATCGCGCTGGAGCCGCTGAACGCGCTGCCTGCGGCGGCCAAGAGCTTCAGCTCCCTGCCGCGTTATCCTTCGGTGCGGCGCGACATCGCCCTGCTGGTGCCGGAGCAGGTTTCGGCGGGCGATTTACTGCAAGATATCCTTGACCACAAGATGCAGCATGTGGTATATGCTGATATTTTTGACGTGTACAGCGGCAAGCCGATTGAAGACGGCATGAAAAGCGTGGCCTTGACCGTCACCTACCGTTCCTCTGAAGGGACGCTCGACGACGAGACGGTTAACGGCTTCCACGAAAAAATAGTCAGCTCGCTGATGTCCCGCTTTGGCGGCAGATATCGCGAAATCAAGGAATCAGTATGAACGAGCAGAAAGAAAAAATCGAAAAGGGAAACGTCACCCGCAAAGAACTGTCGCTTTCCATCAACGAGCGGCTGGGCATTTCTCAGCGCAATGCGGCCAAAATGGTGGACACCATCTTCGCGGCGATGAAGGACACGCTGGTCAACGGCGAATCGCTCAAGCTGGTGCAGTTCGGCACGCTGACCGTGCGCGGCAAATCACCCCGCCGGGGCCGCAATCCCCGCACTGGTGAAGCGATGACCATCACCAAGCGCAAGATGGTTTCTTTCCGCCCTTCCAAGCGGCTGCGCGAGCTGCTGAACGAGGATGAGAACTGAGGCGGGAAAAACAGCAGGCGGCCAAGAAGCTGTTGACAGCCGCTGCCGGAACATGGTAGAAAGAGTCAGCAAAATTATTTCGGAACGTAGCGCAGCCTGGTAGCGCACCTGAATGGGGTTCAGGGGGCCGGAGGTTCAAATCCTCTCGTTCCGACCAGCACATCCAAGGAGTCAAGCGGAGTCGCTTGGCTCCTTTTTTGTTGGTGCCCCGCATTTTCACATTTGCTGTTCTTCTGCTCCGCTTTCCGTTTCACAGATTCGGAATTTGCTTTATAATTGCAAAGGACAGGGAAACATCATTGCAAAAAGGACAGGGAACATGGCTGACAACATCCTTCTGATCGGCTTCATGGGCGTGGGCAAGGGCAGGGCGGCCCGCGCTTTGGCCGGGTTGACGGGACGCTTCACGGTTGATACCGACGATTTGATTGAAAGCATGACCAAGACGAGAATCAGGCAGATCTTCGCCGAGCAAGGTGAAGCCCATTTTCGTCAGCTGGAGCAGCAAGCCGCTGACTGGCTGGAATACCATGTCAGCGGCACGGTGGTTTCAGCCGGGGGAGGCTTCTTCATGGTCAAAAACCTGCGGCGGCTGGGGCAAGTGGTCTATCTTCATTCTCCTTTGGACGGCATTTTGGAGGCCATGCGTCGTCATCCCAACGCTGAGGCCAAAATGAAGAAGCGGCCTTTGCTTCAGGACTTGGACCGAGCAGAGACGCTGTTCACCGAGCGGCTGCCGCTCTACCGTCAGGCGGCAGATATTGAAATTGCTGTCCAAGGCCGGGAAAGCGAGGAGATTGCGGCTGACATCGCCGCCCGGCTGCGCAGATGAGCGAGGGCCAGAACATGGCAGGCAGCTCGGCGATGTCTGCTCAGAGCTGGCAGTCTTTGCTAAATATTTTTGACGCGCTGGCCTGTCATGCCTTTGTCCTTGACCAGAACGGACAGGTTCGCGCCGCCAACCGTACCTTCCTTGACACCATTGGTCTGAGCCGTGAGGAAATCGCGGACATGTCCGCAGCGGCGTTGGAGCCGCATCTGGCCGGAATCAAGGAGCAGCTTGCCGAGCTGGGCGGCAGCATCGTGCGCACTTTTCATTCCCGCCTGACCGATAGGCGCGGCAAAGTCTTCATTGCCGAGATGAGTCTGCTCCGTCTTGACGGGCAGGACGGCGAGCTGCTTTGCACAGGCCGCAGCCTGCACCGACTGACCGGCTGTCAAGAGGCTGCCATCCGCCGCACCGAGCAGCAGCTCATCGCCGCCAACCGCCTGAAGCGTAAGTTTATCGCTAACATCAATCATGCCATCCGCACACCGATGAATGCGATCATCGGCTATGCGGAGATTCTCGCCGAATCCGGCCTCAATGAGCAGCAGCAGCGTTTTGTTAGCACGATCCGCAAAAACGGCGCGGCGTTGGTCTCAATCATCAACGACGTGATGGAGCTGTCCAAGCTGGAGAGCGGCAATGTCAAGGTGCTGAAATCCGCTGCCAATCTGCGGGCAGTGATTGGGCAGGCCACAGATCTTTTCGCTGATCCGCTCCGGGCCAAGAAGCTGGTGTTTGTCTGCGCGGTCAGGCCGGAACTGCCGGAAATGTACGTGATGGATGCCGATCACTGCCGTCAGGTGCTGATTAACCTAATCGGTAACGCGGTCAAGTTCACCGAGCGGGGCCGGGTCAGCCTGCTCGTGAGCGGCGAGGAAGCGGCTCCGGGCTGCTGGGAGCTGTTCTTCCGGCTGGAAGACACAGGCATTGGCCTGTCCGCTGAGGAACTGCAATCGCTGCGGGAGCTGTTTGAGCAGCAGGACGAGCAGGTCAGCATTCAGGACGGCACCCGGCTGGGACTGACCCTCTGCGCCCGGCTGGCCCGAATGATGGGCGGCAGCCTTCTCGTGGAGAGCGTCAAAGGGCAGGGCAGCGTCTTTACCTGTACTATGCCCGCGCAGGCGGCGGACAAAACGGCAGGCCCGTCTTGCGTCAAGCCGCCGGCACAGAAAAAGCGAAACAATCCGGTGCTGTTGGTGATTGATGACATGCCGGAGATGTCCAATCTCATTAAAATCTACTTTGCCAATTCGTCAGTGCGGGTGCTGGAGGCAAGCGGCCCGGATGACGGCTTCACTTTGGCTATCGGCGAGCGGCCTGATCTGATCCTGATGGATTTGGACTTGGCCGGAGCAGACGGTAGAGACCTTGCCCGCCGGATCAGGCAGGAGGACTGCGCGGCCCATGTCCCCATCATCGCCATGACTGGCTTCATGCTGGATAAAGAGGGGCTACAGCCCCTCTTTGATGATTTTCTTGCCAAGCCCTTCCATCTTCAGGAGCTACAGCGGCTGGTGGCCCGTCATCTTCATTTCGACCGGGACGGCGCAGATCATGCACTGTGGACGGCCCCAACCCCGAAGACTGCGCCTGACCTTAGCCAGATGCGGGCAGCATGGAACGATGCGCTGGAAGCGGCATATCGGCAGGCTGAGATGAGCGGCAATCTGGAGGATGCCTTTGCCTTGGGCCAGAAGCTGGAGGATTGCGGCCAGCAGAGCAAGGCGGCGGAGCTGGCTGCGCTAGGCCGGGAAATGAAGCGTTGCGCGCAGGACATGGACATCAGGGGTGTGGAGCAGGTGCTGGCCGCGCTCCGCAAGGCAGCCGAGGACGGGCGATGAGCAGCAGACCGGGCAGGCCGCTGGTCTTCATTGTGGATGACGTGCCGGAGAACATCCAGATTGCTCTTGCCCATCTGAAGAGCCTTGACCTTGAGTTCGCCTATGCCACGTCCGGCGAGCAGGCGGTGGAACGGATGCGCCGTCGCACGCCGGACCTCGTCCTGCTGGATGTGATGATGCCGGGCATGGACGGCTTTGAAACCTTGCAGGAAATCCGCACCATCGAGGCGGCGCAGTCCATTCCGGTGATCTTCCTTACGGCCCGCTCCGAGCCGGAGGACGTGGCCAGAGGCTTTGAGCTGGGCGGAGTAGATTATATCACCAAGCCCTTTCACGGGGTTGAGCTGCGCTCTCGCGTCCGCAACCACTTGGAGCTGCACCGCTACAAGATGCACTTGGAGCAGACTGTGGAAGCCCGCACTCGCGAAGCCAGTCTCCTGAAGGACATCACCATTGTGGCGATGGGCGAGCTGGCCGAGCATCGCGACACCGACACCGGCGGCCACATCCAGCGCACTCGGGCTTTTGTCCGCTCTTTGGCCGAGAACCTCTTCCGTTCCGGCAAATTCCTCGACATCCTCACCCCGGACTACATCACGCTGCTCTACAAAACCGCCCCGCTGCATGACATCGGCAAGGTCGGTATCCCGGACGCGATCCTCCTCAAGCAGAGTCGCCTGAATTATGAGGAGTTCGAGATCATGAAGAAGCACGCCATCTACGGGGAGGAGGTGATTGACAAGTTGGCCAAGATGGCGGGCGAGCCGATGGCTTTCCTTCAATGCGCAAAAGACTTGGTCGGCAGCCATCACGAGAAATACGACGGCAGCGGCTATCCCCGTGGGCTGGCCGGACGCAACATCCCGCTGGCAGGCCGGATTATGACGGTGGCGGATGTCTATGACGCGCTCCGTACCCGCCGGGCCTATAAGCCTGCCCTTAGCCACGAGCAGACCATGCAGATCATTCTTCATGAGGAAGGCCGCAGCCGCCATTTCGACCCGGATGTTTATGACGCGCTGATGCGGGTGGAAAGGGAGTTCGAGGCCATCGCCCAGCGCAATCAGGACGAAATGACGCGCTGATCACGCCAAGGGATAGGAGCAGGGCAATCCCTGCCAGTTGACAAACTCCAGCCAGCCGTCCTGCATGGCGGTGATGTATTCAGGAGTCAGCGGAATCTTGCCCTTGCCGCCGGGCGCATCAAGCACAAATTTTGGCACGGCCATGCCGGATATCGTGCCGATGAGCTGGCGCATGATGGCAAAGCCCTCCTTGACCGGCGTGCGGAAATGGCCGGTGCCCTGAGTCAGGTCAGCCTGCATCAGGTAATACGGTTTGACCCGCATCCGCAGTAGGCCGCAGAACAGCTTCCCCAGCACCTCCGCGTTGTCATTCACCCCCTTCAGCAGTACGGTTTGGCAGCCCAAAGGAATGCCCGCATCCGCCAGCAGTGCGCAGGCCCGCGCAGCCTCAGCGGTCAGCTCCGCCGGGTGGTTGAAATGGGTGTTGATGTAGAGCGGGTGGAACCGGCGCAACATGGCGCACAGCTCTGGCGTGATGCGCATGGGCAGGGTGCAGGGTGTTCGGGTACCGATGCGGATCACCTCCACAGTTTTGATCTTGCGTAGCCGCCGGAGAATTTCCTCCAGTCGGCCGTCGGAAAGCAAAAGCGGGTCTCCTCCTGAAATCAGCACTTCCCGCACCGCCGGGGTCTGGCGCAGATAGTCCAGCGCAGCGGCGAAGCTCGCTTCGTTGAACCGCATCGCGCTACTGCCGACCTTGCGCTTGCGGGTGCAAAAACGGCAGTACATGGCGCACTGGCTGCTGACCAAAAGCAGCACCCGGTCCGGGTACTTATGCACCAAATTTGGAACCGGACTCAGGTCTTCCTCACCGAGTGGATCACTCATGCCCAGCTCGTCCTCCAGTTCGCGGATGTCCGGCGCTGCCTGTCGTCGCAGCGGCTCTCCTGCCTGCCTGATCAGATTCAGATAATACGGCGTGATCCGCAGCGGATAGCGGGCAGCAACGGCTTCGGCCGCTGCCATGTCGCAGCCCAGCGCACGGTGCAGGCCGCTGCTGTCCTGCACGGCCATGCTCAGTTCTTCCTGCCAGCTTGTCATGGTGTTCTTTTAATCTGCATTTGCTGCTTCTCCGCCCACTCCAGCACTTGGTCGAATTTACTTTGGCCGGGCGATGTCACAAGACAATTTTATAGCCAGAGCAACATAATTTGAATCGTCGTATCTGTCATTCCGAGCGGAGCGAGGAATCTCCTCTTC
>DHWV01000092.1:1828-4920 GCA_002413355.1 Desulfobulbaceae bacterium UBA5173 | reverse complement strand
TACGCCGAAGCGGAGCCGCTGTATAAGCGTGATCTGGAGATTTCAGAAAAATCCCTCGGCAAAGACCATCCCGATGTGGCAACCACCCTGAACAATCTGGCTGGGTTGTATGAATCGCAGGGCAAATACGCCGAAGCCGAGCCGCTGTATAAGCGTTCGCTGGAGATTTCAGAAAAATCCCTCGGCAAAGACCATCCCGATGTGGCAGCCACCCTGAACAATCTGGCGGGGTTGTATGAATCGCAGGGCAAATACGCCGAAGCGGAGCCGCTGTATAAGCGTTCGCTGGAGATTAAAGAAAAAGCCCTCGGCAAAGACCATCCCGATGTGGCAACCACCCTGAACAATCTGGCTGCATTGTATTACAAACAGAAAAATTACCAAAAATCAGCGGAGATGTTTGAACGTGCCATCGCCATCATGAAAAAGAAGTTTCCAAATGGCCATCCAAACATTGACGTGATGCAGGGAAACTACGACGCATTGAAGGACAAGATGGCTGGGCAATAGCATTCAACGCCTGAATGTCATTCCGAACAACGCGAGAAATCTCCTCGCATCATCAGCACCAACAAAGAAGCAAACAACAAGGCCGGCACGCGCTGAATGCCTGAACTCCTTCCCCGGTGACACCTCATGGCACAGATTGATTCCTATTTCAGTCAGATGAAAGAGCGCGGGGCCAGCGACCTGCACATGGTCGTCGGCTTTCCACCCCTGCTGCGCCTGCGCGGCGAGCTGGTTCCCTTGGACGAGCCTGTACTGACTGCGGAAAGCAACCAGCGGATTCTCTTTGAAATCCTCGCCCCGGAACAGCAGGCGATCCTTGAGAAAAACCGGGACTTTGACAAAGCCTATGCGCTCGAAGGCGTAGGACGCTTTCGCTGCAACTTTCTCTATCAGCACCGGGGCATCGGCGCGGTCTTCCGCATCATTCCGACCAAGATTCTCACTGTGGAGCAGCTTGGCTTGCCAGAAGTGGTCAAGAGCATTGCTGAGTATGTGCGCGGCATGGTGCTGGTCACTGGCCCGACCGGCAGCGGCAAATCAACCACGATGGCCGCAATCATCAACCTAATCAACGAGAAGCACCCCAAGCATATCATCACCATCGAAGACCCGCTGGAATTTGTTCATCCCAACAAGCAGTGCGTGTTTTCACAGCGGGAGATCGGCAGTCATGCCAAGAGCTTTGCCAAAGCCTTGGCGGTCGCCAACCGGGAAAACCCGGATGTTATTCTCGTTGGCGAGATGCGCGATTTAGAGACGATTTCGGCGGCCTTAACCTGCGCCGAGCTGGGCATCCTTGTGTTTGGCACGCTGCACACCAACAGCGCGGCTAAAACTATAGACCGAATTATCAACGCCTTTCCAGCGGAAGAACAGGCGCAAACCCGCACCATGCTGGCTGATTCGCTCAAGGCGGTCATTGCCCAGCAGCTCCTGAAAACTAAGGACGGCAAAGGTCGCTGCGCTGCCCTGGAAATCCTGATCGGCTCGAACGCCTTGGCCAGCATCATCCGCGAGGGCAAAATCAACCAGATTGAGTCTATGATTCAGACCGGCACAGGCCAAGGAATGCAGACTATGGATCAGTGCTTGCAGAGGATGATTGACGAGGACAAGATCACGGTGGCGGCAGCGCGGGAAAAAGCGATCAACAAGAGCCTCTTCCCCTTGCCGGATGTGGATGGGGAGTGATGAGAGCAGCACAGGGGCGGAAAGCACGTTGCCCCTGTGTTGATTCACTCGTTAATTTTCCCGCACCAGCCGAATGTCCCACGCCTCGGAGCGGCCTTCGTTGTGGGGATTTTCAACAATGCGGAACTCGAAAATCCGGGTGGTGTCTTGGAAGTAGTAGTCGCCTTCCAAGGTCGATTTGGAGAGATGAAAAAAAACGGTCTCCGGCTTGAGGGTGTGATCCGGCTGCATTCTGAAAAAGCGGAAGAAGCCGAAACCACGGTCGGCGTTGAAGTTGGCCACCGTACCGCGCTGCCACTCGCCTTCTTTATTGGCAGCGATATCCTCCGGCTGAGGCTGAAAGGGCAGCAAGCCGGGGATGAGAAAGCCGGAGAGAAAGGAGTCCGCCGCCTCGCGCAGTTCACGGCTGACGTTGTTGAAGCCGATCACGTCAACCCGGCAGCCCATGTTCTGCAACGCAGTGACAAGACGAATAAAATCGCCGTCTCCGGTAAGGATGATGATGCGGTCCAAATTGCGCGCCTGAAGCAGCGCGTCAATGGCCAAGTCCATGTCCGCATTGGCTTTGGTGGTGACGTTACCTTCCTCGTCCTCGTAGCGGCGGACGAATTTTTTGATCACCTTGAAGCCGCACTGGCGGAGGATGTTGTGGTAAAAATAAACTTTCTGCCGGTAATCCGGCTCCTTGCTGGTGCGGTCACGATCTTCGGCCAGATAGCAGTTGGCCCGCAGTAAGGTTGAGTTGGGTGTGTTGGCAATGTCCACCAAAACATCATAACGCATTCCGTAACCGCCGCTCATTTTGATATTTTCCGCGTCAACGTAAATTCCAGTTTTTAACATGACAAAGGGGGAAGATTTGATTTTAACAGAAGGCTGCGATGAAAAAGTACCGCAAGGGAAGACGGCTTCCCTTGCGCATGAAGACTGTGAAACTATTCCCACTCGATAGTGGCGGGCGGCTTGGAGGATATGTCATACACCACCCGGTTTACGCCGCGCACCTCGTTGATGATGCGGGTGGAAATTCGGCCCAACAGGTCGTAGGGTAATTGCGACCAGTCGGCGGTCATCGCGTCGCGGCTGTCCACCGAGCGCAGGGCAATGACGTGCTCGTAGGTGCGGCCATCGCCCATCACGCCTACGGTCTGAATCGGCAGAAGTACGGCAAAGGACTGCCAGACCTTGCGGTACCAACCAGACTGCTTCATCTCCTCCAGCACAATCACGTCGGCTTGGCGGAGAATGCGCAGCCGTTCGGCGGTGACTTCGCCCATGATGCGGATACCGAGACCGGGGCCGGGGAAGGGCTGGCGATAAATGGCCTCTTCCGGCAGACCCAGCTCAAGGCCCAGCTCGCGCACCTCATCCTTGAACAGCTCGCGCAGCGG
>DHWV01000092.1:0-1588 GCA_002413355.1 Desulfobulbaceae bacterium UBA5173 | reverse complement strand
TGAACAGCTCGCGCAGCGGCTCGATCAGGGCAAGATGCATCCGCTCCGGCAGGCCGCCGACGTTGTGGTGCGATTTGATCGGAGCTTTACCGCGAAATACCACGGATTCAATCACATCGGGATACAGCGTGCCTTGAGCGAGATATTTCACCTGGCCGAGCTTCTTAGCCTCTTGTTCGAAAATCTCGATAAAGCCGTAGCCGATGCGCTTCCGTTTTTCTTCAGGATCAGCGATGCCTTGCAACCGCTCAAGGAAATAGGCTTCCGCATCAATGTCAATCACCTGCAAGTCAGTGCGCTCGCGGAAGAAACGGAGCACGCTCTCGCTCTCGTTGGTGCGCATCAGGCCGTTGTTGACATGAATGCAGGTGAGCTGGCTGCCGATGGCCCGGTGGATCATCGCGGCGACCACCGTGGAATCCACGCCGCCGGACAGGGCGCAGATCACCCGGTCGCTGCCGACTTTGGCCCGCACAGATTCCACTGTTGATTCAATAAACGACTGCATCGTCCAGCTTGCCTGGCAGCCGCAGATGCCGAAGATGAAATTGCGCAGAATATCCGTGCCGATCAGCGTGTGCGCCACTTCCGGGTGGAACTGCACAGCAGCAAAGGGCTTGGCCGCATGGCGCAGAGCAGCGAAAGGCGAATGCGCACTGGTCGCTGTGGCGATGAAACCAGGCGCAGGTGCTTCCACCCGGTCGCCGTGGCTCATCCAAACTTGGTGATGCGCGGGCGCGGTCTCCAAACCACTGAACAGACCAGAAGCGTCGCTGATCAGCAGTTCCGCTTTGCCAAACTCGCGCTTCTCGGCCCGCTCCACCCGCCCGCCCAGCTGCTGCTGCATGAGCTGGGCACCGTAGCAGATGCCTAAAACCGGCACGCCCAGATCAAACAAGCCGGGATCAGAAAGCGGCGCATCCTCGTCATAAACTGAAGCCGGGCCGCCGGAAAGAATGATGCCCGCAGGCCGCAGCTCCTTCAGCTTGGCCAGCGGCAGGGTGTAGGGATGAATCTCCGAATAGACCTTTTGCTCGCGGATGCGGCGGGCGATGAGCTGGGTGGTTTGGGAGCCAAAATCCAGAATAATGATTGTTTCGCTGTGCATGAGGACGGACGGCAGAAGTTAAAGACTGTCGGTGCGGTAGTTGGGAGCCTCGCGAGTGATGATCACGTCATGAACGTGCGACTCGCGCAGGCCAGCGGGCGAGATGCGGACAAACTTGGCCCGCCGGTGCAGCTCTTGAATGGAGGCCGCGCCGCAGTAGCCCATGCCGGAGCGCAGGCCGCCAAGAAGCTGATAGATCATGTCAGCAATCGGGCCACGAGACGGCACCCGGCCTTCGATGCCCTCTGGCACCAATTTGGACGGCTCGCTGTTCTTCTTCTGAAAATAGCGGTCGCTGGATCCCTGCTGCATTGCGCCGAGCGAACCCATGCCTCGGTAGCCTTTATACGTGCGGCCTTGATAGAGGAATGTTTCACCCGGTGTCTCCTCTGTGCCTGCGAAGAGCGAACCGATCATCACGCTGCTTGCGCCGATGCCCAATGCTTTGCAGATGTCGCCGGAAAATTTGATGCCGCCGTC
>DHWV01000089.1:624-54101 GCA_002413355.1 Desulfobulbaceae bacterium UBA5173 | reverse complement strand
CGCCACTCTCACTTTTTTTTGCGCAGGGTCTCGAACTCGCCTGTTTCTGGGCAGTTGATCGTTTCCAATTGCCTTCGCGCCGCGTTCTGGCGTACAATGACCTGGCAAATCTTATCCGCAGAGCCTGCCTGTAACCAACACGGCCAGAGCAGATTTTTTCAGGATTCAGGAGAAACAATGGGTTTAAAATGTAGCAGCAGACAGGAAAATCCCTACTGCCTCAACGAGATGAGCCGAGGGGATGCTTGGCGGCTGTTCAGAATATTGTCCGAATTTGTGGAGGGTTTTGATGCTCTTTCCGCTGTCGACCGGCCCTTGGTGACGGTTTTTGGTTCAGCACGCACCCCGGAGGAACATCCTGATTATCAGCTAACCCGCGAAATCGGCAGCAAGTTGGCTGGACACGGCTACGGCATTGTCACCGGCGGCGGCCCTGGTATTATGGAAGCAGCCAATCGGGGAGCTTCCGAGGCGGGCGGCATGTCCATCGGGCTGAATATCGACCTGCCTTTTGAGCAGAAGGGCAATCCTTATGTCACGTTGCCGCTCGATTTCCGCTATTTTTTTGTCCGCAAGGTGATGTTCATCAAATACTGCATGGCCTTCATCTGTCTGCCTGGCGGCTTTGGCACGCTCGACGAGCTGTTCGAGGCACTGACCTTGATCCAAACGAAAAAAATCCGACCATTCCCTATCATCATGGTCGGTTCCACCTTTTGGGGCGGCATGATCGACTGGATCAAACAGCAGCTTGTCGGCAGTGGCAAAATCGGGGAAGAGGACATGCTGCTCTTCGAGGTTATGGATAATGCGGACGAAATCGTCAGATATATCCGCAAGACTGTTGTTTTTAAAGGCTGAGAAACAGGAGAATGACAAATGGCTCAGATTGACGCGTTTTTCAAGCTAATGAACGAGCAGGGGGCATCTGACCTGCATATGGTGGCTGGCCAGCAGCCCATTTTGCGCATCCGGGGTGATGTCGAGCGGGTCAAGTATAAACGCTTGGAGAATGATGAGCTGAAAGCCATGCTCTACGAAATCTGCCCAGAGCCGAAGATCAAGCTCTTTGAGGAGACCGGCGACATTGACTTCGGCTACCATATTCCCGGTCTGGCCCGTTATCGCGCGAACTATTTCATGCAGAAATACGGCATTGGTGCAGTATTCCGGGAAATTCCCAGCACGATCCTTTCTTGTGAACAACTGGGGCTACCTAAGGTTGTCACGAAATTAGCCGATCTCCCCAAGGGCATGGTCTTAGTTACTGGGCCAACTGGCTCTGGTAAATCAACCACGCTGGCTGCGATCATCAACGAGATCAACGTCAATCACAGCAGCCACATCCTGACGGTCGAAGATCCGATCGAATTCGTTCATGAAAGCAAGAAGTGTATCGTCAACCACCGCGAAGTCGGCACGCACACCCAGAGCTTTTCCTCTGCCTTGCGCGGTGCGCTACGTGAAGACCCGGACGTGATTTTGGTCGGCGAGATGCGCGACTTGGAGACCATTGCGTTGGCGATGGAGGCAGCCATGACCGGCCACGTAGTCTTCGGCACGCTCCACACCATGAATGCCATGAAGACAGTTGACCGGATTGTGGAAATTTTTCCGGCGGATCAGCAAGGGCAAGTGCGTTCAACCTTGGCTGATGCGCTCAAGGCGGTGGTCTCGCAGACCTTGTTCAAGCGCATTGACAAGAAAGGCCGCTGCGCCGCCTTAGAAATACTGATCTGCACCCCGGCAGTACGCAACCTGATCCGTGAGGGTAAAACGTATCAAATTCCCTCGGCCATGCAGACGGGCAAAAAATTCGGCATGGCAACCTTGGACGATGCTATTGAGGATTTGTTAATCAAGCGGCAGATCGCGCCGGAGGATGCTTACACAAACTGCATTGAGAAGCCGAGATTCCTCAAGTATCTGAAAAAAGCTCCGTCAGATTTCACGGATATCTGACGGAGGTGCTTTTTTCTTCATCACCTGCAACGGTAAGCATTCGCTGTTCCTGTCAATCAGCACGTCGTTGATCTGGCCGAAGCAGCGTTTGCCTACGGTATTGCCCATCCTTGCGCCCCGTTGGAAACAACAGCTTGAAGCCGCGCTGCGCCACATGCCGCTGCTGTGAGCTGCGTCAGGTCAGACGTGCTGATAATATACGGCGGCATCAAGTAGATCAGTCTGCCAAAGGGACGGAGCCACACCCCCTGATCGGCAAAAAACTGCTGTAGCGCGGCTGTGTCCATCGGCTGCCGCATTTCAATCACACCGATTGCACCCAGCACCCGCACGTCAGCGACGCTGGCCAAATTTCGGGCAGGTTCCAGTTCATGGCGGAGCTGCCGCTCAATAGCCGCAACGTTCTCCTGCCAGTTGCTGTTTAACAGCAGTTTGATAGAGGCTGCAGCAACCGCGCAGGCAAGCGGATTGGCCATGAAGGTTGGGCCGTGCATGAATAGACCTGGAATGCCCTGCGAAATCGTCTGGGCGATCTTGGCCGTGCACAATGTGGCTGCCAAAGTTAAACAGCCGCCGGTCAGGGCTTTGCCGATGCAACAGATGTCCGGGCTGACTCCGGCGTGTTCGGCGGCAAACATTTTTCCTGTGCGGGCAAAGCCGGTGGCAACTTCGTCAAAAATTAGCGGGACATCGAAACGGTCGCAAAGCTGACGCAGCTCGCGCAGATATTGAGGATGATAGAACCACATTCCGCCCGCGCCTTGGAAAATCGGTTCAATGATCACCGCAGCAAGTTCTGCATGATGCTTGGCGAGGAGCGCGGCAAGTTCGGCACTGTCGTCGGGCTGCCAATGCTCTCCAAAACGGCATTGCGGACGGGGAGCAAAAAGCTGCTCCGGCAGGACGCGACTGAAAAGCGTGTGCATCCCGGCCGGATCGCAGACCGACATGGCAAGAAAGGTGTCACCGTGATACCCGCCGCGCACGGTGAGGAACCGGCATTTTTCCGACTGCCTCCGAGCCTGCTGATATTGCAGGGCCATTTTCATGGCAACCTCAACGGCCACCGAGCCGGAATCGCAGTAGAAAATTTTTTCCAGCCCGGCAGGGGCAATATCAAGCAGCAGACGGCCCAGCTCAATCGCAGGCCCGTGCGTCAGGCCGCCGAACATGACATGAGCCATCTTCTCCCCTTGAACTCGGAGAGCGGCTGTCAGCGCAGAATGGCTGTGGCCGTGAATCGCCGACCACCACGAGGACACGCCATCGATCAGCTCGCGCCCGTCTCGCAGCCTCAGCCGCACCCCGCTGGCCGATTCAATCCAATGCACCGGCGGCGGTTTGGTCACTGAAGCATAGGGGTGCCAGAGGTGCTGCCGGTCAAAGGCGGCATGGTCGTTTGAATAAATCATGGCAATCAGCTACCTACACAGCTTTCACCGCTTCAACAAAAAGCCCGGCTAAAACATTCGGCGTTACAGCGGCAATCATTGATTTCACCGAATCCGTGAGGCCTTTCTTCTTTTCAGCGGGAAGGTTGGATTTTTCTATGACCTCCAAGAGGTGTTGAATAATTTTATCCGCATCCTCGTTATTGGTGATATTGATATCACGTCCAGCGAAGTTTAGAGTTCCAGAAGCATTGTTCAGAACCCCTATATTGAATACTTGCGAAGACTGCTCGTTCCGTTCGTCCATAAATTCTCTCCCTTCTTTGGTGATCTCAATACCAAAAACGTCTAATATCATGCCACGATTTTCACGCATGTTGCCAAAAGAGGGGGTGGCTTCAATAAAACCTCTCTGTTTCAACTCTATAAGGAAGTTACGAAATTCCTGTTCCTTACCATTTGGCACATCAAAACTATGCGCGTTCAATGGTATGGGAAAAACATCAATCAGTTTCTGCAACACCTTGCGGGTTCTTTCTTTATCCATAGCATTACTCCTCGTTGTTTTTGATCAACCAAGCTGTTTATCTTGCTGTTCCCAATATCGCGCCGGATCCTTCCTCCCCGCCTCAGCAAAACCCTTCAGCCGAAGTATGCAGGCATCGCAGTGACCGCAGGCCAAGCCCTGCACCGGGTCGTAGCAGCTGTGCGTCAGTGAATAATCCACGCCCAGCCGTAGGCCGACTTCAATAATCTCCTTCTTGCTCAATTCAATCAGCGGGGCGTGAAAGCGGAACGGGCTGCCGGTGCTGCCCGCTTTAGTGCCGAGGTTGGCGGCCTGAGCAAAGGCGGCGAGGAAATCCGGGCGGCAGTCGGGATAGCCGCTGTAATCCACCGCATTGATGCCGAGAAAAATGTCCGCCGCGCCGAGCACTTCGGCCCAGGCAATGGCGTGGGACAGAAAGATGATGTTGCGGGCAGGCACATACGTGACTGGGATGCCGCAGCTGATCTCCTCGGCGTTCCGGTCTTTCGGCACCTCGATGGCGGAAGTCAAAGCCGAGCCGCCGATTGCGCCCAGATCCAGCCGCAGAATCAGATGCTGCTCGGCCCGCATGGCCTTGGCAATGACCGCCGCCCGCTCCAATTCAATATCCTGCTTCTGGCCGTAGCGGAAGCTGAGGCAATGACACTGAAAGCCCCGGCTCCGGGCAATGGCCAGCACGGTGGTGGAGTCCAGCCCGCCGCTGAGAAGAATGACCGCTTTTTTCATGGATAAATTTTCCGCGCAATCCGGTTTGATATTGTCAGAAGCTGATTTATCACCTATCATAGATAGCTGAATCAGCGCATCATACTGTTCTTTGCAAAAATATTCACCTGAACTTTGCAGCACCCTGCCGCCTGCGGCAGACTCGGCAGCGCACAGCCGCCCCGGCACAGGGCGGAAAACATATTGACAGCACACCACAGGAGAACCCAAGCATGAAACTCGGCATCAACGGTCTGGGCAGAATCGGCAAACTTTCCCTATGGCACCATGTTTCGCGGCAGCATTTTTCAGAGATCGTGGTCAACTTGGGCCGTCAGGTCGGCGGCGGCTTGGAGGACATCGCCTCGCTGATCGAGAAGGACTCCACCTACGGCAAGCTGGCCACCTATCTGCACGGCCACAAAGGCGGCAGGGTGATTGAGAATCTGAACGAGGCAGCCGGAACCATGACTGTGAACGGCGTTCCTGTGACGGTGCTGCGCGAGGCCCGCAATCCGAAGGATATCAAGTGGCAGGAGAACAACGTCCGCATTGTTGTGGACACCACCGGCGTGTTCAAAGATCCGACCGCTGATGCCGACGCGAAGAGCGGCTCAGTGCGCGGCCATCTCCAAGCCGGAGCCGAGAAGGTGCTGGTTTCTGCGCCGTTCAAGATCAAATCCAAGGGACTGGACATGCCTGCGGATGCGGTCACGGCGGTGATGGGCATCAACGATGACGACTACAAGCCGGAGCAGCACGCGATCATTTCCGCCGCCTCCTGCACCACCACCTGTTTGTCCTACATGATCAAGCCGCTGCTCGATCATTTTGGTGCCGAGCGGATGCTGACCGCCTCAATGGTCACGGTTCATGCCGCCACCGGCAGCCAGAAGGTTTTAGACAGCGTGCCGTCCGCCGGAGCGACCGACCTGCGCAAGACCCGCTCCCTGCTCAACAACATCATTCTGACCACCACTGGCGCGGCCAAGGCGCTGGGCCTGGTCATCCCGGAGATGAAAAGCATCGGTTTCATCGCTGAATCCGTCCGCATTCCGACCGCCAGCGGCTCGCTGATCATTCTGGTGATGAATTTCCAAGATGAGCTGGAGAACCCGATCAAGCGCGAACTGATCAACGGCATTTACCGCGACTACGCCGCCAATTCGCCGTATCTGCAATACTCGGAGGCGCAGAATGTGTCGTCCGACATCATCGGCACGCCGCAGGCCGCAGCGGTGATCGAGGCCACTGAGACTCACACCCGCACCGCCGCCCTCAAGCTGCATCTTGATCACCTGAAAAGCTGCAACTTCGCGCCCGGCCAAGTGCCGCCAGTGCTGGAAATTCCCATGACCCAGGCGGTTATTTACGGCTGGTACGACAACGAGCTGGGCAGCT
Organism: Desulfobulbaceae bacterium UBA5173; assembly: GCA_002413355.1. Taxonomy (GTDB): domain Bacteria; phylum Desulfobacterota; class Desulfobulbia; order Desulfobulbales; family Desulfobulbaceae; genus Electronema. Next base: position 48,095 of record DHWV01000089.1, on the reverse strand, counting down.
ACACCAACATGCTCGGCGACCTGACTGTTTCCGTTGCCAGCCAGATGGTCTGAGGAGGAACGAGCATGAAGACGATCCGCGATCTGGAGCTGAACGGCAAACGGGCGCTGATCCGGGCAGATTTCAACGTGCCGATGAACGAGCAGGGCGAAATCACCGACGATCTGCGCATCCGCATGGTGCTGCCGACCATTCAATACGCTGTCGGGCAGGGCGCGAAAGTGATTCTCGCCTCGCACATGGGGCGGCCCAAGGGCAAGCGGGTAGAAAAATACTCGCTCAAGCCTATTGCCGGGCGGCTGGCGGAGCTTCTGGGCAAAGAAGTCAAGCTGGCGAATGATTGCGTCGGGCCGGAGGCGGAAAAGGAAGCTGCCGCTCTGAAGAATGGAGATATTCTGCTGCTGGAAAACCTCCGCTTTTATGCTGAAGAGGAAGGCAACGACGCGGCCTTCTCCAAGCAGCTCGCCGCGCTGGCAGATGTCTATGTCAACGATGCCTTTGCTGTTTCGCACCGGGCGCACGCTTCGGTGGCGGGCATCACGGCGCATGTCACAGAGAAGGCCGCCGGGCTGCTGCTGCACAAGGAGCTGGATTATTTTCACCGCGCCATTGACGCGCCGCAGCGACCTTTGGTGGCCATTGTCGGCGGGGCTAAGGTTTCGAGCAAGCTCAACGCCTTGACCCGGATGCTGGATAAAGTGGACAAAATGCTGATCGGCGGGGCGATGGCCAACACCTTCCTGAAGAGCCAAGGGCTGGCGGTCGGGGCTTCCAAAGTGGAGGACGATCTCTTGGACAGCGCGCGGCAGATTCTGGCCGACGCGAAAGCCAAGGGCGTGAAAGTCTATCTGCCCGTGGATGTGATTGCCGCCGACCGGTTCGCCCCGGATGCGGTCTGCAAGCAGGTGACGGTGCAGGACATCCCGGACGGCTGGATGGCGTTGGACATTGGCCCGGCCTCGGTGATTTGCTTCTCGGAAGTGCTGGCCGATGCGAAGACCATTGTCTGGAACGGCCCGATGGGTGCCTTTGAGATGGATGCCTTCGCACGCGGCACAATGGCCTTGGCGCACGCAGTGGCCTCGTCGCACGCCCTGAGCATCACCGGCGGCGGCGATTCCAACGCGGCAGTGACGCAGTCCGGCGAGGCTGACAATATTTCCTACATGTCCACCGGCGGCGGCGCCTTCTTGGAGCTGATGGAAGGCAAGGTGCTGCCAGGAGTGGCGGCGTTGGAGTAATTGGCAGGGGAAAACTGTATTACCACCCATTACGCTGGAGTGAATTGTGCCTGAAAATACAAAGTCCTCGAATGATGTGGTACAGGTGCTGAATGGACGGTTTTCCTACCTCCCTGCATACATGGAACCTGCGGCTTGGCTGAACGCCGATTTTGCCATTGAGCTGGCAGGACGGTCATACCGGGTTGATCATTACCTCCAGATCCTGCCTTCCAAGGAGGCAGTGGGAGATATTTACCACCGCCTTGAACCGGGCCGGTTGTCCGACGGTCGAGGGACCTGCACTCTGGCCGGTGGAATTCTGCGATGAGACCTTTATTGCTGATATGCCGAAAGATCTGTGGTTGAACTTGGCCACAGTGGATATCCAAGGACGTGGACTGTTGGTGCTGGTTTCGCCGACAGAGACCGGGGATCAGATTCACCGCTTTGTTCAACGACACGGTCTGAGCGGGGTGCATCATATCGCCGTGCTTTGTGAAGATGTGGATGAAGAGGCTGCCCTGCTCTTTGCCGAAGGTTGGAAGAGAACCTCAGTCGAGCCTGCTCGGGACGGCGGGTTGATTCAGTGGTTTATCAAAAACCAGATCGGGCAAATCCTGGAGTTAATCAGCCGTCCGAGTCAATCGCATAACACCTTCACCTGCAACAATATCCGGCTGCTGCGTTCTTCAGAGGAAAAGTAGAAACCCGGATGCTGGACAGGTCGACAGAAGCCAATGGCAGCAGCTCATGCTATAGAATTGGAATTGACATTTTTTCGGAGGAAAAATGCCCAGAACACCGCTGATCGCAGGCAACTGGAAGATGTATCTGAACCGCGCCGAGGCCGTGCGGCTTGCGGCGGCTGTGGCTGCGGCCAGCCAGGGCTTGACCGACCGCGAGGTGATGATCGCCCCGCCGTTCACCGCCTTGAATGCGGTCGCGGAGGCTGTGCGCGGCACGGCGGTCAAGGTTGCGGGCCAGAACGTGGGCTGGGAAAAGGAAGGGGCCTTCACCGGCGAGGTCTCGCCGCCGATGCTCTTGGATGCCGGGGCGGAGATGGTGATCATCGGCCATTCCGAGCGGCGGCAGGTCTTCGGTGAAGACAACGCGATGATCAGCCTGCGGCTGCGGGCTGCCTTGCAGCACGGCCTCGCGCCCATCCTCTGCGTCGGCGAAACCTTGACTGAGCGCGAGGCGGGCAGCACCTTCACCGTGGTTGAGGAACAACTGGCGCAGGGCTTGGCAGATGTGACCGCCGCGCAGATGGGGAAAACTGTCATTGCCTACGAGCCGGTCTGGGCCATCGGCACTGGCAAAACCGCCAGCAAGGAGCAAGCGCAGGAGGTTCACGCCTTCATCCGCGCTGTTTTGAGCCGCTTCTATGAAAAAACACTTGCCGGGCGCGTCAGAATACTGTATGGTGGCTCGGTCAAAGCTGAGAATGTTGACAGCCTGATGGCCCAGCCCGACATTGACGGGGTTTTAGTGGGCGGCGCGTCATTGAACGCTAAGGCTTTTGAGCGGATAATTCATTTCACATGACAACACTGCTGATCATCATTCACGTTATCGTCTGTTTCTTCCTGATTGCCATCGTGCTGTTGCAGCACGGCAAGGGAGCGGATGCCGGTGCCACGTTCGGCGGTGGCTCCAGCCAGACGCTGTTCGGTAGCGAAGGGCCGTTGCCGCTGCTGAATAAAATCACTACGTTCTCGGCAATCGTGTTCATGGGAACTTCGGTGACGCTGGCGTATCTTTCGGCGCATAAAAGCGGTGGCTCGATCATGAGCACGCTGCCGAAGAAGGAAGCAGCCGCGCCAGTGAAGAAAGAAGCTCCGGTGACGATTCCGATGCCAACGGAGAAACCTAAACCTGCTCCAGCGGCAGTGAAGGTGGAGCCAGCGAAGCCTGTGGAACGTGTTCCTGCTCCGGTTGAGAAGCCGGTAGTTACCCCAGAGCAGAAGAAGGCTGAACCTGTAGTTCCAGTTAAACAAACGCAGACCGCACCAGCAGCCCCTGCCGAGAAAAAGGCAGAATAATGTGCATACGAATTGTGTGCCGAAGTGGTGGAATTGGTAGACACGCTATCTTGAGGTGGTAGTGGGGAAGCCCGTGTCGGTTCGAGTCCGACCTTCGGCACCATTGTTTATAATCCAGCAGCATCCGTAGTAATCCAATAAAGCCCGCTAACCTTAACAGATTAGCGGGCTTTATTCTTTCCCTTCTTTCCACCAGCACCCTACTCCCTGCCCACCGCCTTGGTATCCGGTACTGCCACCGTGATCCCACTGCCCTCGGTGATGAGCCGCTCGACCAGGCTGACTTCGCCCCAGAGTCGCCGCCAGAAGGGCACCTTGCGCACTGGGCTGCCGATTACCACATGGCCGACCCGGTACTCCTTGGCAAACTGAAGGATAGTCTGCACCACATCATCCCCCTTGCAGGTGAAGACGGTCGCGCCGAGCTGCTGGGCAAGCACCAGCGTGTTGGCCAACTGGCGTTGGGTGGCCGCGTCAATCAGGGCGGGCCGCTCCTTGGCGGTCTGCACATAGACCGCATACCAGTTGCGGTTCAGCCGCCCAGCCAGGCGTGAGCCATAGCGCAGCAGGGCACGGCTGTTCGGCCCTTTAGAACTCAGGCAGACCATGACCTGATCCGGGCTGGATGCGCTCTCCTCAGCCTGCTGAGGGCTGTCCCGCTGCCGTGCGTCCAACTGGGCAGCCAGCTCGCGCAGGGTTAGCTCACGCAACTGCTCCAGGTTGGCCGGGCGGAAGAAGTGCGCCAGGGCAGCCTCTTTCTTCTCGCCCGCATACACCTTGCCCTCGCTCAGGCGGCGGCGCAGGTCTTCCACCGTGATGTCAACGTTGACCAGCTGATCCGCCTCAGCCACCACCCGGTCAGGGATGCGTTCCCGCACCTTGACGCTCGTCGCCCTTTCGACCGTCTCGTACAGGCTCTCTAAGTGCTGGACATTCAGGGTAGAGATGACATGAATGCCCGCCGCTAACAGCTCCTCCACATCCTGCCAGCGCTTGCCGTTGCGGCTGCCTGGCACGTTGGTGTGCGCCAGTTCATCGACCAAGGCAACCGCTGGCTTGCGGGCCAGGAGCGCGTCCACATCCATCTCTTCAATGGCAATACCCCGGTAGCTGACGCTGCGGCGCGGCAGCAAATCCAGTCCGCCGCACAGGTTCTCGGTCTCAGCGCGGCCATGCGTTTCGACCATGCCAATCACCACGTCAATGCCGTCCTCACGCAGACGGTGGCCTTCGAGCAGCATCTGGCAGGTCTTGCCCACACCAGCGGCATAGCCGAGATATATCTTCAGCCGCCCCCGCTGCGAGCGGCGGATCAGGCGGAGGAACTTGTCTGCCCGCTCGCTGCTCATTGCCCCTGCGTGTCCAAGGCCAGGTTGGTGGCAAGGACGTTGATCAGCCCGCCGCGCTGCTGTTCTTTGAGGAGATCAACAACCTTGCTGACCGGCCAATGCCGCGCCTTGGCAACCCGCTCCGCCTGATATTCCGCCGCTGCCCGCGTTATCTGCGGATCAAGGCCGCTGCCAGAGGCAGAAGCGAGGTCAAGGGGCAGCGGGTGCTGGGCATCTGCGCTGAAGCGAGCGAGCTGCGCCTCTACCTTGCTACGTAGTTCCGGGCTAGTCGGCGAGAGGTTGCTGCCGCCAGAGCCAGCCGCGTTGTACTCCACTGCCGAGGGGCGCGGCCAGAAGTATTCCGGCCTGCTGAAGCCTTGGGCGATCAGCGCGCTGCCGATGACTTCATGCTTGGCATTGCGGAGCAGCGAGCCATTGGCAGCGTGCGGGGTCAGAGTCTGGCCGATGGCCCAGATGAAGGCTGGATAGAGCAGGCCGCAGACAACAATAGTGAGAACAGCCGCGCGCAGGGCTGCCAGCAGCTCCCAGCCAAGGCCGGGGTGTTCAGATGCAGGGTGCATAATTTTCTCCGTTGATGAGGTGCATGTTGTTATGCAGGAAGGCGATGGCAAGCGAGTCAGCATGGTGACTCACCGGGTGTCAGCATAGTGGAACTCTAAGTTGCAGTATGCTGGAACATCGGGTTGCAGTATGCTGGAACGTCAGGTTGCAGCATAGTGGAACGCCGGGAGTCATACTGTTGACTCGCTCCCTCCCTCAGAGCAGGCTCAGGCCGAGATCAATCAGCTTGATACCAATGAACGGGGCAATCACTCCGCCGAGGCCATAGACCAGCAAGTTACGGCGCAAGATGCTGTCCGCACCCAGAGGCCGGTACTTCACTCCCTTGATGGCAATAGGGATGAGCAGAGGGATGATGATCGCATTGAAGATCAGGGCAGAGAGGATGGCACTCTGCGGCGTGGCAAGGCGCATGATGTTGAGGATGGCGAGTTGCGGCACCGCGAGCATGAACATAGCCGGGATGATGGCAAAGTACTTGGCCGCATCGTTGGCAATGGAGAACGTGGTCAGCGCGCCCCGTGTCATGAGGAGCTGCTTGCCGATCTCAATCACCTCGATCAGCTTGGTCGGGTCGCTGTCGAGATCCACCATGTTGCCTGCTTCCTTGGCCGCCTGAGTGCCGGAGTTCATGGCCACGCCGATGTCTGCCTGCGCCAAGGCGGGCGCATCGTTGGTGCCGTCGCCCATCATCGCGATCAACCGGCCTGCCCGCTGCTCTTTGCGGATGTAGGCCAGCTTGTCCTCAGGCGTGGCCTCGGCAATGTAGTCGTCCACACCGGCTTCCTTGGCAATCGCGGCGGCAGTGAGCGGGTTGTCGCCCGTGACCATCACCACCCGCAAGCCCATCGCCCGCAGCCGCTCGAAGCGATCACGGATGCCCGGCTTGAGCACGTCCGAGAGGGCAACCACGCCCAGCAGCGTATTTCCTTCTGCCACAACAATAGGCGTGCTGCCCTGCCGCGCCACCTGCTCCACCACACCCTGCGTTGCTGCTGGAATCTGCCCGCCGAGCTTGCGCACGTAGTTTGCCATCGCGTCTGACGCGCCTTTGCGGTACGTGCGTCCATCTGGCAGATCAAGACCGCTCAGGCGGGTTTGGGCGGTGAAGCGGAGCACCGTGGCCTGCGGTGGTTCAGCAGGCGCGGCCTTGCCCAGCAGCTCCTTGCCAAGCTGAACGATAGACCGGCCTTCTGGAGTCTGATCACCAAACGAGGAACAGACCGCTGCCTCTGCCAGCCGCTCCTTGCGCACGCCCGGCAAGGGATGGAACGCACTGGCCTGGCGGTCGCCCATCGTGATCGTGCCGGTCTTGTCGAGCAGCAGGGTGTCGATGTCGCCGGCCAGCTCTACGGCCTTACCGCTCTTGGCAAGCACGTTGGCAGCCAAGGCCCTGTCCATGCCGGCCAAGCCAATCGCGGCCAGCAGCGCGCCAATGGTGGTAGGAATCAGGCAGACCAGCAGGGCGGTCAGGGTGGCGATGGGCAGCTCCACGCCAAAGTAGCGGCCTATGGGCCAGAGCGTGCCCGTCACCATGAGAAAGGCCAGGGTCAATCCCGCCAAGGTGACGGTGAGGGCCAGCTCGTTCGGTGTCTTCTGCCGCACCGCTCCTTCCACCAAGGCAATCATGCGGTCAAGGAAGGACTCGCCTGCGCTGGCCGTGATGCAGATGCGGAGCTGGTCAGAGAGGACACGGGTGCCGCCTGTCACGCCAGAGCGGTCGCCGCCTGCCTCGCGTACTACCGGCGCAGATTCTCCTGTAATGGCTGACTCATCGACGCTGGCCGCGCCCTCGATCACCTCGCCGTCACCGGGGATGATCTCGCCTGCCGTAACCAGCACCTCGTCGCCTGCCTGCAGCTCATCTGAGCCGACGCTTTCCGTCTGGCCGCCCTTCACCCGGCGGGCCGGGCTGTAGGAGCGCGTCCGCTTGAGGGCATCTGCCTGAGCCTTGCCCCTTGCCTCAGCCAAGGACTCAGCGAAGTTGCCAAAGAGCACGGTCAGCCAAAGGATAATGGTGACGGCAAGGGTGTAGCCCAGGTCTTTGCCCCTGTGCAGGGCTTCCTGCGCCAAGGCCAGCGTGGTCAGGGCCGCGCCGACCTCAGTCACGAACATGACCGGGTTGCGGGCCATCACCCAGGGTTTGAGCATCAGCACGGCCTGCCGTCCGGCAGCCTTGACTAAGCTCTTCTCAAAGAGCGAGGCCCGGCGGGCTGCCCGCCGCCCTGTCTGCATTGGTGTGTCGTTCATGATATAGTTCTCCGGTAGGGGCAAAAAATCTTTTGCCCTTACATCTTGATTGCAGCAAGGTGCTCGGCAATTGGCCCCAGCACCGCCACGGGCAGAAAGAGCAGGGCACCGATGAAGATCACGCTGCCCAGGATGACAAAGCCGAACAAGCCGGTGTCGGTGCGCAGGGTGCCGCTGGTCTCTGGCACCTGTTTCTTACTGGCTAAAGAACCAACGATGGCAAGCGGCAGGATGATCGGCAGGTAGCGGCCCAGCAGCATCACCAGCGCAGTGGCGATGTTCCACGGCACGGTGTTGTCGCCCAAGCCCTCAAAGCCAGAGCCGTTGTTGGCAGCAGCAGAGGTGAACTCGTACAGTATCTCTGAGAAGCCATGCGCCCCCTTGTTCAGTACCGTGCCTGCACCCCAGCTTGTCGCGGCGAACAAGGCAGTGCCGCCGAGGATCAGCAGCGGGTGAAGCAGCAGGCCGAGCAGTGCCAGCTTCATCTCGTGGGTCTCCACCTTGCGGCTGCAATACTCCGGGCTGCGGCCCACCATCATCCCGCAGATGAAGACCCCGACGATGATATAGAGGAACATGTTGATCAGGCCGACACCCACGCCGCCGAACGCCACGTTCAGCCACATGCCGATCTGGGCTGCGAGACCAGCGAGCGGGTTAAGGCTGTCGTGCATACAATTCACCGAGCCGTTGCTGGTGGCGGTGGTTAGGGCAACCCAGACTGGCCCGGCAGCCGTGCCAAAGCGCAGTTCCTTGCCCTCTAGGTTGGCGGCTACTTGCACCGGCAGTCCGGCTAAGGCAGGCGCGGGTTTGCTCTCTGCCCAGAGAGCCAGGCCAAGCTGTCCCAGCAGCAGGGCAGCCATCACGCTGAAGATCACTGCCGCGTGCCGCATTCGCTTGGTGAGATGGCCGAACATCCAGACCGAGGCCATTGGCAGGACAATGATGCTCAGGCACTCCAGGACGTTGCTGAAGAAGGAGGGGTTCTCAAAGGGATGGGCTGCGTTGGCTGAGAAGAAGCCGCCGCCGTTGGTGCCAAGCTGCTTGATGGCGACAAAGGCAGCGACTGGCCCGCGTGCGATAGTCTGCATTGCGCCCTCTAAAGTCTTGGCAGAGACGGCTCCGCTGAAGGTCATCGGCACCCCGCTGAAGAGGAGCAGCACAGCTACAATAGCAGCCAGCGGCAGGAGAACGAGCAGGGCCGCCCGCAGCACATCGAGATAAAAGCAGCCGAGCTTGGGCGTGCCGGAAAGTCCCCGTGCAAGCGCGGCAAGGGCAGCCAGGCCGGTGGCCGCAGAGGTGAATTGCAGCCACATCAGCACGAGCTGGGAGAAATGGCTGAGGGCTGCTTCGCCGCTGTAATGCTGCAGGTCAGTGTTGGTGACAAAGGCAGAGATGGTGTGCATGAGCAGGTCGGCTGAGAGCGGGCCGCGCTGGTCAGGATTAAGCGGCAGCAGGTGCTGGCAGGCGAGCAGCGCATAACCAACTGCGAACATGATCGCATTGAAGATAAGCAGGGAGCGGACGTAGTGCTGCCAGTCCTGCTCCGGCTGTGGGCGCGGACGGCCAGATGCGCTGCCGGGCTGCATCGCCCACGTCATGTATTTGCCCAGCGGCCAGGACAGCAGGCCCGCAAGCGCAAGGAGAACTGCGGTGAACAGCAAGGTCATGGTGGTGTCTCCTTCAGAAGCGTTCCGGGCTGATGATCGCCCAGACCAAGTAGCCGATGCACAGGGCAAGAACGACGGCGGACAGATAGAGCATGGTGAATTTCCTTCAAGGTTGTGGTGAATATGTTCCTTTGGGCAGGGGCAAAAAATCTTTCGCCCGTACATGAATCATCCTCAATGGCACCCTGTAGATTCATTGCAAGCAAGGGCGAAGATGTACTCAGAGGTGCTTTTCATCTTCTTGGCTGCTGCTGCCGCTGTTTATCCCAAGCCAGCACCTTCTCGAAGAACCCCTTCAGGTTGAAGGTGATGCCAAGCACTGTGATCTTCGGTTCGACAAGCTCGTTGAGCAGCCCAGCCGGAGACTGCTTTTCATCAGGCTTCTCGCCGACCTTCTGGACAAAGTTTTCCAGCTCATCCCTATCCTTCGGCTGCACCAAGCCAAGCAATTCATGCACGCTGTACTTCTTATCTGATCCCTCTGGAATATAATACTTGATGTTTTCCTTGGCATATTTCAGCAGGGTTTCATAGTCCGCTGTTCGCACCGGCTCATCAGGCATAGGCACGCGCTCGCTGACAGCGAGCTTCTCAAAGCTGCCGTTAATGTCAGCCAGCGTGTAGCGGAGATAGTGCAAATAATCCCTGCGGTGTTCACCCTGCACCCAGATATTGATGCGCCGGGCCTCCACATCCGCCTTCACCACGGCCTGTGCACCGCTCATCTTGTCCGTCAGCACCACGCCTGTCCGCCAGCGGAGATTGTCTTCAATGTCTTTATATATCTTGACCATGAAGCGGGGAAAGACCGAGAGCGGCAGAAAGTCGGGATAATGCAGGGCGAACTGGAGCGAGCCGTCCTGCGCAAAGGTGAACTTCGGCTCGCTGACAGGGAGGAGCTGCGGGATCAGCACCGCGTCCGTGCCGAACGGGTAGCACAGCTCGAACTTCTCCATCAGGCCCATAAGATACGGGTGCGTCTCCTGCGGGCAAGCAAGTTTTCCTTCGTTACCGTGCGGCAGGATTTCGCATAGATGCTTCAAGTGCAGGAGGCCCTTGCTGTCCACCATCTTCTCGGCGGTGATGATCTTATAGACAGCATTAGTAACCCAGACAGGATTCAGCACGTGCATGTCATCCAAGATGAAGTCCTTGAAATGCACAGCCACGCCGAGATCATGGAGGAAGTCAACCAGCACCTCGCAGCTCTGCGCCTCGGTGATGCCCGCCTCTTTGCAGATGCCTTTGTACTCCTCCGCGCTGATGTAGGGCCTGTCTAACTGCTCCAGCCTGCGCTTGACCTTGAACCAGCTACCGGGCAAGATCGTGCCAATCATCTCCACCTTGGCCAGCTCATCCAGCAGGGAATCTTTGAACTGCGCAATGTCTTTACCGGTCTTGCAGGAGATGCGGAAGAATCCCCGTATGCTTGGATACTTTTCTTGCAGGAAAGGCCGGTTGACATCAAACAAGGCATTGCTGTCTATCTTGTTGAGCACGATCAGCACCGGTGAGTTCCCGCCAAACGCCTCGATGTGCCGCAGCCAGTATTCTGTCCGCTCGTCCTTACGACCATCGAGTACGAGGATATAGAGACTGCGCTTGGAGAGGAAGAACTGGTGCGTGGCGTGCTGTATCTCTTGGCCGCCAAAGTCCCAGATATTGATTCTGATCTTCCGCCCGCCGACCTCCTGCGGCCAGCCTTGGATGTTGATGCCGTGCGTGGTGTCCTCGTCCGGGTCAAACGACTGGCCGAGGAGCTTCTTAACCAAGGAGGTCTTGCCTGCTGCTCCGTCACCGACGAGGATGAGCTTTACTTCATTGAGGGAGCGTTGGCCTTTTCCCAGCTCATCGAAATACTGGCAGATGGCTTCGATGCCCTTCTCGGCAATCTCTATTGGCGGGGAGATGAGGGGGTTATCGCGAAGGTCAAGTTTTTTCAATTTGGTGAGGTGGGTGAGTTCATGCGGCAGGATGGTGAGTTCATTCTTCCAGAGGTTAAGCTCGCGCAGATTCCTGAGCTGGTCGATCTCCTTCGGCAGGTCAGTGAGCTGGTTGCAGTCAAGATTAAGCCTCGTCAGGTTAGTGAGCTGGAACAGTTCCGACGGCAGGTCGGTGAGCTGGTTGTGGCTAAGTCCAAGCCTCTTTAGGCTGGTGAGCTGGCCGATCTCCTTCGGCAGGACAGTGAGTTGGTTGTCGCCGAGGTAAAGCCACTCCAGGCTGGTGAGCTGGAACAGTTCCGGCGGTAAGGCGGTGAGCTGTCTGTGGCTCAGGTCAAGAACCTTTCTCCCTATTGCCTTTGCCTCGCGTATCTTCTTCATCAGCTCTTCATCCATCATGGCCTGTCCTCCTGTGGTATTTGTGGTGCAGGGGCAAAAAATCTTTCGCCCGTACATGAATCATCCTCAAGGGTACCCTGCAACTCATCTGGAGGGATCCCATCAGGCAATCTACAGGGTACCCATCAGACACGCTGGTAGGTACCCTCCAGATATTCTCAAGGGTACCTACCAGTTTCAGCCTGAGCCTACGCCTTCACCACCGGCAGGCTGAACCTGAGCACCGCGCCCTGTCCGGCCTCGCTCGCCGCGCCTACATCCCCGCCGTGCGCCTGCACGATCTCCTTCACAATCGCCAGCCCCAGCCCTGCGCCGGAATGCGCATCCTGGCCCGGCGCACGGTAGAACTGCTCAAAGAGATGCTGAAGGTCTGCGGCAGGAATGCCTGCGCCGCTGTCCTCCACAAGAAAGATGACCTTGCCTTGCGCCTCGTCTGCTTCTGCCCGCAGGCGCACCTCCCCGCCTGCCCCGGTGAAGCGCAGGGCGTTGGCGAGCAGATTAGCAAAGACCTGGCTGATCTTGCCTGCGTCAGCAAGCACATCGGGCAGCTCGTCGCTGACCTCGTTGCGCAGAGCCACGCCCCTGTCCTTGGCCTCGGCAGCAAAGACGGCGCAGGCTTCCTCGGCCAGCAGGCGCGGCGCAGCAGGCTGGACGTTGAGGCGCAGCTTGCCCGCCTCCATCCGGCTGATGTCAATCAGGCCGTCGAGGATGCCTGCCAGCCTCTCGCTCTCTTCGCGGGCCGAGGCGAGCAGATCAGCCTGCTGCTCCGTCAGCGGCCCTGCCTGCTCCTCCAGCAGCAGATGAACAGCCATGCGCATCGAGGTCAGCGGGGTGCGGAGCTGGTGCGAGACCGTGGCCGCCGCGCTCCGCTTCAGCTCCTGCTGCTCGTGGGCCAGGGTCACATCCTTGAGGATCAGAGCCGTGCCAGTTGGCTCGCCCTGCTTGGGATTGAGGGGAATGGGCGCGGCGGTCGGCTGGAAGAAGTATTCCCGTCCGCTGATGAACTGCTGCACGCAGCCCAGCAAGGGGTCGCGCTCCACAGCCCGCTGCTCGGCCAATGCCTGCCTGAGCAGGGGTTTGAGCCAGTCATAGGCGAGGTCGTCCGCGCGCACACCAGGCCGCAGGCCAAAGTGCCGGGCTGCGGTCTCGCTCGCCACCTCCACCCGGCCTTCCACGTCAAAGACCGCCACCGCGTCCGGCAGGGCGCGGAAGACCTCCTCGGTCGCCTGACGGCTGCGGAGCAAGGTCGTGCGCTCTTCACGCCGAACCTGACGCAGGGCCGCAGTCATGGCGTTGAAGGCCTCGGCAAGGTGGCCCAGCTCGTCGTCCGCGCCCGGCGCAAGGGACAGATCAAGGCGGCCTTGGCGGATGTCATGCGCCAGCTCGGTCATCCGCTGAATTGGGCGCAGTATCCATTGCTGCACCAGCCAGGCGCAGAGCAGGGCGATGCAGGCAGCAATGCAGATGGCGATGAGCAAACGGTGGCGGGCGGTCTCGGCAAGGCGGCGGGCCGCGCTGTCAGCGCCCTCCATGTTGGCTTGATTGAGAAGAAGAATCTCCTGCGCTGTCTGCCTGAGCTGATTCGCCAGTGATCGTATCTCCTTCTGCCAAAGCTGGAGACGCGCCGCGTTGTCCCGCTCCTTGTCGGTCATCTGCACGATGGCCTGCTTGTAGCGGGCAAAGAGGGCCTGAAGCTGCGCCGCCTTCTCCCCTTCGCCGGGCAGGGTGATATTGCCCAGCTCTACAGCCAGTGCTTGCGCAAAGCGGTTCCTCTGCGCCGAGATGAGCGCACGGCCCTCGCCCTCCTGCCCGTTGAGCAGCAGAAGCAGGCCGCTGTCTGTCTCTGCCAGTGCGTCCTTCATCTCCTGGCAGGCGGCCACGCTGCGGTAGTTCTCGGTAAGAGCAAGACTGAGTGACTGGCCGAGCGCGTCCAAGCGGGCCATCGTCATTGCGCCAACCACGGCAATCACGGCGAGCAGGCCGCCAAAGCCGAGCATGAGCTTCTGTCTGATGCTGATCATAGGTGTTGCCTCCGCAGGAAGATTAAGCAAGACTCGTGCCAGAACGGCGCAGGCGGCAGGGCGCACAATTGCGAGGAAGTGCTGCGGGATGCTCTTGCAAAGAGCAAGGAAGAGCGGGCAGGAGCCTTGCGAAATGCAAGGCGGGAGGGCATTCTGAGAAGACAAGGAGGTACCATGATGCCAACAGTAACCACTACTCAGGCCCGCTCGCGGCTGCATCGTCTGATAGACGAGACGGCAAGCTCGCATCAGCCGGTGCTCATCACCGGAACACAGGGCAACGCCGTTCTGGTATCTGAAGAGGACTGGCAGGCAGTGCAGGAGACGCTGTACCTGCTGTCTATTCCGGGCATGAGGGAGTCTATCAGACTGACCGCAGTCACCCAGTGGCTGCTGGTCTCCAAGCAGAGGGCCAGCAGCTTGCGGATGTTGGCCTCGTCATCTATGATGAGGATGTTCATCGGGGTGGGGTGTCCCGCCCTCCGGCTTTATGCCAGCCGTACATCCAGCACAGACGCTGCCGATGATTTTAAGGGCAGCGGGGAATGCTGAGGGAGAGTGGTGGTTATTTTCTTGGCTGCTGCTGTCGCTGTTTATCCCAAGCCCGTATTTGTTTGAACAGCTCAGTGAGGTTTATTTCAATAGATGTGGGGGCGAGCTTTGTGTTAAAAAATGCCTTAACTGTTTCCATGAAAGACTCTTTCTCGTCAGGCTTCAGCTCCATCTTCTGTGAAATTATAGACAGCTCATCTGCATTCTTCGGCTGCACTAAGTCGAGCAGCTTTTGTACACTGTATTCCCTACTTGAACCAGCAGGGAAATAAACATCAATCATCCTGTCAGCATATTTCAGCAGGGTCTCATAGTCAGCGGTGATATATGGCTCATCCGGCATGGGCACCCGCTCGCGGACGGCAAGCTTCTCAAAGCTGCTGTTTATTTCGGCAAACAGGTAGCGGAGATAGTGCAGATACTCCCTGCGGCGTTCGCCCTGCACCCAGAGATTGATACGCCGCGCTTCACTGTCCGCCTTGACCACCGCCTCGGTGCCGCTCTCCTCGTCGCGCAGCACCGCGCCTGTCCGCCAGCCGAGATCGTCGTTTATGTCCTTATGCGCCTTGACCATGAAGCGGGGTAAGACCGAGGGCGGCAGAAAATCTGGATAATGGAGGACAAATCCTAGTGCGCCGCTGTAGTCAAAAGAGAACTTTGGCTCCGGCACAGGGAGTAGCTGCGGGATAAGGACAGCATCCTTGCCGAAGGGGTAGCATAGCTCGAACTTCTTCATTAAGCCCATAAGATAGGCGTGCGTTTGCTCAGGGTAAGAGTATTTTTCATATCTCCCCTGCCGCAGGATATTAGGCAGACTATCCAGATAGAGAATGCCTTGGCTGTCCGCCAGCTCCTCGGCATTGATGATCCTATAGATAGCATTGGTAACCCAAATTGGGTCAAGCACGTGCATGGCACTCAGAAGAAAATCTTTGAAGTGGATAGCTACACCCAGATCATTAAGAAAGTCAACCAGCACCTCGCGGCTGCCTTGCGCAGTAATACCCGCTTCGGCGCAGAGGCTTTCATACTCATCACAGCTAATGTAGGGCCTGTCCATCTGCATCAGCCTGCCTTTAACCGCAAACCAACTTGCTGGCCAACGAATGCCGAGCATAGACATGTTGCTCAGTTCATGAAGCAGTGCCTCTTTGAACTGAGCAATACCTATGCCGGTCTTGCAGGAGATACGGAAGAAGGCATGTGTGCCGGGATACTTTTCCCGCAGGAAGGGACGGTTGATATCGAATCCTGGGTTGGCATCCTGCTTGTTCAGCACAACCAACACGGGCGAATTACCGCCGAAGCTCTCGATGTGCCGCAGCCAGTATTCCGCCCGCTCGTCCTTGCGGCCATCGAGCACAAGGACATACAAGCTCCGCTTAGAGAGAAAGAACTGGTGCGTGGCGTGCATGATCTCTTGGCCGCCAAAGTCCCAGATATTGATTCTGATCTTCCGCCCGCCGACCTCCTGCTCCCAGCCTTGGATGTTAATGCCATGCGTGGTGTCTTCGTGCTGGTCAAACGGCAGACCGATGAGCTGCTTGACTAAAGAGGTCTTGCCTACCGCCCCGTCTCCGACCAAGAGCAGCTTCACTTCGTTGAGCGGCTGATCAGCTTCTTGCAGAGAGGCGAAATACTGGCGTATAGCCTCAATCCCCTGCATAGCGATCTCTGGTGGCGGGGAAATGAGGGGATTATTGACACTAACGAAACATTTCAGTTTCATCAGGACGCAGATTTCTTGCGGCAAGGAAGCAAGTTGATTGTCGCTAAGGTAAAGTTCGCTTAGATTTTTGAGCTGGCAGATTTCCGGCGGTAGGGATATTAGCTGGTTATTGCGGAGGTCAAAGAAGGTTAATTTCGTTAGCTGGCAGATTTCCGGCGGCAGGGATATTAGTTGGTTATTGCGGAAATCCAGTGTGGCTAGCTTCATTAGCTGGAACAACTCAGGCGGCAAGGCACGGAGCTGGTTGCAGCTAACATGAAGTTCGCTTAGATTTTTCAGATGGCAGATTTCCGGCGGCAGGTAGCGGAGTTGGTTGCTTTCGAGGTTAAGATTCTTCAGGTTTGCAATCTGGAACAACTCCGGCGGCAGGGCAGTGAGCCGGTTGTTGTTGAGGTTAAGTTTTGTCAGGCTGGTAAGCTGACCAATCTTTGGCGGCAGGCTGGTGATCTGGTTATGGTCGATGTAAAGCCTTGTCAGACTGACGAGCTGACCAATCTCCGGCGGCAGGGTGGCAAGTTGATTACTGCTCAAAGCAAGCCGGGTTAGATTCCTGAGCTGGCAGATTTCTTGTGGAAGAGTGGCGAATAGGTTGCCGCTGAGGTTAAGCGTGACCAGCTTCTTAAGCTGGCAGATTTCTGGCGGCAGGGTGGTAAGTTGATTACTGCTCAAAGCAAGCCGGGTTAGATTCTTGAGCTGGCAGATTTCTTGTGGAAGAGTGGCGAATAGGTTGCCGCTGAGATCAAGCGTGACCAGATTCTTGAGCTGGCAGATTTCTTGTGGAAGAGTGGCGAATAGGTTGCCGCTGAGATCAAGCGTGGTCAGATTCCTGAGCTGGAATAACTCGTTCGGCAGAGTAGCAAGTCCCTTCCCGCTGAGGTCAAGCTCAGTCACCCCGCTTGCCTTAGCCTCTTCTATCACCTTCAGCAGTTCTTCGTTCGTCATGGCCTGTTCCTCAGTGGTGTTTGCGGCGTAGGGGCAAAAAATCTTTTGCCCCTACATGCGCCATTCTCAAGGGTGCCCATCAGCGGCCCGACTCCTTTAGCCGCTGCTTATCGTATCCCCGCATCAGCTTGAACAGCTTAGTAAGGTTGATCGTCGCAGGAACAAGAGGTATCTTTATCTCAACTATACTAATCAGCCAGTCTGTAAAAGATTTCTTCTCGGCAGGCTCCATCTCCATCTTCTCTGCAAGGAGAAGCAGCTCATCTTTATCTTTCGGCTGCACCAAACCAAGCAGCTCCCGCACACTGTATTCCTTGTCTGAACCTTCAGGATAATAGACATCGATTCCCCGGCTCGCATATTTCACTAAGGTGTTGTAATCCGCCACGATGAACAGGTCGTCAGATAGAGGAATGCCCTCCTTGACATCCGGGTTGTCAAAACTGCCGTTAATCTCCAGCAGCGAATACCAAAGAAAGTTAAGGTACTCCCTGCGGCGCGTGCCATGCGCCCAGATTTCAATGCGATTGGTGTGCTGATTCGATTTGACCACCGCCTGTGTGCCGCTCCGCTGATCCTCTAGCAGCACGCCTGTCCGCCAGCACTTATCCTCCTTGATGTCCTTATGCACCTTGACCACGAAACGGGGAAAGACCGAGGGCGGCAGAAAATTGTCATACCGGAGCACAAAACGGAGCGTGTCGCTATAATCAAAGGAAAAGACTGGTTCATCCGCAGGGAGTACCTGAGGGATTAACACCGTCTCCTCGTCGATATTGTAGCACAGCTCGAACCGCCGCATTAATTTCAAGATGAAAGGGTGGGTATCCTTTGGACAGCAACATCTCCCCCCTTCCTTGTGATGCAGGATGTCTCCCATGCTGTTCATGTCAAGGCGGCCTCCCTTTTTTATCGTCTCCTCGGCAGTGAGGAGACGATAGACTGCCCTCGTCACCCAGTCTGGCCTAAGCACGTGCATGGCATCCAAGATGAACTCCTTAAAATGCACGGCCACACCGAGATCATGGAGGAAGTCAAGCAGGGTTTCGCGGCTCGCCTTCTCGGTGATGCCTGCCTCTTGACAGATGATTTCATATTCCTCCGCCTTGATGTAGTGCTCATCCATCTGCTCCATGCGCTGCTTGACAGCCAGCCAGCTCTTCGGCCAGCGGATGGCAGTCATCTCCACCTTAGCCAGCTTGTCTATGAGTGCCTTTTTAAACTGGACAATGCCTGTATCGTTCTTGCAAGAGGTGCGAAAGAAGCGACGGATGTTCGGGTATTTCTGTTGGAGGTTGGTATGATTGAGTTTATATTGGGGACTGATATCTTGCTTGTTGGTAACGATCAGGACAGGCGAGCTGCCGCCAAAAGCCTTGATGTGATGCAGCCAGTATTCCGGCTCTTCCTCTCTGCGGCCATCGAGAACTAAAATGTACAGGCAGCGCTTGGAGAAGAAGAACTGATGCGTGGCGTGCTGCATCACCTGCCCGCCAAAGTCCCAGATATTGGCTTTGAGCTTCCGCCCGCCGACCTCCACATCCCAGCCCCGGATATTGATGCCGTGCGTAGGATTTTCGGCTTGATCGAATATCTCATTGAACAGCCGCTTAACTAAGGAGGTCTTGCCAGCTTCTCCGTCACCGACCACGAGAATCTTCACCTCGTTGAGGAACTGCGTGCCACTGTTCAGCTCCGCAAAATACTGACGCATGGCCTCGATGCCCTGAGTGGCGATCTCCAGTGGCGGGGAGACGAGCGGGTTGTCGCCAAGCCGGAGCGTTTCCAGCTCAGGCAGCTTGCATATCTCAAGCGGCAGGCTGTTCAACTGGTTGCCGCTGAGGTCAAGCCATGTCAAATTGGTAAGCTTGCTGATCGCAGACGGTAGGCTATTTAGCTGGTTGCCGCTGAGGTTCAGCCAAGTCAGGTACCGTAGCTGGAACAGCTCCGGCGGCAGGGCGGTGAGCTTGTTTAAACTAAGGTCGAGCGCAGTGGCCTTGCTTGCCTTCACCTCTTCGATCACCTTCAGCAGCTCTTCATTCGTCATGACGTATACACCTCGGTTATTCGTAGGAAAGGGGCAGGCGTTGCGTCTGTCCGCAGGAAGGCTCCACTGGACTGAGCCAGAAGAGCCAGCATACCAATCCTGCCATTTTTTTCAACAGGATAATTGCCCTGCGCTTAATGCAGAACGGCTGGCAGATTCTATAGGCAGGCAGCTTGATGCAGGCTGGCGGAGCAGGAAAAAAACTGGAGGGATCCCATCAGGCAATCTAGTGGGTACCCTCCAGATATTCTCAAGGGTACCCATCAGGCACGCTGATGGGTACCCACTAGATTTGCGGGCGGCTAAGAGCGGGTCGCGCTCCACGCTGCGCTGGGTGTTTGCAAGGCAGAAGGACTGAAGTTGCCCCGGAGCAGTGCGCATGGTATGCTGATTCTGCACGGTGCGCTACGAAACTATCAGGCAAGAAAGAAAAGTGACACATGGTTCTCCAGGAAATTACCATCGGCATCCCGGACAAGGTGCTGCTGGCGGAAAAGACAGATGCCCAGTCGTTTGGCCGCGAGATTGACGAACTGGAAGGAAGACAACATGCGGAGGCCCTGCCATGCCAACAGTAACTGCCACCCAAGCCCGCTCGCGGCTGCATCGGCTAATCGCTGAGACGGCAAGCTCGCATCAGCCAGTGCTCATCACCGGAACACAGGGCAACGCCGTCTTGGTGTCTGAAGAAGACTGGCAAGCCGTGCAGGAGACGCTGTACCTGCTGTCTATTCCGGGCATGAGGGAATCTATCAGAGAAGGGCTGCGTGTTCCCTTGGATGAATGCGAAGACAGGCTTGACTGGTGATGTGGAAGCTCGTGTACACCAAGCAGGCCCTAAAGGATGCCAAAAAGCTGTCCTCCTCCGGCCTCCGGGCCAAGGCCGAGGAGCTGCTGGACATCCTGCGCCGCAATCCGTATCAGAACCCGCCGCCCTATGAGAAGCTCATCGGCGACTTGGCCGGAGCCTGCTCCCGCCGGATCAACATTCAGCACCGTCTGGTGTATCAGGTGCTGGACGCGGAGAAGGCCGTAAAGGTCATCCGCCTGTGGACGCATTACGAGTGAGATGAAGAGTTGCGGCTCAGAGGCCATACAGCTTGCGCTTATGCCAGAGGGTAGCCTGATCTATGCCGAGGATGTCGGCGGCTTCCTGAAGAGTGCGGCTGGAGGCCATCACCCGGCGGATGTGCTGCTCCTCCACTGCCTTCAGGCTGGCGCGGTCGCCAAGCTGGAGAGGCGTAGGACGCGGGGCGACTGAGCCAGGCAGGTGTTCCGGCTCAACCTCTTGGCAGGGACAAAGGATGGCGGCCCGCTCCACCGCGTTGCGCAGCTCGCGCAGATTGCCCGGCCATGAATGCTGGCGCAGGGCAAGCAGGGCGGCTGGGCTGAAGCCGGTGAAGAGCTTGCGGTTCTGCGCCCCGAAGAAGCGGAGCATGTCCTGGGCGATGGCCTCCACGTCGTCGGGCCGCTCGCAGAGCGCGGGCAGATCAATCTGGATGACGTTGAGGCGGTAGTACAAGTCCTCGCGGAAGCGGCCCTCGCGCACGGCCTTGTCCAAGTCAGCATTGGTGGCGGCCAGGATGCGCACATCCGCCTTGCGGGTGCGGGGGTCGCCCACCCGTTCGTATTCTCTTTCCTGAATAAAGCGGAGCAGCTTAGGCTGGAGGGCCAGCGGCAGGTCGCCTATCTCATCCAAGAAGAGGGTTCCTCCCTCGCAGGCAGCAACCCGGCCAGGCTGATCGCGCATCGCCCCAGTGAACGCGCCCTGCACATGGCCGAACAGCTCGCTTTCCAGCAGCTCTGCACTCAGGGTCGGACAGGAGACCGTGGCAAAAGGCTTGTCGGCCCGGCGGCTCCAGCTGTGCAGGGCGCGGGCGAGCATGGTCTTGCCCGTGCCGCTTGGCCCGCGCAGGAGCACCACCGCCTCGGAAGCCGCTGCCTGCCGCGCCAAGGCAAGTGCCCGCTGCATCCCCGGATGCTGGGAGCTGAACGTGGTTTCAGGATGCAGGCGGGCCAAGTCCTCCTTCAGGCTGGCAATGCGCTGCTCCATGCCGCGCAGGGCAGCGGCCCGCTCCGTGACGAGGCGCACCTGGTCGGGCGTGAAAGGCTTGGCAAGGTAGTCGGCAGCCCCACGCCGCATCGCCTCCACAGCGGTGTCAATGGAGGCATAGGCGGTGATGACTACAATCTTCAGCCAAGGCGAGATGCCAAGCAAGGCAGGGATGAGGTCAAGGCCGCTCTCCGTGCCAAGGCGCAGATCAACAAAGGCGAGGTCAAACATCTGCCGACCAGCCTCGGCCTGCGCGTCCTTGCTGTTGCTGACCGCAGTCACGCGGTGGCCGCCGCTCTCTAAGCAGAGAGCCAGCATCTTGCGGATGTTGGCCTCGTCATCGATGATAAGGATGTGCATCGGAACTGACTTCCCCGTCCTCCTGCTCTACGCCACCCGGATATCCAGCACATCCACCAGCCTGCCTGCGTAGCCGCTGCGGATGAAGTCCTTCAGCCCAGCAAAGTCGTCCACAGGGATGCTGAGGCTGCTCACTGTCGCGTTTTCCCAGCCGTTTACCACATAGACCGCATTATCCGTAACCCTGACCGGAGTCCCAGCCTTGCCGCCCTCTTTCATGTCGAGCAAAGTCAGCTCGATGTGGCCGTCGCCGATGTCTAAGGTAGCCTGAATACGAATCATGGCCGAGGCAGAGGCCGTGCCGCTTTCAAGCCGAGCAAAAGGAGCCTCGCCTGCGCCGCTGAGGATGCCAGGGCCGGTCTCGAACGCCAACCCGTTGATGACCAGCGGCGTGCGCAGCTTGCGGCGGTAGGTGCCGGTGCGCAGGGTACCATGCTCGGTGTAGCGGGTGGCAATTGAGCCGATGTACTCGTTGTTCCACGGCTCAGGCTGGGCCGGAATCTCCGGCAGGAGCAGCACCTCGCTGTCGCTCACAGAGACGAGCTTGGTCTGGACAGCCCGGCCTGCGCGGGTTCCAGTAAGGACGCACTCGCCGCCGTACAGTTCGCTGTCAAAGAAAAGATCAGTGCCCTTCAGCCGCAGCGCGCTGCCTGCGTACAGCACACCGTCCAGCTTGAGCACCGTGTCTTCGGCGGTATTGATCTGGGGCAGCTTCTCGGTCATGGGCAGGCGTTCGGTCTGCACATCTTTGCGCACCGCATCGACAAAGGGCCGGGAGGCAAAAGCACGGACTTGCAGGCATTCTTCCAGCGGCGGCAGCGGGTCGTCTGGGTTCTCCAAGCGGGCAGTGAACGACAGGGTGATGGTGAACGCATCCTCCAAGGTGACACGGTTACCTTCGGCCAGCTCCTCCTGCATGGCCTGCACTGCCGCCCGCAAGTTTGCCTCTGCCTGAGTCTTGGTCAGGCCGGGATTGTTCCGCGCCATCCGCTCGGCAATGCCTGCATAACCGACGGTATCCCTCGGAATATGGCGGACAGAATAGGACTGCGGCATCGTGAGGGCGTTGACTTCAGGGCGGTATTGCACGGTTTTCATGACAGTTCTCCTGTGGGGTTGGGGGGTTTTGCTGCGTATGGGCGAAAGATTTTCCGCCCCTGTAGGAATCATCCTCAGAGGCATCCATCAGCACGCCTTGTATGGATTGCAGAAGGTCAGCGTGCCGTTGACAGTCAGGCCATCCTGCATGTCCTCGGACAGAAACCAGCGGCAGCCCATGTCCAAGGCGCATTGCACGTGCAGGGAATCATAGGGAGAGAGCTTGTATTTGTCGCATAGCTCCTCGGCCCGCAGGATTACAGCCGGGGTGACGGCCAGCGGCTGCCATGCCTCCAGCAGACGGATGAACTGCCTGCGCATCTCCTTGTCAACCACGCCGGAGAACTTCCGCAGCATCGTGTTGCGCCATTCAGAAAGCACCTGCACAGAGATGCGTCCTTTGCCAGTCTGAGCGAACGCCGCGCAAAGCTGCGCCGAGACGCGCTGCTTGTCCGGCGCGCTCCCGTCGTGCAGATAGACGAAGATGTTGGTGTCCACATAGCAGACATCGCGCAGGATGCTATCGTTCATTCATCTCCTCGCGGCTCAGTTTGTTTTCCGCCCAGTTGAGCGGAAAGGTCGGAGGATTGCTGAAATACTCCGCCGCCTGCCGTTGCAGCACCTCTTCCCCTGTCGGTCGCCGCTGCCTGATCAGCAGCTCAAGACTGGCCGCATCGTCGGTGAGCCAGCAATTGAGTAGCTGGGCCGCAGTCTGTTTCTCGGCTGCGGTCGCGCTGCGGTACCGCTTGGCTGCCAAGGGGTCAATATGCTCAATCCGCAAGCTGCTCATGGTCATGCTCCTGTGGAGGTGATGGCGCAGGGGCGGTTCGCGAACCGCCCCTACAGAAAATTTGCAAACAGGCACCCTGCCATTTCCTGTCTGCATCTGGTTGTCAGGGGAAGTATCTGTAGATTTCCTTCCTATGCAGGCAGCGGACAAAGATCAGCCCATCCTTGGCAAGCTCCAGCCCGATCCTGTAGTCGCCGAGGCGGACACGGTAGAACGTGTCATATCCTTTCAGCTTCTTCACTTGGCTGATCTCGGTCAGGCTTTCCACCTCTTTGCAGGCAAGCACCAGCTCCTTGACCGCCTTCAGCAGTCTGCCGTCGCTGACCTGCTTCAGGTCTTTCGCAAACTTGGCCTCAAATCGGACGTTCATTCTGCCGCTCGATCAAGAAGTGAGAAAACTTCCTCCTCTGAGACGAACTCGTTCTTACAGCCTTCGGCAATGGCGTTGGCTAAACCGACTTCCTCCAGAGCCTCCATGAGGATGTCCCGGATCAGGTCGCGCTTGGTGCGGAGCAGCTCAATCATTACTTCGGTAAGCAGCTCCTTGGTCTTGTCATCGCTGATTGAAAGTTCCATGCTGGTTATGCCGGTTGAATGTCCTTGGTGATTTTCATGCCCCCTGGCCCCCTGCTGCCGCTTCTGTTTCTCGCGTGCCAGCACCTTCTCAAAGATGCCTGGCAACTAATCTCAAGGGTACCCACTGAAATAGCTGATGAATACCCTGAATGATTGCAGATCACGGGTGAGGAAGGCTGCACTTCAGCGCAGAGGTCTTAGCCATATACTTCTTATACTCATCGAGAAGTATCTTAAAGAGCTTATTGAGATCGATAGTAATGAAGGGTGGCAACACACTCAGTCTAACAATCTCAAGAAGGTGTTCTAAGATTATTATGATAATCTCCTTTCTGCCGCCATACTCTACGATACTATTTATAACGTTCCATATCTCATCTTTGCTCTCTGGCTGCACCAAGCCGAGCAGTTCCTTCACGCTGTAGTCCTTACTGGAGCCATCGGGAATATACATGTCATTGCCCCGTTCCAAATACTTGAGTAAGGTCTCATAGTCAGCCGTGCGCTCCGGGTCATCAGGCATGGGCACCCGCTCGCGGACGGGGAGCTTCTCAAAGCTGGAGTTGATTTCCCGCAGCAAGTACCAGAGGACGTGCAGATATTCCTTCCGGCGGGGGCCATTCACCCAGATGCTGATGCGCCTCTTCTCGGCATCCGCCTTGACTACGGCAGTTGAACCGCTCCTTTCATCTTCCAAGACCACACCTGTCAACCAGCACTGCGTATCGCTGATGTCTTTATGCACCTTGACCATGAAGCGGGAGAGGATGGACACAGGCAGGAAGTCATCATAAAGGAAGGCGAACCGGAGCGAGCTTGCATAGTCAAACTCAAACTTCGGCTCAACGATATCCAAGAGCTGAGGGATGAGCACAGTCTCGTTGTCAAGGCTGTAGCAG
Source organism: Desulfobulbaceae bacterium UBA5173 (assembly GCA_002413355.1). GTDB lineage: Bacteria > Desulfobacterota > Desulfobulbia > Desulfobulbales > Desulfobulbaceae > Electronema. The sequence continues at coordinate 23,594 of DHWV01000089.1, read as the reverse complement.
AGCTGGAACCGCTTCATCAACTCAAGGATAAACAAGTGCTTAGAGGCAGGGAAGTCATACATATCCTTGTCCTGCTTCTTCAGAATCTCCGGCAGGCTGTTCACATGCAGGATGCCTTGGTCTTGCTTCACCTTCTCCGCAGTGATGATCTTATAGACTGCCGCTGTCACCCACTTAGGGTCAAGCACATAAGTGCCATCCAGATCAGCTTCCTTGAAATGCACCGCCACACCCAGATCGTGGAGGAAGTCAACCAGCGTTTCCTGTCTGTCCGCCTCACTGATGCCTGCCTCTTGGCAGATGCTTCTATATTTTTCACGGCTAATATAGGGCGTGTCTGGATGCTCCAGCCGCTCCTTGACCTTAAACCAGCTTCGCGGCCAGCGGATACCGATCATCTCTACCTGCGCCAACTCTTTGATCAAGGCAGCTTTGAACTCAGCAATACCATCTTTGGTCTTGCAGGAGGTGCGAAAGAAGCCTTTGATGGACGGATACTTTTTCTGCAAGAAAGGACGGTTGAGGTCAAAAACCTTGAAAGCATCCTGATGGTTAAAGACGATCAGAATGGGAGAGTCCCCGCCAAAGCTCTCGATATGCCGCAGCCAGTATTCCGCTTTCTCCTCCTTGCGACTATCGAGAACCAGAATATAGAGGCTGCGCTTGGACATGAAGAACTGGTGCGTGGCGTGCATGATCACTTGGCCGCCAAAGTCCCATATATTGCCCTTGATCTTCCGGTCTCCGGCCTCTATATCCCAGCTTCGGATGTTGATGCCGAAAGTCGTCTCTTCCTCTGGATTAAATTCCTTGTCGATCAGCCGGTTGACTAAGGATGTCTTACCTGCCGCTCCTTCACCAACGAGAATGATCTTCACCTCATTCACCGGCAGCCCTCCTTTTTCCAGCTCGACAAAATAGGCGCGTATAGCTTCCATGCCTTTAATGGCTGTCTCCCACGGCGGCGAGGCAAGGGGGTTGTCATCAAAAGTAAGTTTCTCTACATTGGTTAGCTGAGTGATTTCCGGCGGCAGCTTGGTGAGCTGGTTATGACCGAAATTAAGCACTCTGATACTGGTTAGCTCGGCGATTTCCGGCGGCAGCTCGGTAAGCTGGTTGCCCCAGAGGTCAAGCACTCTCAAATTAATCAGTTGGCTGATTTCCGGCGGCAGTTCTGTTAACTGGTTGTTGCTGAGGTTAAGCAATCTCAGGCCGGTCATCTGGAAGAGCTGTGGCGGCAGCGGGCTTATATTGTTGATGCTCAGGTTAAGCGTTGCCAGTTCTCTCAACTGAGAGATTTCTGGTGGCAGTCCAGTTAGCTGATTGCCCCAGAGGTCAAGCACTCTCAAGTTAATTAGCTGGCCGATTTCCGGCGGCACTTCTTTTACTTGGTTATGGCTGAGGTTAAGTTCAGCTAGGTCAGTCAAAAGACAGATTTCCAGCGGCATAGGAAAGAGGCGATTGTCGCTGAGGTTAAGAACTATCAGTTTTATTAGCTGGCCTATTTCTGATGGAAGAATGCTCAGTCGGTTCTTAAAGAGGGTAAGCTCTATCAGCTTGGTTAGCTGGCCGATTTCCGGTGGTAGTTTGGTTAGCTGGTTTTCACCAAGGCGAAGCCGCCGCAGATTCGTTAACTGACAGATTTCTGGCGGCATGGTAGTCAGCTGGTTGCCGCCGAGATTAAGCATTTCCAAGTTAATCAGCTTGGCGAATTCTTGTGGCAGACTGGTTAGCTGGTTATTCCAGAGGTCAATATCTCTCAGATTAGTCAACTTGCTGATTTCCGGCGGCAGAGCGGTTAGCTGGTTCCAGCTCAGGTTGAGAGATGTCAGGGTGGTTAGCTGAAAGAATTCCGGCGGCAGCTCACTTATCCCGCTGTTGCTCAGGTCAAGCACGATAGCATTGCTTGTGGCAGCCTTTTGTATCTTCTTCAGCAGTTCTTTATTCGGCATGGCTTATGCACCTCGGTTATTCGTGGAGTAGGGATAGGCATTGCGCCTGTCCACAAGAATGCTCCACTGGACTGAGCCAGATACGCCAGCATACCCCTCTTACCATTTTTTTCAATAGGATAATTGCTAAAGACTCGTCAGTCTGGGGAGTTGATATACGCAACACAGGGACAAGAACGACTCAAGGCGGAGGAGGAAAAAAACTGGAGGGTACCCATTAGATTTCCTGGCGGGCACTCTCCGCTATCCCACCCGCTTTCCCTTGCGCCTGCCGGATGTCATGAATGATGGTGTCCGCGCTGAAATCCTGCTCATGCGGCCAGGCTATGCCATGATGCGCAGGCCGCACCTGCCGGAAATACGCCTCATCGCGCAACTCCTGAAACACGCGGCCCTGAAGATACGGCTTCACGTCAAATACCCCGGCCACACCGCTGCTGGTGAGGATGTCAATTCTGTAATCCTCCAGAGGAACCGCCTTGATCACCTTGTCCATGTCGTCCTCGTGCGCAGCTATTTGAGTGGGTCAATCCTGAAGATTGGCTCACCGGCAACCGCAAGTTTCCAGTCGGCCAGCAAATCCTCTCTGTGAATCTCAAGCCATGCCTCCAGTAGCTTCATTTTCTGCTTAGGCAGACTGCCTGCAAGCACTGTGCCGTCATCAATCGCGCAGGTGACGTGATGCTCGCCATACTCGGCATGAATATGCGGGACGCTGTGTTTCTTGTCATCATGAAAGTACATGAGAACCAAGATGCCATAGAACATGGAAATAGTTGGCATGAGAAACCTCCTGTTTGCCTTTTCTTCCTGTTTAGGTTGATTGCAGGGCAGGTGCGTGGTGCATCTTGCACTGCCCCAGATCAGCCAACATACCCCTCCCGCCATTTTTTTCAACAGGATAATTGCCAAAGACTCGTCAGTCTGGGGATTTGATACACGCAACACAGGGACAAGAACAACTCAAGGCGGAGGAGGAAAAAAACTGGAGGGTACCCATCAGGCAATCTACAGGGTACCCATCAGACACGCTGGTGGGTACCCTCCAGATATTCTCAAGGGTACCCATTAGATTTTCTGGCGGGCAAGGGTGGGCCGCATTCCATGCCGCGCTGGGTGATTGCACAGCAGGAGGACTGAAGTTGCCCAAAAGCACTGCGCATGGTATGCTGATTCCACACGGAGCAAGACAGGGACTGGCAGGGCGGCAAGCAGTGACAATAGCTCTTGACGCACGCCGCAATCCTTTTTAAGAATAGGACAGGCTGCTGTGTCCGCCGTATGAAAGCAGCAGGACGGACACAGCGTTCTGCCTTGATTCTTTAGTTCTCAAGCATCTCATGATCACTCTCCTTGATTACGGCGCAGGCAACGTGCGCTCGGTAGTGAACGCCTTGGAATCCTTGGGCGGGACAGTGGCGCGGGTCAGCTCGCCAGAGGATATCCGCCGCGCCGAGCGGCTCGTCTTTCCTGGGGTGGGCAATTTCGGGGCGATGATGCGCACACTGCGTGAGCAGCAGCTCACCGGGCCGCTCCTCGACTATCTGCGCAGCGGCAAGCCTTTCTTCGGCATCTGCGTTGGCCTACAAGCCCTGTTCGCCTCGTCCGAGGAGGCACCGGAGGAGCCGGGTCTTGGTTTCCTGCCGGGCCAGGTGCGCCGCTTCCGCACTGAGCTATCTGTGCCGCACATCGGCTGGAACGGCATTAGGCCGCAGCAGCCTTCGCGCCTCCTGCACGGCTTTTCCGGCGAGGAGAAATTCTACTTTGTCCACTCCTACTATGCCGAAGCGGACAGCCCCGCTGACGTGCTGACCGTGACCGATTACGGCTGCCCCTTTGTCAGCGCGGTGCAACACGGCAATGTCGTTGCCACCCAATTCCACCCGGAGAAGAGCGGCAAGGCCGGGCTGCGCCTGCTGGAGAACTTCCTCGACAGCAGCCGAGAGAGCGTCAGCATCCGCGCCGTAGATGAGCAGCCAACCCAGCTCGCCGCCCGGATCATCGCCTGCCTTGACGTGCGCTCCAACGACCACGGCGACCTCATTGTCACCAAGGGCGATCAGTACGACGTGCGCGAGCAGGGCCAAGTGCGCAATCTCGGCAAGCCGGTCGCGCTGGCCCAAGAGTATTACGAACAGGGCGCGGACGAGATCACCTTCCTCAATATCACCGCCTTCCGGGCTTTTCCTCTCCAGGACATGCCGATGCTGGAGGTGCTGCGCCAGACCTCGAAGAACGTCTTTGTCCCCCTAACCATTGGCGGTGGCATCCGCGACTTCACCGACGAGAACGGCAGGTTCTGGTCTGCCTTGGAGGTGGCTTCAGAATACTTCCGCAGCGGCGCGGACAAGGTATCCATTGGCTCGGACGCAGTGCTGATCGTGGAGAATGTGCTGAAGCAGGGCCGCTCCAACGGCCTCAGCTCGATTGAGCAGATTGCCCGTGTGTATGGCAATCAGGCGGTGGTGATCTCGGTGGACCCACGCCGGGTTTACGTCGCTTCGCCCGAAGCAGTCCGGCATCAGGTGATAGAGACCATGTTCCCTGGCCCGAACGGCGAGCGGTACTGCTGGTATCAATGCACGGTCAGGGGCGGGCGCGAAGGCCGGGACGTAGATGCGGTGACGCTGGCCAAAGTCTGCGAAGGGCTGGGAGCAGGCGAGATTCTGCTCAACTGCATTGACCGCGACGGCACCAATGCGGGCTTTGATCTGGAGCTGATCCGGGCGGTGAAGCAGGCAGTGCGCATCCCGGTGATTGCCTCCAGTGGGGCAGGCTGCGCCCAGCATTTTCTGGAAGTCTTTCAGGAGACCAAGGCGGATGCGGCCTTGGCTGCGGGCATCTTCCACCGCAAGGAAGTACCTATCGGTGCGGTGAAGAATCACCTGCGCGGGAAGATTGAGGTGAGGGAGAGCTGACCGGCTCAGGCTCTGCTGGGCCGTCCTCGTGCTCATGGCCCTCGCTGTAGATGGTGCAGCGGTTCTTGCCCAAGTCTTTGCTCTGATACAGGGCGCGGTCAGCCTTCTTCATGATCTCGGTGAGGTTGTCGCCGTGATCCGGGAAGCAGGCAATGCCGCAGCTCACCGTGATGCGGACGGAGTGGCCCTCATAGACCAGCGGCGCATCCTCGATCCGGGAGCGCAGGCGTTCGGCCACCCGCCAAGCATCTAAGCAGCTGGTTTCCGGCAGGAAGGCGACAAACTCGTCCCCACCGAAGCGGGCCAGCATGTCCTCCTCCCGGAGCTGCGAGCGCATGGTCTCGGAGATGAAGACGATCAGCATGGTGCCTGCATGGTGGCCGAACATGTCGTTGACCGCCTTCAGGCTGTCCGCGTCAATCATCAGAACAGAGAACTTGCCGGAGCGCATTAAGGTACGCTCGTACTCGCGCTGCATGAAGATGAGGAGCATCTTCATATTCCACAGGCCGGTGAGCTGGTCGGTGCGCGAGAGCTGACGAATCTTCTCCTTGGTCTCCTCGGCCTCTTGTGCAAGCTGGGCGGCCATCCATGCCAGCAGCCAGACTAAAGCAAGACCGATCAGCGGCGCGGCTAAGTAGTCTGCATCAACTTTGAGCGCGGCAAGGCTGCCGGAGAAGGCGTTGCGGTCGGCAGCGGCCAGCAGCAACCAGCAGGCTGTCACGGCTCCGGCCTGTTGATAGACAGTCTTAGGGCCGAGCATCGCCCCGGTCAGCATGATGCAGAGGAGGAAGAGCGGCTGAAAAGGGCTGGAGAGCAGGCCCGTCTGCCAGACGACTGTCGCTGAAAAAAGCAGCGTGGCCCAGCTATTCAGGCGCAGATGCCAGGTACTGCGATGGTGCTGGCGCAGGCCGTAGCGGCTGACACAGGCGAAAAGGGCAAACAGGGCCATCGCGCTGTGCAGTGCCGGTGAGCGGAGGACATGCACGTAGGGCAGCCAAACGCAGCCAGCAATCAATGTCAGCAGTAGTAGCTGGAGGCTGGAGGCGATCTTCTGGTTGGCGGCGCATTCATCCCGGTCAATCTCCTTGTGCTCGTCAATGGGAATATGGCCGACTCGCTGGCCGCTGAGGAGGGAATAGATGGGAGAGCTTTTCTCGTAGGAGGCCATACTGCCTCCCGCGCCTGCGGTGATGAAGAGATCTTTCCCGGACAGGGCGGAGTGATTGCCGTTATCGGGCCTTGCTTCAGTCATGCCGTGCGCGCGCTGTATGCCTTGGATGTGCTGGGCGGTTGAGAACCATCTGATCTGCGTGCTAGAAAGCTGAAAAATATCATGCCGGTCATCGAAAAACAAGCTGAATTGTCAGGAGTTCGGCTGTAGAGGAGCTTTCTGCGTCCTTGTTGCGCAGAAAATGCTTGTCAAGCCTGTTGACAATATTTATTATTTGCACCAAGGCGGAGTTTTCTTGGGTTCCCCAAGGATATTCAATCAGAAGAGGCGGCATGTTCTTTCATTGTCTGTTCGGCGGCAGAAGACAGCGGGGCTGCGGGCAGCCCGCAGCGCAGGCCGGGGCGCAGCCGCTTTCCGAGTGCTGCGGGTGCCGCCGGGTCAGAGTTTGTCGGATCAACGGCGACCGCAATGCCTGCGGCAGGATGGCCAGCTTAGGGGTTTTGCCGGGCGCGGTGTTGGAGCCGCTTTGTCATGGCCGCAGGCGGCAGTGCATGGTGAAGGTCAACGGCGGCACCCTCAGCATCGATGAGCTGACCGCCGCCAGCATCTTTGTGGAGCCAGCCTGATCATGCAGGAGCTGCTTGTTGGCATTATCGTTTTTGCCGTCCTTGCCTGGCTCGGCATCCGCTTCTACCGATCCTTCCGTTCTAATTCCTGCGGCTGCGCGGGCGGCTGCTCCGCCTGCGGGAAAACAGACTGCACCCCGCCTGAGCCGCCCTCTGCCAGCCCAGACTCCTGAATCTTTTCTCCCGTCCTGCGCGCCTCCTGTGAACGACAAGTCCTTCCATATTGCCCTTGCCGGCAATCCTAACGCCGGTAAAACCACGCTGTTCAATCATCTCACCGGCTCGCGCCAGCACGTGGGCAATTATCCCGGCGTGACCGTAGAGAAGAAGGAAGGCCTCTGCACTCACCGCGAGCAGAGGCTGCGGGTGGTTGATTTGCCCGGCACCTACTCGCTCACCGCCTATTCAGTCGAGGAGCTGGTTGCTCGCGATTATTTAGTCAACGAGCGGCCTGAGGTGGTGGTCAACATTGTCGATGCGGTCAATCTGGAGCGCAACCTTTATCTGACCTGCCAGTTCTTAGAGCTGGGCGTGCCGCTGGTGATCGCCCTGAACATGGTGGATGCGGCGGAGAAGCGGGGCATTAGCATCAACACTGCCGAACTGAGCAGGCTGCTCGGCGTGCCGGTGCTGCCGATTGTCGCCCGCAGTGGGCGCGGAGTGCCAGAGCTGCTCGACACGGTGCTGGCGGTGAGCCAAGAAAAAGACCACCCGCCGACCCTGCTCCGCTACGGCTCGGACATCGACCTTGCCCTGCGTGACCTCGTGCCGCTGCTTGAGGAGGGCAGGTTGCTGACTGCGTTGTATCCGGCCCGCTGGATTGCCCTGAAGATGCTGGAAAATGATGAGCAGATCATCAGCCAAGTGATGCGGGCGGACGCAACCTTGGGCCGTCAGTTGATCAGCCGCAGCGAGAGCCTGACCCAGCACCTGCGCAACACCCTTGATGCCTACCCGGAAGCGGTAATCGCCGACCATCGCTACGGCTTCATCAAGTCCATCCTCCGTCAAGGGGTGGTGGCGCGGACGTTTGACGAAGACCGGCTCTACGCCTCAGACCGGATTGACAAAGTTGTCACTCACCGGCTGCTGGGGCCGCTGATCATGGCCGCCATCCTCTTCGCCCTCTACAGCTTCACCTTCAACTGGTCTTCGTTCTTTGTCGAGCTGCTGGCCGGGCTGTTTGAAGCCTTTGGCGGCGCAATGCAGACCCTGCTCCCGGACGGGCCGCTCAAGTCCATGCTCATTGCCGGGGTGATTGACGGCGCGGGCGGGGTGCTGGGCTTTGTGCCAATCATCATGTTCATGTTCTTCGGCATCGCAGTGCTGGAGGACTCCGGCTATCTGGCCCGTGTGGCCTTCATGATGGACCGCATCTTTCACTTCTTCGGCCTGCACGGTTCCTCGGTCATGCCGTTCATCATCTCCGGCGGTATTGCGGGCGGCTGCGCGGTGCCGGGCGTGTTTGCGGCCCGCACCCTGCGCTCGCCCAAGGAGCGGATGGCGACGTTGCTCACCGTGCCCTTCATGAACTGCGGGGCCAAGCTGCCGGTGCTGACCTTGATCATCGGAGCCTTCTTTGCCGAGCATCAGGCCGGATACATGGTTCTGGCCACACTCTTTACCTGGCTGACCGCCCTGCTGGCCGCTAAATTCCTCCGCCTGACCGTGCTGAAAGGCGAGTCCACGCCCTTTGTCATGGAACTGCCGCCCTACCGCTTTCCCACCGTGCGGGGCCTGCTCACCCACACATGGGAGCGCACGTGGCAGTATATGAAAAAGGCGGCCACGGTGATTCTTGGCATTTCCATCCTGCTCTGGGCGATGATGACCTATCCCGGCCTGCCCGCTGACAAGGCTGGAGAATTCGCCGCCCTGCGGCAGCAGGCAGCCCAGAATGTCAAAGACATCGACCAGCTGGAGGCTGAGGCCAAGCTGCGGCATTCCGCTGCCGGACGCATCGGCATTGCGCTGGAGCCAGTCAGCCGCTGGGCAGGCTTTGACTGGCGCACCAACATCGCCTTGGTCGGCGGCTTTGCCGCCAAAGAGGTGATTCTCTCCACACTGGGCACGGCCTATTCCCTTGGCGAGACTGACCCCAACGACGCAGCCCCGCTCAAGGAGCGGCTGAAGACTGATCCGCGCTGGACTCCGGCGGCAGCCTTGGCCTTCCTTGTCTTTGTCATGTTCTATGCCCCCTGCTTTGTCACTGCTGTGGCCATTGCCAAGGAAAGCGGCTCATGGAAATGGGCAGCCTTCTCCATTGGCTTCAACACGTTGGTTGCCTTCACGCTGGCCGTGCTGATTTTCCAAGCCGGGCTGCTGTTCCGCTGAAAGAAAACACTCGTTCAGCAGAACACTCCAGTGTGTTGCTTGCTTCTGTCCGAAATTGAAAACGGGATGAACTGATGCAGAAAATACAGGGATGTGATCTTGCGGAAGCGGCCCTCGCGCTGTTGGACAAGGCGTGGCGGCAGGGCAGGGTGCAGGTTGAGCCGCTCACCCCGGACGGCTCCTTGCGCCGCTTCTGCCGTCTTGTCCGCGAGGACGGAGAGCGGGCCGTGGCCGTCTGTCCGCCGCCGGACGATGCCGCCGGTCTGCGCGAGGCCAAAAGTGGCTGGCAGCTTGGCCGTCATCTCTTCGACCTCGGTGCGCCGGTACCAATGCCGTTGGCCTTTGATGAGCAAAGCGGCCTGTTAGTCTGCGAGGATTTGGGCGATCTGCGTTTGCACGATTTGGTGATAGCGGAAGGGCCAGCTTCCCCGCAGGTCATCGCGCTTTATCGCCAAACCGTGACTGAGCTGGCCAAAATGCAGGTGCGAGGCCGGGAGAACTTCAATCCCGCTTGGTGCTGGGATACACCGCGCTACGACCGCCCGCTCATGTTGGAGCGGGAATCCGGTTATTTCCTCCGCGCCTTGTGCCGTGACCTGCTCAAGCTGGAGCTGGATGAAGCGGCTTTGGCGCAGGAATTTTCCCGTCTTGCCGACCAAGCTGGGCAAGCTGATGCCTCGTTCTTCCTTCACCGTGACTTCCAAAGCCGGAATATCATGGTGCAGCCGGGCCGCGTGCGCTTTATTGATTATCAGGCGGGACGCTTGGGGCCGCTGGCCTATGATCTCGCCTCGCTGCTCATTGACCCGTATGCCGCTCTGCCGCAGAGCTTGCAGGACGCACTGCTGGAGCAGTATCTCGACGCGCTCAACGCCCTGCTGCCGTATGACCGCGAGCAGTTCCACCGCGAATACCTCCTGCTGGCCACGCAGCGCAACCTGCAAATCCTTGGTGCCTTCGCCTTTCTCAGCAGCCAACGCGGCAGGCCGTTTTTTGCCCAATACCTCGTCCCAGCTCTCCGCTCCCTGCGCAGCCTGCTTGCCAAACTCCCTCCGGCGGAATATGCTTGCCTCCGCGCTGCAACTGAGCAGTGTTTGCGCAGCATCAGCCAGCACTGAAGCTGCGCTCCCTTCGCATCTACGCTTACACTGGCGCATGAAGGAGAGAACAACATGAACAACACCTTTGACAGCAAGGGCAGAGAGCAGAACATCGCTCAAGGCAAGAACGCCATTGGCAAGCAGGAGAACAACTTCTTTCTCCGGCTGTTGCGCGGCATCTTCACTCAAGGCAATCAGTCGCCAGCGATTCATGCAGGCGGCAATGTCGCTGTGACCTACGGCATGTCCCCGGAGGAGGCGGGCAAGCTGGCTGAAAAGCTGCTTGCTCCGCTGCAAGGGCAGCTCTCGGTCAAGGATGAGCAGATCAAGGCCCTGACTGAAGCCATCACCGCCTTGTCCAAGACGGGTGCGCCTGCGGCAAGCATCAAGGTGGCCTTGCAGGCATTGGAGCAGGGCGACACGGCCAAGGCGCAGGCTGTCTTTGCTGAGGTGCTGAAGACCAAGGAGGCGGAAGGGAAGCAGGCGAACAAGGAGGCAGCGGCGGCAGCGCGGCACTTGGGCGCATTGGCCTATCTGCACGACACCACCGGCGCACTGACTGCCTACCGCAAGGCGGTGGAGCTTGACCCGGACGATGCGGACGGCTGGAACATGCTTGCTGCTCTGCTTCACCGCATGGGGGAGTTGACGCAGGCCGAAGAAGCCGTTCTCATGGTGCTGGCCTTGAGTAAGGCGCATCGGGATAAAGAGGAGCAGGCAGTGGCTCTCGGCAATCTGGGCATTGTATATAAGACACGCGGCGACTTGGACAAGGCTGAGGAGATGCATCGGAAAGCTCAGGAGATTTACCAAGCCTTGGGCCATAAGGAAGGCATGGCGGCAGGTTATGGCAATTTAGGTGAAGTGTGTCGGATACGCGGCGAGCTGGATAAGGCCGAGGAGATGTACCGGAAAGGTCTGGAAATTGATCAAGCCTTGGGCCGCAGGGAAGGCATGGCGACAAAATACGCCAATCTGGGCAATGTGGCATCTGCACGTGGCGAGATAGACAAAGCGGAAGAGATGCACAGGAAAGCACTTGCGCTTAACCAAACTTTGGGCCGCAAGAAAGATATGGCAATCAATTACGGCAATCTGGGCCTTGTGTATGGGAAACTCGGCGACTTGGATAAGGCTGAGGAGATGTACCGGAAAGGTCTGGAGATTGACCGAGCCTTAGACTACAAGGAAGGCATGGCGGCAAAATATACTAATCTAGGCAATGTCGCATCTACACGCGGCGAGCTGGACAAGGCCGAGGAGACACACCGGAAAGCTCTGGCACTGCACCAAGCCTTGGGCCATAAGGAAGGCATGGCGATAAATTACAGCAATCTTGGCGGTGTGGCATATATACGCGCCAACCTTGATCAGGCGGAAGACCTGTGGCAGAAGAGCCTGAGCCTGTATCAAGATATGAAGCTCCCATATGCCAAGAAAGTGCAGCAGAATTTGGACAGACTGGCCCAGCTCAAAGCTGGCGGCAGTCGGTAGCCCCTGCATTCTTCCTTTCAAAGCACTCCAGTGCAATCCGCCGTCGCACGAGAGAAGTATTCACCATTGCACGAGAGAGATACGCGCCGTTGCACTCTCGTGCAATCCATCGTTGATCTCTCGTGCAATGTGCAGTCGCACGGGAGTGCTATCGGGGAAGAACTGCAAAGCCTTGGCGCAGGGCGGCCCGCCGAAATTCGAGACCATCAGAAAGGTGGTGGAGGTGCTTGGCTGCAAGCTGGGCATCGCCTGACCTTTTGGGGCACCTTCCTCACAGCCTGCTTGCCAAAATCCCCGCAGAAGAGTATCCTTGCCTGAAATCACTGACTGAACGCCTTCGCAACTCTTAACTGCGCGACCGAACTTTGAATTCCTCCTCCTGTCCCCTTGTAGCCCTGATTGGCCGCCCGAACGTGGGCAAGTCCACCTTGTTCAACCGCATCACCCGCAGCCGCGACGCGCTGGTTGACCCTACGCCGGGCGTGACTCGCGACCGTCACTACGCTCGCGCCAGCTGGGAGGAACGTTCCTTCATGCTGGTTGACACCGGCGGCATCGAAGACGGAGGAGATGATTCGGCCAGCGGGCAGTTCAGCAGTCATATCCGCACGCAAGCCATGCAGGCGATGGAGGAGGCTGATCTCATCATCCTGCTTTTGGATGGCCGTCAGGGCGTGATGCCGGGCGACCACGAGCTGGTTGAGTTACTCCGGCGCACAGACAAAACCGTCTTCTTTGCGGTCAACAAGATTGACGCGCCGGAAATCGAGAACGAGCTGTTGGCCCCGTTCTGGGAACTGGGCGTAGAGCAGCTCTGGGCCTTGTCTGCTGATCACGGCTACGGCTTTGGTACGCTAATGGAAGCACTGGCCGAGAAGATGGACGCAGAAGCTGCCCCGGCGGCAGAGCTGCCTGAAAACACCGTCAAACTGGCCTTCCTTGGCCGCCCGAATGTGGGCAAATCCTCGATGATCAACGCGATCATGGGGCAGGAGCGAATGATCGTCTCCGCTGTGGCCGGCACAACCCGCGATGCCGTGGACACGCTGCTGTCGCGAGATGAGCATCATTACCTGCTGATTGACACTGCCGGCATCCGGCGCAAGGGCAAGACTCAGGATAAGCTGGAGAAATTCTCCGTACTGAAGGCCCTGCACTCCCTCAGCCGCTGCGACATCGCCGTGGTGCTGATTGATGCGGAAGAGGGGGTCACTGAGCAGGACACCAAGGTGATTGGTTATACCCAAGAGCAGGGCCGTGCCCTGATCATTCTGATTAACAAGTGGGATTTGCTCCAAGACGACAAGAAGCGGCAGGACGCACTGTTGGAAGAACTGCGGATGGCGATGAATTTTATCCCCTTTGCGCCAGTGTTCAAGGTCTCGGCCAAGACCGGCGCGGGGATCAAACGGCTTTTCCCGGAGATTGGCAAGATGCACCGCCAGTTCACCCAGCGATTCCCCACCGCCGCCCTCAACCGGCTGTTAGAGGACGCGAAGGCCAAGCATGAACCGCCCATGTATCAAGGCCGCAGACTGAAGCTCTACTACACCGCGCAGATCAGTACTGCCCCGCCTTCCTTTGCCATTATCTCCAATTACCCGAAAGGAATTCATTTCTCCTACCAGCGCTATCTTTCCAACCGTTTCCGGGAAGGGCTGGGCCTTGACCGGGTGCCGCTACGGCTCTTCTTCCGCGAGCGCAGCGGCAGGGACAAAGACTGAACTTGCACATTCTGAATGAAGATGATGAACAACCTGATGATCGCTCCTTCCATCCTCTCCGCTGATTTTTCCCGTCTTGGCGAGGAAATCAAAGCCGTGGAGGATGCTGGAGCTGACGTTATCCATATTGACGTGATGGATGGGCATTTTGTTCCGGCAATCACCATTGGCCCGCTGGTGGTGAAGGCGGCGCGGAAGGTGACGCAGCTCCCGTTGGACGTGCATCTGATGATCAGCGAACCGGACAGATACCTTCAGGAATTTGCTGAAGCCGGAGCCGACTGGATCACGGTGCATGTGGAAGCCTGCGTTCATCTGCACCGGACGCTGCACGCCATCCGCAAGCTCGGCAAAAAGGCGGGTGCCGTGCTGAATCCTGCCACGCCGCTCGCAACGCTCGACTACGTGCTGGAAGATGTGGATTTAGTCATGCTGATGAGCGTCAATCCTGGCTTTGGCGGCCAATCCTTTATTGAGTCCACGCTCAACAAATGCCGGAAGCTGCGGGCTATGCTGGATGAGGTTAACCCGGCGGCTGGCATTGAGATTGACGGTGGTGTCAGCCCGCAAACAATCAAGGCGATAGCTGAAGCCGGGGCCAACATCTTTGTGGCTGGTTCCGCCGTTTATGGGCAGAAGGATTATGCCGCAGTGATCAGAGAAATGAAGGCCCTGGCCGTCGTCAGGTCTCTCAATCGCTGAATTGGAGGTTGGAGGCAGCTTCGCCCATGATCAGCGTGATCTCTTTGGACAGGCATTCCTCTGAAAATATTAAATTATTTCTTTAGGTCCGATACATGAGCCTGACAAGTCTGCTCGAAGAGACACGCAATTTATTAAAAAATAACTACCTTGCTGATGACAGGCCATGGGTTATCGCTTTTTCAGGCGGTAAAGACTCAACATTAGTCTTGCAGCTTGTTTATGAGATGCTGCTTGAACTTGCTGATCAAGCCGTAAAGCCTGTTCATATTGTTTGTTCAGACACTCGCGTAGAGCCTCCCAATATTGCTGAGTATATTCACAGCAGTCTGCGGCAGATAGAAGAACACGCAAAGAAATGCCGTTTTCCTTTGTTTGTTCATATTGTTCAACCGACACCTGATGAAAGTTTTTGGTTTAATGTTATAGGAAAAGGCTATCCGACACCAACATCCACGTTTCGTTGGTGCACAACCAAGATGAAGATCAAGCCGAGCAGGAGGGTGATTGACCAAATTGTCAAAGAATATGGCGGGGTCATCATTCTTATCGGCGTGAGAAGCGCTGAGAGTTCCAATCGTGCAAAAACTATCAAGGCGCGGGAGTATAACAGTCGTGGCATGCATTCCCATGAGGATATTCCTGATGCGTTGATTATGTCGCCCATCGCTCAATGGGACACGGATTCAGTATGGCATTACCTGTTTACAAATAATCCAGCACCTTGGGGAACCGACCATAAGTTCATGTTAAATTTATACCGCCAAGCCAATGGGGGAGAATGCCCAGTTGCCTTAGATTTAAATACCCAGTCGTGCGGGAACAGCCGTTTTGGATGCTGGATTTGCACAGTGGTTGATGAAGACCGATCAATGCGGGGATTTATTGATTCCGGTGCAACTGAACTTACCCCTTTATATAATTTTAGAAATCGTTTAAAACAGGAAATACGTCCGAATTCGGCGATGCGGATGAATCAGCGGCGGGACGGTTCTCCGGCTCCAGGCGGCAAAGGACCTTTCACCCCGGAAGCTAGGCAAATGATATTGAAGGAGTTATTGCATCTTGAGGTGGAAACTCAACAAGCTCTTATTGATGATGATGAGATGATTCATATCCAGCGGCAATGGTCTCAAGACTTTGACACTCGTGGAACATTGGTTCTGGCAATGGCCCAAAAATATGGCCGGAATATAAAAAAACTTAAAGTCAGTCTAATGAGCGTTCGTCCTGAGAATGAGAAAAAAGACGAAATCCTGCTTGAGCTTGCCGCCGAGCATGAAATCAATGAGCAATGGATTGACGAGCTGATGAACTTGGTGGTACGCAAATACCCGCCGTCAAATTTAACCAGCAATAAAAAAGCATTGTTGCGTGATGTGCAAATGGTTATTGAACATGCTGTAACAGCCGACAGAGTGGCGGAAGAAAATGATTTTTGAAAAAATTATCCTCAATAATATGTTTTCCTATTACGGGGAAGCTGTTTTTGACCTTACTGGTAAAACGGAAGAAAAGAATATCGTTTTGATCAGTGGAAGAAATGGATTCGGAAAGACAAGTTTTTTAAATTCAATCAAGCTCCTATTTACAGGAGTGACTAATGAGCTGAGATCAGAAGTGCAGCGTCAGCGAACGCCGTCAACAAGGCAATATGTCGTAGGTTCAGGTGATGATTGGTGGGGAATTTTCAACCGTCATGCCAAGACTGACAGTTCCACTTGCAGTGTTGAGATAATATGGCGAGAAGCTGGTGAGCAGATAACTGTCCGACGAGAGTGGACGGTAAAGGATAATACCTATGACGAACGGTTGACTGTGCAGCTCCCCGGCAGAGTCATCGAACATGCGGAAGCCCAAGCCTTTCTCGATGAACGCTTGCCTGACGACTATGTGCCGTTTTTTTTCTTTGACGGAGAAAAAATACAAGAATTGGCATCAGCTAATATAGCGCAGACAGCGGAGCACATAGAGCGGCTGTTAAATATTTCTCATGTGAATAATCTCAGGGATGCGCTGAAGGATGCTGTTGCAGATTGGCGGCGTGAAGGGGCATTAGACCAAGCTGCGGAAGCTGAATTTGAAAAAGTAAAAAACGAATTACGTCTTGTTGAAAAAGAGATTCAAGCCGCATTGCAGGAAAAGAAAGAACTTCAAGATGAGCTTGAACAGACTGAGAAGGAAATCGATCAATTGCAGGCAAGGCAGGAGAATTCTCGCAGTTTTATGAGTCAGCAGGAAGAACTCACTGTCAAGCGGCGCATCAATGAATTGAAAGAAGAACGGAAAGATATTGCCGATAAAATCGGTGAAGAATTACCGTATGATATTCTCTTGCTGGCGAACGAAAAGTTGCTGAAGAAGGTTCAAGACGAACTGGATAGGATGTTTACGGAAAATATTACGGAAGGCAACTCATTAGTTGAACAACTCGCTAAATTTTTACCAGATGATCTGTTCGACCGCCCTCCTTTTCCTGTGCAACCGTCACAGCGGCTTTCTGAAGAGCAGAAGGAGTTTTACAAAAACAAACTGATTAGGAGACTTGCGGAATATACAGATGGGCAAAGTGCATCGGCAGACGGTTCTTTTTTCACTTTGAATATGGTGGAGGCGGCCATCTTGAAAAAATGTATTCAACCCTATCTTGACAGCCGTTTATTACGCATAGAGCGGAAGAAGATGTTTGAGCAGCTGCAAACGGTGAAGAAAGAACTCCGTCAGACAGAGGATGCACTTTTCGATATTGCTAGCCTGTCAGAAGAAGAGAAGCATAGGTACGAACAGGTGAAAAACGAACTGAAGAAGAAAGATGAAGATTGCAAGGCCATGCATTCTCTGTTAGGAGAAAATTCTCGCAAAGAAACAGATTTGGCTGAAAAACAGAATAAGCTGAAAGAAGATATAAGAAAAAAAGAACGGAATCTTGAACTGACAAAAAATGTCAGGAGAAAAGTTGATACAGCCAAAAGATTCCAAAACTTTTTTAATGAGTATAAAGACAGGCTAAAAAGACATCGAAGGGAAGAGCTGGAAAAAGCTGTTAATCGGTATTTCAAGCAGATCATGACTTCTAACGAATTAATCCAACATATTGTCATTGATGAATATTTTGGCATTCGTTATCAAGATAAAGATAACAACTCTGTTGGAATGGGCAGCCTGTCTGCCGGAATGAAGCAATTGGCTGCCACATCGTTGTTATGGGCTTTAAAAACTTGCTCAGACAGGTCCATGCCGATTATTGTTGACACTCCAATGGCACGAATTGACATAGGAAACCAAGAGAACCTGCTGCGATGTTATTATCCGACTGTGAGTGAGCAGGTCATTTTACTGCCCACAGATTCTGAAATAGATGAGCGAAAATACAACATGTTAAAACCCTATATTTATCAAGAGTACGTTCTTGAAAACAAAAGCGGCAGCATGAGCAGCCCTGTCAAAAAAACAATGTATCCTGCTGCATAGGGGGCTTCAATGGCTGATATTTATACAAGTAAAAAAGATGAGGAAATAATCAGCAGAGTGCTGAAAAAGGGTCTTGATATAGAGTCTTCAGGAAACAAATGGAAAATCCTGAGAATCGCCTTGGCGAAATCATTACAGATTGACACAGAGCCGGATGACTCTTTGGACAAAGTTTCAGGGGAAGGAAAGAAAGAGTATAATCTACAGCAGGTTACAGGTAAGGGCAAAGATAATGACCTGAAAACGCAGGATTGGGACACTGCTTGCCGGGCCATGTTGAGTATCTATCATACTCAAGACCTTTTCAGCGATGAAGTTAGCTATCGAAAATTTTTGCAGCGGCATATACGGCGCGGCCTGCGAGAAATAGATATCAGCTGGAAATCAGAAAGTGACTTTCATGCGTGGTTGACTCACGAGTTTTTTTCCAACTTGCAATCTGTCCCGGCAGTGGTAACTGAATATCAAGACCAACTGGTAGCTGCCTGTTCAGAGATAGGCATTCACGCTGAAATGCGGACAGAAGCAACTGGTCCTCGGCTCACTCGCTACAAGATGTACCTTCCCGATATTAATGAGCTGGACAGGCTTAAACGGGGAGGATTGGAAAAACTGGCTAATCTGCTTGGAGTGCAGCAGCAGGGAATTGTTCAGGAAGAAACCAATGAGCCGAAAACAATTTACCTGGATATTCCTCGGCCAAGAGATAGCTGGACACACACTAGCGGAAAAGAACTGCGTCAGTGGGTGGAAACATTTTTGCCTGACACCTATAAACTGCCGACATGGATTGGCACAGATGTTGTTGGTCAGCCATATTTTTTTGATTTGTCAGATGCTCCGCATCTTTTTGTTGCTGGAACAACAGGAAGCGGCAAGAGTATTTGTCTTCATGCAATAATTATTTCCCTACTGCAACGCATGACGAAAACACCGCAGAAAATTCAATTTGCGTTGATTGATCCCAAGGAAGTGGAGTTTTCCGTCTATGACTCTCTGTCTAATTTATTCATGAACAAGGTGTTCGGAGATAATGATGCTGAAATTATAAAGTTGTTAAGAACACTGACTGATGAAATGAACAGGCGGAATGACTGGTTCAAAAATATCGGCGCGACAAATATTGATGAAGCAATCCGTAAGGGAAAAGATATACCACGTATCGTTGTAGTGATAGAGGAGCTTGCAGACCTCTTCATGAGGTCAAAAGATATCCAAGATGGTATTATCAGGCTGGCGCAAAAAGCAAGATCATCAGGAATTCATCTTGTGCTGGCGACACAACGCCCAGATTCTCAGATCTTCAGCGGTCTGCTGCGTTCCAATATTCCTTCACGCATAGCCTTATCTGTACAGAAATATACGGAATCAAAAATTATTCTTGATGATGTCGGCGCGGAAAAACTGCTTGGCCACGGAGACATGCTGATCAAACTCAGCTCGGAATCAGCACCTAAGCGTGTGCATGGTGTTTTTGTTCATCGAGACGACAGCATTCAGGCAGTAAAACATTTTATGAATTCTCAGAAAAAATGAACGATCTAACAATTAATATTTTCCAGCCTCTGTATCTGCGCATCGCAGGGAATGTACCATTTCCTGCAAATCCTTACGAGGATGCTTTTCAGCTAAAATATGCAGGAAAAAATGTGTCATACCTACCCGTTTTTTAAAGATAGTGCCTTGATTCTTGCGAAAGCATGAGCGCAAGATGGTGAGGATGGATTGTTATTGTCCGGCAAATCGAAATGACGTATCATTAAGCAATGAGCAAGGCGGATAAAACAATCCTAAAGATGCGTGATAACCCAAGAGATTGGACTATTGATTCCTTAGAAATCATTGCGAAACGGCTGGGGATTCAGGTGCGGAAATCTGGCGGCAGTCATGTGGTCTTCATGCACGAAGATTCTGATCTTGTGGTGACTGTGCCGAGCAGACGACCAATCAAGCCGGTGTACATCCAGCAGTTTCTTGCGCTTCTTGATGACCTTGGAGCATGATCATGGGTAAAGCAGAATATCCTTTTGAAATGAGGCCGTTGTCCGATGAGGAAGGCGGCGGTTGGTTGATTATTTTTCCTGATTTGCCCGGCTGCATGTCGGACGGTGAAACAGTGGATGAGGCGGTCAAAAACGGGATAGATGCCTTGGAATGCTGGCTTCAAGCGTGTAGGGAGGCCGGAAGACCAATCCCTTTTCCGGGAAACTCAGTGGGCGGCATATTCAGTCCCCGCATTCCCCGGAGCCTGCACGAACGTCTTGTGGCAAAGGCAAAACAGGAAGGCGTAAGCATCAGCACTTTGGTATCTTCTTTTCTTGCTGAATGTCTTGGCCGGAAAGAAGCGAAGCCGAGCGCTGCCTGAAAGATTCCTCGACGCACGGCGGTAGATGCCATAGCCGAGCAAACTTCAGTCTTGGTTGCCATCCTCCCGGATGACGCGGCAAGACAGGTGCTTGACTTCGCTCGGTTCTTGTCAGTGCGGAATTGCTCTGCCGCTATCTGAGAAAGTTGCAGCAGCCAGCCTCTCCAATTTTTCCCTCTCTATTTTCCCTTCATGTTCACCCATCTGCACGTCCACACGCAGTATTCCATGCTCGATGGTGCCATCCGCATCGGCGACCTGATTGAGAAAACGAAAGAATACGGCATGAACGCCGTGGCTGTCACCGACCACGGGGCGATGTACGGCGCGCTGGAGTTCTACACCAAGGCCAAGAAAGCTGGCCTGCGTCCCATCATCGGCTGCGAGCTGTACATCGCCGAGACTGACCACCTCATCCACGACAAGAGCGCGGGCCACAACTTCCACCTCGTCCTCTTGGCGATGAACGAGGACGGCTACCGCAACCTGATGAAGCTGGCTTCGGTGGCGCAGACGGCTGGCTTCTACTACAAGCCGCGCATTGACCGCAGGCTGCTGGCCGACCACCACGAAGGGCTGATCGCCCTCTCCGCCTGCCTGCACGGCGAGGTGCCTTGGCTGATCAGCCACAGCGGCATGGATGCGGCGCGGGAAAAGGCTCTGGAGCTGCGCCAGCTCTTCGGCGACCGCCTCTACTTCGAGGTGCAGGAGAACGGCATCCCGGAGCAGCGGAAGGTCAATGCGGGCTTGCAGGAATTGGGCCATGATCTCGGCATCAAGCTGGTGGCGACCAACGACTGCCACTATCTCAACAAGGACGAGGCATACGCCCACGAGGTGCTGCTCTGCATCCAGACCAGCAAGGTGATCAGCGATCCGGGCCGCTTCAAGTTTTCCACCGACGAGCTGTATTTCAAGCCGCCAGACGTGATGGCACGCCAGTTCAGCTGGTGCCCAGAGGCCCTGAGCAACACGATGGAGGTGGCCGAGCGCTGCGACCTCAAGCTGAAGTTCGGCGAGAACCACTTCCCCATCTTCCCCGTGCCTGCGGGCGAGTCGTTGGAGAGCCTGTTTGAGCACGCCTGCCGCGACGGGCTGGAGAAGCGGCTGGCTCTGCTGCGCGAGTTGCAGGAGGTCAGCCCGGAGCTGGAGGCGCAGTACCGCGAGCGGCTGGAGATGGAGATCAAGGTTATCCAGAAGATGGGCTTCTCCGGCTATTTCCTTATTGTTGCGGACTTTATCAATTGGGCTAAGAGCAAGGGCATCCCTGTGGGGCCTGGAAGGGGCTGCATCATCCCGGACACGAAAGTGCTGCTGGCGGACGGCAGAGAGGTGACGATACAGGAGATCGAAGCGAATGACCAGGTTGTCACCCACTTGGGCAATGTCTTCCCGGTGCGGAAGACGATGGCCTATGACTGCGACGAGGAGCTTGTCCAGATCGAGGCCGCCAATGAGGTGCTGTCACTGACGCAGGATCACAAAGTATGGGCCGTGCGCTCGGAAACCTGCACCGTGGATTCTGCCAAAACCCGGTCTGTGGTTTGCAAGCCGACGTGTCCGCGCTGCTGCTCGCAAAGCCCCTGCACGCAGTACCGTCCTGAATGGATCAGCGCAGGCCAGCTCAGGAAGAATGATTTTGTCGTCTTTCCGAGAACCGTCTCGAAGAACAAAGATATTGTCTTTGATCTCTTGGACTTTGTTGAACGGAAGCCCTATCTGGTATTCAATGAGGACAGCCTTTGCTATGTGATCGGCACGAACCGCATTCCGACCAAAAAGCTGCCGAGGCATGTTCCCTTTGATGATAACCTTGCCAAGCTGCTGGGATATTATATTGCTGAAGGCTGGTCAAGGCTGGGGGAGCGGAGATGCGGCATCGGTTTCGGTTTTCACAAAAAGGAAACGGCATACGCGGAGGAAGTGCAGCAGCTTCTGCGAGCTGTTTTCGGGCTGGAAAGCAAGGTTGTTCCGCATAAGACACGAAATGCCCTGCAAGTCATCTCCCACTCGAAGATCGTTGGAGAATTCCTGACCGCTATTTGCGGCATTGGCGCGAATCAAAAACATATCCCGTTTCAGCTCATTTCCCACGGCAAAGACGGGCTGCTTAAAACACTGATTGCCTATCTGTTCCGAGGAGACGGACATGACGGGGCCTGCAATGCAACCATCAGTATAAAGTATTCTACAACATCTCCTGTATTGGCATCGCAGCTCAGATTGCTGCTGGCCCGTTTCGGCTATTGGACAACGCTCCTCAGGCGGGAAAAGGAACAATGGGCCACGGAGTTCTCCGTCAAGCTGGCTGGCAGACAGCTGCTGGGCTGGAATCAGGATTTCCCCGCCTTCCCTATCGAGCAGGGCCAGCAGCTGTTCTACAGAAACGACAGCTTTTATGCCGATGGCCGCGCCATCTATCTGAAGATCAGAAAGGTCAGCCGCTCGCCCTATCACGGCAAGGTCTATGACATCAGTGTGCCGCCGGACACCTCGTATGTCGCCAACTCCTTGGCCATCCATAATTCCGGCGCAGGCAGTCTCGCCGCTTACTGCATGGCGATCACCGACATTGACCCCATCCCCTACGACCTGCTCTTTGAGCGCTTCCTCAACGTCGAGCGGGTGTCCATGCCTGACTTTGACGTGGACTTCTGCAAAGACCGGCGGGACGAGGTGATTGACTACGTGCGCCAGAAGTACGGCGGCGACGCGCATGTGGCCCAGATTGTCGCCTACGGCTCGATGAAGGCGCGGGCTGTGCTGCGCGACGTGGGCCGGGTGCTGGAGATACCCCTGCCGCAGGTTGACCGGATTGCCAAGCTGGTGCCAGAAGAGCTGAAGATCACTCTGAAGAAGGCGATTGAGCAGGAGCCGCGCCTGCGCGAGGCGATGCGGGAGGAGAGCATCCAGAAGCTGCTCAAGGTGGCGCAGACGCTGGAAGGACTGGCCCGGCACAAGTCCACGCACGCGGCTGGCGTGGTCATCTCGCCCAAGCCGATGGTGGAGTACCTGCCGGTCTGCATCGGCCCGGACAAGGAGATACTCACCCAGTACGACATGAAGTACACCGAGATGACCGGACTGATCAAGTTCGACTTCCTCGGCCT
>DHWV01000089.1:0-377 GCA_002413355.1 Desulfobulbaceae bacterium UBA5173 | reverse complement strand
TTCGACTTCCTCGGCCTCAAGACCCTGACCGTCATTGACCGCGCCCTCAAGCTGATCAAGCAGGACATCGGCCTTGATGTGCATCTGAACAAGCTGCCCACCGACGACCAGAAGACCTACGACCTGCTCTGCGCGGGCAGCAGCCTCGGCGTGTTCCAGCTCGAAAGCGACGGGATGCGCGAGCTGCTGATCAAGATGGCCCCGGAGCAGTTCACCGACCTCATCGCCTTGGTCGCTCTCTACCGGCCTGGCCCGCTCGACTCCGGCATGGTCGATCAGTTCGTGGAGACCAAGCACGGTCGTATGCCTGCCGAGTACCCTTTGCCGCAGATCAAGGAGGTGCTGCGGGAGACCTACGGGGTCATCGTCTATCAGGA
>DHWV01000031.1:3080-4058 GCA_002413355.1 Desulfobulbaceae bacterium UBA5173 | reverse complement strand
GGCCAGCACCTTCAGGCACTCCTCTTCCAAATCCACTTCCATCAGGTCGATGGCCACGTCGCCGTCAATGACCTTCTGCGCTAGCTCGCTGTCCCGGTTGACAATGCTTTTCACCGCCAGATCAACCTGCTCCTCGACAATCGCGCCGATGGCTAAAAGGCGTTTTTTGATTTTCTGAATTTTCCGATGCAGAATCATGCCGTGTGCTCTCCCTTGCTTATGGCGGGCATGTTAGAGTTTTCGCTCTTCAACAAACCAGGCGACCCGCTGCCTGATCTGCTCGCGGATCAGGCGGATGCGCTCCAGCTGTTCCTCGCGGCTGCCGGTCAGTTTGGCCGGATCGTCGCAAGGCCAGTGCAGCCGTTCGGCCTGACCGGGAAAAAGCGGACAGCGTTCACCAGACGAATCATCGCAGACCGTGATCACGTAGTCAAACTTTTTCCCCTGCCGGAGCAAATCAAAAACATTGCGCACCGGACTGCCACTGATGTCAATGCCGATTTCCCGCATGATCTCGACCGCCAGCGGATTGAGCCGCCCGGCTTCAATGCCCGCGCTGGCCGCCTCAAAGCGGCTGCCGCCCATCTGCCGGAGAAAGGCTTCCGCGATCTGGCTGCGGGCGGAATTGTGAATGCAGACAAAGAGAACTGCTCGCTGCGCTGTCATAGTTTCTTCCTCCGTCAGCCGAACCGGCCTGTGATGTAGTCTTCCGTCTGCTTCTGCTTGGGATTGGTGAACAGCTCCCGCGTCAGGCCGTATTCAACGATGTGGCCTTTGTAGAAAAAGGCAGTGAAATCGGATATCCGGGCCGCCTGCTGCATACTGTGGGTGACAATGGCGATGGTGAAATTGCCCTTCAGCGACTCGGCCAGCTCCTCCACTTTGCGGGTGGCGACCGGATCAATGGCCGAAGTCGGCTCGTCCATCAGCAAAATTTCCGGCTCCAAGGCGATGGTGCGGGCGATGCAGAGCCGCTGC
>DHWV01000031.1:0-2827 GCA_002413355.1 Desulfobulbaceae bacterium UBA5173 | reverse complement strand
AGCCGCTGCTGCTGGCCGCCGGATAAAGCGATGCCCGGCTTGTCCAGCTTGTCCTTCACCTCGTCAAAGAGCGCGGCTTTTTTCAGGGCTGATTCCACCCGGCCATTCAGCTCGCTCTTGGGCATCTTGAAGTGCAGACGCAGACCGTAGGCCACGTTCTCAAAGACGCTGAGAGGAAACGGGGTCGGCTTCTGGAAAATCATCCCCACGCGGCGGCGCAGCTCGATCAGGTCGGTGCCCGGATCAAGCAGATTCTTGCCGTCCAGCAGCACCTCGCCTTCGGCCCGCTGATTGCCGTACAGCTCAAAGATGCGGTTGTAGATGCGGATGTGCGTGGATTTACCGCAGCCCGACGGCCCGATGATCGCGGTGATCTTGCCCTCGGCGATGTCCAAGTTGTTCTCGAACAGTGCCTGCTGCGTTCCGTAATAAAAATTTAGATTGCGGGCCGAGATTTTGGCCGGAGCCGCCGCGTCCTCCTCGTCTTCCTCACGGAAATGATGGAGGAATGCGTCAATCCGCACCTTGTCGTCGTCATCCTCTTCTTCTATTGCAGCGCGGCGCAGCAGCCGCTCGGCGGCATCCGTGGCAGCAGTCATTTAGTTTTTTTCTCCAAAAGGAACTTCCTCAGAATAATTGGGAGGCGAATGAAGACGGAGCGCAGAAAACTGCGGCCCCCTGTCAATCAACCAAAAGTGTTCCATTCAATACTGTCGTCGGGATTGGCCACCATATTTAACTCAAGAAGCCGTTCTTTCACTCTTTTGAGAATACGCCATGTTTTGTAATCCCTTCCTAAAAAGAGACCAATCGCCATGAGAATGAAAGCAAAGATGATAGCTGCAAAAAATTTAAGGCAGTCT
Organism: Desulfobulbaceae bacterium UBA5173; assembly: GCA_002413355.1. Classification (GTDB taxonomy): domain Bacteria; phylum Desulfobacterota; class Desulfobulbia; order Desulfobulbales; family Desulfobulbaceae; genus Electronema. Next base: position 1,964 of record DHWV01000031.1, on the reverse strand, counting down.
CCTGTTACATAGTTCCATACTATGACGTAAATGGCTAACGATAAAAACAGACGGAAGCAAAACAATGAATAAACAAATAGAAATTTATCCCTATGATTTATACTAAAAGAGACTTTTTCACCCTTTGGAAGGAGATAAAACGATAAACGCTTCAATTCACTCTTACTCGCCACTCCCAGCAGGTAAGTTTGCATCAGCATGGATGCTTGCTCTGGGTATGACTCTATACCCGATGCAATCCGAAAGACTTCGTCATCCCTTAACTTTTTGACATACTGATATATGAGTGAATTTTTATCTATGCCATCGGCGAGTGAACTTAATCGCTTCAGATAACGCTGCACAGAGAATGCTTCGTGAAAATCAATAACGCCTGTGGCAACCTTGACGGCAAAACTAATAAGAAAAAGGACAGCAGCAAGCTTGTAAGCAATGGGGTTTGCCTTGAGACTTTCAGAGATAATATTTTCTATGAACTCGTTAATGAGTATTTTCATGAACGCCTTAATAAGTAATAACGGAGCTTATTCGTCTCCCAGCTTATTTTTTCTTCCCGCCCACAACAAGCCGCGCTGTCAAATTCAGCAGCAGCACGGTGATCATGATCACTAACGAAGCACCCCAAGCGATCCGGTTCCAATCATCATAGGGCGACATGGCGTATTGATAAATGGTGACAGTCATGTTGGCCAGCGGTTCACGGAGAGACTTCATCATGTAGGGGCTGTTCAGGGCTGTGAAGAGCAGCGGCGCAGTCTCGCCGCTCACTCTTGCCACGGACAGCAGTACCCCGGTGATTAGGCCGGTCTTGGCCGCCCGGAAAAGGATGCTCAAGGTCGCCATCCAGCGCGGGTTGCCAATAGCCAAGGCGGCCTCACGCAGGGCGTTGGGCACCATGCTCAACATGTCCTCGGTGGTGCGGGCCACAACCGGAAACATCAGGATTGCCAACGAGACCCCGCCTGCCAAGCCGGAAAAATTGCCAAAGGGCAGAACAAGAAGCGAATAGACAAAGAGGCCGATGATGATCGAAGGGATACCCATCAGTACGTTGACGGTGAAACGCACCCAAGCTCCAAGCCGGGTGTGCTTGCCGAATTCAGCTAAGTAAACCCCGGCCATCATTCCCGCAGGCACCCCGATCAGCACGGCCAAGGCGGTCATCAGCATAGTGCCGAGAATGGCGTTGCCGAGACCCCCGCCTTCCATGCCCGGTGGCGTGGGCAGTTTGGTGAAAAACTGCCAGTTGACCGCCGCGATGCCCCGCTGGATGACCACAAACAGAATCCAGCTCAGAAAGAAGATGCCAAGCAGTGCCGCGCAAAGCGAGATAGCTTTGACAGCGAAGTCGAGCAGCTTGCGGCCTTTGTCTGAACGCCGAGTCACAGCAGGTCACCTCCCATCTTTTTCTTCACCCGTTTCAGCCAAAACTGGGTGACCACTTGCAGGGCAAAGGTCATCAGGAAAAGAACAAGGCCCAGCTCCATCAATGCGCTCAGATACAGCGGCTCGGCGGCCTCGGCAAACTCATTGGCCAAACGTGAGGCAATGCTATTGCCCGCTTGAAACAGGGACAGGTAGATGTCGCTGCTGTTGCCGATGACAAAGGTGACCGCCATCGTCTCGCCAATGGCCCGGCCCATGCCCAGCAAGCAGGCTCCGATCATGCCCTGAATGCCATAGCGGATGGTTACGTCCCGCGTCACTTCCCACGTGGTCGCGCCCATGCCGTAGCCTGCCTCCTTCATCACATCTGGCACCATCGCAAACACGTCGCGCATCACCGTGCTGATGAAGGGCAGGATCATCAAGGCAAGGATAATGCCTGCGGTCAACATGCCGATGCCCATTTTCGGGCCTTTGAAGAGCGGCACAACGCTGAGGTATTTGCCTAAGAGCGGCTGGACATGCTCGGCCATGAACGGCGCAAAGACGAACAGACCCCACATGCCGTAGATGATGCT
>DHWV01000088.1:8527-9724 GCA_002413355.1 Desulfobulbaceae bacterium UBA5173 | reverse complement strand
TTTACCAACTGCGTAACTCCTATCCAAATTGAAGAATTCGATCTTGGCGCAAAGAAAAAGGGCGGACACATCGGCCCGCCCTTGCACAACATCGTCTGCTTACGCGTCCTTCCAGTCAGGCCGGAGGTGCAGCTCGGTGAGCTGCTTTCTGTCAACCGAGGACGGCGCGTCGGTGAGCGGGCAGGTGGCCTTCTGGGTTTTCGGGAAGGCAATCACGTCGCGGATGGAGCTGGAGCCGGTGAGCAGCATCATCAGGCGGTCGAGGCCGAAGGCCATGCCGCCGTGCGGGGGCGCGCCGAATTCGAGGGCGCGGAGCAGGAAGCCGAATTTTCCCTCAGCCTCTTCCTTGCCGATGCCGAGCAGATTGAGGATGCGCTCCTGCATTTCCGGGCTGTGGATGCGGATCGAGCCGCCGCCGATCTCGCTGCCGTTCAGAACGAGGTCGTAAGCCCGGCTGCGGACTTTGAGCGGCGCAGTCTCAAGCAAATCAAGGTCTTCGTCAAAGGGCGCAGTGAAGGGATGATGCACCGCAGCGTGGCGTTTGCGCTCGGCATCGAACTCGACCAGCGGGAAATCCGTGACCCAGAGGAAATTGAAGACATTGCTGTCCATCAGGCCGAGCCTGCGGCCTAATTCAAGGCGCAATTCAGAAAGCTGCTGGTTGACTGCGGCCAGCTTGTCCGCGCCGAACAGGATCAGGTCGCCCGGCTCCGCGCCAAGGGCCTCGCGCATCGCCGCAATCTCGTTTTCATTGAAAAACTTGGTGATCGGCGACTGCCACTCCTCTTCCTTGACCTTGATCCAAGCCATGCCTTTGGCCCCGAATGCGCCGACAAAGGCGGTCAGATCGTCCAAATCCTTGCGCGAGAACACGCCGCAGCCCTTGGCGTTGATCGCCTTGACCACGCCGCCTTCCTCGATGATCGCGTTGAAGACCTTGAAGCCGCAGCCGCGCAGTTTTTCGGTTAAATCAACTATCTCCATGCAAAAACGAGTGTCCGGCTTGTCGTTGCCGAAGCGCGACATGGCTTCAGCGTAGGTCATGCGCGGGAACGGCGGGTTCAGCTCAATGCCGCGAGTTTTCTTGAAAACCTTCTTCACCATGCCTTCCGCAACCGCCATGATGTCGTCCTCGCCGACAAAACTCAGCTCAAGGTCAATCTGGGTGAATTCAGGCTGGCGGTCGGCGCGCAGGTC
>DHWV01000088.1:0-8280 GCA_002413355.1 Desulfobulbaceae bacterium UBA5173 | reverse complement strand
GTCGCGGAAGCATTTGACGATCTGAAAGTAGCGGTCCATGCCCGCAACCATCAGCAATTGCTTGAAAAGCTGCGGCGACTGCGGCAGAGCGAAAAACTTGCCCGCGTTGACCCGGCTCGGCACGAGATAATCACGCGCCCCTTCCGGCGTGGAGCGCGTCAGCATCGGCGTTTCGATTTCTAAGAAGCCGTTGTCACAGAGGAAACTGCGCACAGCCTGCGTGACCTGATGCCGTTTGACCAGATTGCTGCCGATTTCGGGCCGCCGCAAATCAAGATAGCGGTACTGGAGGCGGAGGCTGTCCGAAACTTCGAGGTCTTCATCCAGCGGGAACGGCGGAGTTTTGCTGGTGTTGAGGATGCGCAGCTCGCTGACTAAAATCTCGATTTCGCCGGTCAGCAGCTTGGGGTTGGCCATGTCGCCGGGCCGCGCCTCAACCTTGCCTTTGACCGCCAGAACCCACTCAGAGCGTAGCTGGTGCGCCTTGGCGTGCGGTTCGGGATTGACTTCCGGGTTGAAGACAATCTGAGTGATGCCCCAGCGGTCGCGGAGGTCGATGAAGATAACCCCGCCGTGGTCGCGGCGGCGAAGAACCCAGCCCATGAGAACGACTTCCTGATTCAGGTTGCCGAGGCTGAGCGTGTTGCAGTTATGTGTGCGCCGCAGCGCGCCAAGTGAGTCCATTGATATCTCTTTGTTTGCGGGGAAATTCAAAACAACGCAGGGGTGGTTTATAGAATGTCCCTGCGTATTCAGATGATTGCGGTGACAGATTACGGAAGTTGCACACCTAATAATTTCAGAACAACGGGCAGAATCTTATTGCACGATTCAACCAGCACGGCTGTCGCTGGCAAGGTATTCAAGATCGTCTGAAATATCATCTTTGATGTTCTTGCCACGCTTGCTTTTTCTGCTGTATCGGAAAGCGGCTTTGCCTTTTCCAGCGCATCTGTCTGCCGTAGCAAATCTTGTTTGCTGTCAGCGGACAACGTTGCCTCGGCCTGAATGTGCTTGCGCAGCTGATTTAACAGGTCTTCAAGCTCTTTCGTAGCCGGATCAGAAGAAATGGAAACTGTACTGGAGATGGTGCAATTTGAATTACCAGCAGCAACAACGCCGGTGACGTTTCCACCTATGGAAATAGAATTATCTTTCATGCTTTATCACCAGAATTATTTACATTGCTGCTTATAGTGGTGCTTCTGGTACCAACAGTTGTAACACCGGTTATATTACCTTTTACTTTTACAGAGTTATTTGTTATACATACCATGTATACTCCATCTTGTTTTGATTCGATAAAAGTATTTAATTGGTTTACAACTTTTGTCACGCTCCCAATGTCTGTAGTTATAAACAGATATTTATCTCCAGAGTTAAGCGTCAGTATCAATCCGTACTTCGTTTCTTGAATAATATTTATTATTATCACTAATATAGACAAGGCAACTATTCCGAAACCTATATGTTTCGTTCCATATAGAATGTATTTATTTGAAAATCGAAAATAACTTACTGGCATATTGATATCTATCAGGATAGCACCAAGGATGAATCCAATAATAATCCACCAATATGAAAAAACAGGTCTTCTTTTGACTCTTCCAGCACTGAATCCAGTGATGTTGCAAAGTTGATAGAAGTTATCTTCAAAAGAGACCGAGTTGCGAGTTACCTTTAACTCTTTTCCTTTTTGATAAATAAACGTACCGTTATCATTTAAGACCATCATCTTTCTACCAATCCTTAGATTGGTTGTCTTCTTCGCCTTCCAAATACAAGGTGTCTGGGCAAATATCCTGCTCGTGCGGCCAGACAACCGTGCCGTGCTCCACCTTCGCCATGAGGAAATAATTCACATCGTTCAATTCCTGAAACACACCGAAATGTAAAAGCGGCTTGCAGTCATAGAGCTTTGTTTCCCCATTTTTGAACACGATGAGCAAAGTGTGATTTTTTCTCGGAACGACTTCTTGCACTCGCGGATTCATGATAGAAATCATGCCCATTCCAATCTTTTCAGCCCGCTCAAATCCACTTTCTTTTCCGCCCTTCCCAAATCAAACTGAAGCTGGAGCTTCAGCCAGCCTTCCGGTGTCCGCCCGAAAACTTTGGACAACCGCAAAGCCATTTCTGGACTTACTCGCGCACGAGCATTCAGCAGGGAGGACAAAGTTTTCGGCTTCACTCCCAATGCCTTTGCTGCATCCTTCACGGTCAGCTCTAAGGCATCTATGCAAAATTCACGGATAATCTCTCCCGGATGCGGCGGATTGCACATTTCCATAGTCAGCCTCTCAATGATAATCTTCGTAATCAATATCCGTGACATCAGCATTGCAGAACTTAAACGTCACCCGCCAGTTGCCGCTGACCGAAACAGACCATGTACCTTCTCTCTCGCCTTTAAGCGGATGCAGCCGCAGGCCCGGCAGATTCATATCTTCAGGAGATTCAGCTGTTGCAAGCAATGCAAGAATTTTACGGAGTCTGCTTGCCTGTTCCGCCTGAACTCCTGCTGTGCTGCCAGTCTTGAACAGCTTTTCAAGTCCTTTGTGCCTAAATTTGACAATCATTGAAAAAGCTGCTGTTACCTGTCTATGTTACAGACTAATCAGCCCTGCCAGCCGTTCCGCCAGCACCGCTGCTGTTCCCGCCAGAGGGAACGCACTTTGCTCCTGGCTGTCCATGTTGCGCAACGCCGCTTCGTGGCGGACGATTTCTTCTTCGCCCAGAATCAGGACGAAACGCGCTTTGACGCGGTCTGCCTGCTTCATCTGCGCTTTCAAGCTGCGGCTGCTGTAATCAATAGCGGCGGCAAAACCGAGCTTGCGCAGCTCATGTACCAGCGGCGCGGCACAAGATAGAGCCTGCTCTCCCAGCGCGGCAACAAAAAGATCGGCCCGCTCAATGGCTTTCTCGGTGTCCGCTTGCTGTTCCATCAGGAGCACAATGCGCTCCATGCCCATGCCAAAGCCGATGCCAGGCATTTTCGCTGGCCCGCCAAGCTGCTCAATCAAGCCATCATAACGGCCACCAGCAGCAATAGCTGACTGTGCGCCGAGCTGGTCAGTGGTGAATTCAAAGGTAGTGCGGGTGTAATAATCCAAGCCGCGCACCATGAAACGGTTGACGGCATACCGCAGGCCGAATGCGTCCAAGTGCTGGCGCACAGCGGTAAAATGGGTGTCGCAGTCACGGCAGAGGCTGTCTATAATCGAAGGGGCATCTTGGACAACGCTGCGGCAGCCCCTGTTTTTGCAGTCCAAGGCGCGGAGCGGATTGGTGCTGACGCGGCGGCGACAGTCCTCGCACAGACCATCCATTCGGCTGGACAGGTAATCCACCAGCTTGACGCGGAAATCCGGCCTGCACTGCGGGCAGCCGATGGAGTTGATCTCCAAGCTGACCTGTAAGCCCAGCTCATCGAACACCATCTGGGCCATAGCCATCAGCTCGGCATCAATGCCTGGCTCGCTCGCTCCGATAATTTCGACATCAATTTGATGAAACTGCCGCTGACGACCCTTCTGCGGGCGTTCATGGCGGAACATCGGGCCAATGGTAAAGAGCCGCTGCACCGGCTGCTGCACATGCAAGCCATGCTCAATATAGGCCCGCAGAAGACCGGCAGTGGCTTCAGGCCGCAGGGTCAGCCCTTTATCGGCAAAGGTGTACATCTCCTTTTCTACCACATCAGTGGCCTCGCCGATGGCGCGGGCAAACAGCCCGGTGCTTTCCAGAATGGGAACACGGACTTCCCGCAGGCCAAAACGACGAAACACGGCGCGGGCCTGCTCCTCCAGCCGCCGCCAGCGGACAGCCTCGTCGGGCAGAATATCTTTGAATCCGTTGACGGCTTGGAACTTCATGGAACGAGCCTCCTGAAAAGCGTTTCCCGTTGAAATAAAAAATAAATCAGACCTGATCAGGCCCTACGGGAAAAAGTGAAATTGTAGCTGTCCGCCCGTGAAAAGTCAAGCCTGCGGCCCAGAATTATGGTAGTATGCAAATTTGCCGCCTGCGTCTGGCAGGACGACGCTTGACAAAGCAGGCCGGGCGTAGCATTATTGACAGGACTTTGAAGCCGCTTGGCATCACATTATATCCTGAAGAGCACATCACGCAAGAGACGAGAATGAAGCTGCCCGAACTCAAAATAGGTTCCTTCACCGCCCGCATACCGATCATTCAGGGAGGGATGTCCATCCGGGTTTCCACCTCGGCCTTGGCGATTCCCGTTGCGGAGTGCGGCGGCATCGGCACCATCGGCGGTTCGGGCATTCCGGTGTCGGAACTTCAAGAGGACATCCGCCGGGCCAAAGCGGCCACCACAGGCATAATCGCGGTCAACATCATGTACGCGATGCGGGATTTTCATGAGTTAGTCATCGGTTCAATTGAAGCCGGGGTTGATATGATCATCACCGGGGCTGGCTTCTCCAGAGATATTTTCAGAATTGGCCGCGAACACAAGGTGCCGATTGTTTCCATCGTCTCTTCGCCTGAATTCGCCAAGCTGGCAGAAAAATTCGGGGCGGCGGCGATTGTGGTTGAGTCCGCCGAGGCAGGCGGTCATCTTGGTACCGACAAGCCGCTGCGAGAAATTTTCCCGGAAATCCGCAAGGTCGTAAGCAAAGTTCCGCTGATTGCGGCGGGTGGAATCACTGATGGCTTTGAGATGGCCGAGATGATGGACAAGTACGGCGCGGATGGCATTCAGATCGCGTCCCGTTTTGTCCTCAGCGAGGAATGCTCGGTTTCCCGCGAATTTAAGGAAACCTATCTCCGTGCACATAAAGAAGATATTGTCAACGTGCAGTCACCGGTCGGCATGACAGGCCGGGCGATCAGAACGCCGTTCATAGACCGGCTGGAACGCGGCGAGGATGTGTCGCCGGAAAAATGCAAATACAAATGCCTGAAGCAGTGCAGCTATAAATACTGCATCAACGACCGGCTGATGGCCTCCTGCACTGGCGACGTAGAAAATGGGCTGGTCTTTTCCGGTGCCAACGCCTACAAGATGAAGGAAATCCTGCCAGTGCGGGAAATTTTCCGGCAGTTTGTCCGTGATGCGGAATCAGTTTATAAAGAAGGCGGGGAGAAGAGATAGATGAGCGGCGACACGACTGAAATCCGGCAGACTGAACAGCAGGGTCTCGTCATTCCGCCGGGCGAGCATCCGGTGCGAGAGGAGGACATTGACCCGGATGCGCTTTTCATTCTCCACCGCCTAAAAGAGGCGGGCTTTGCGGGCTATCTGGTCGGCGGCGGCGTGCGGGATCTCTATCTTGGCAAGCAGCCAAAGGATTTTGACATCTCCACCAATGCCCATCCGGGCCAGCTACGCAAGCTCTTCCGCAATTCGCGCACCATAGGCCGCCGCTTCCGGCTGGTACAGGTTTTTTTCCGCGACAACAAGATCATCGAGGTCTCCACCCTCCGCTCACAAAGCGAATACGATGAAAACGGCGAGGCAGAGCAGGTGCTGCCTGCCAACAACACCTTCGGCACGCTGGAGGAGGATGCCTTTCGTCGCGATTTGACCATCAACTCGCTCTTTTATGAGATTGAAAACAAAACGGTGATCGATTATGTCGGCGGGGTGCAGGATATTGCGGACGGCATTGTCCGGTTGGTCGGCGATCCAGAGCGCCGGATCATCCGCGACCCGGTGCGGATGCTGCGCGCAGTGCGCCACGCCGCCCGCGCTGGTTTCATCATTGAGGACGCAACGTGGCAGGCTATTGTCCGTCATTGCGACAAAATTGATCTCTGCCCGACTTCACGCATCCGCGACGAGCTGCTGAAAGATTTGCAAAGCGGCAGAAGCCGGGCTTGGGCTGATCTGGCAATCGACAGCGGCATTTTCTCCATTCTTTTTCCGTTTTATGACGCGCTGCTCAAGAGCGATGACGGGGCGCAGGTCAAGGCGGAGCTGCTGGCTCTGCTGGCAGTGTCCGACCGGATTGCCAGCGAAGGCCGCCTGATCGGCAAAGTGGTCTTTGATGATGCGCTGTTGCTCGCCCTCCTTCTGTTTCCTTGGGCGGAACGGCAGTTCAGTCTCGGCCAGGCAGACCTCAAAGGCGCAGGACATCACCGCATGGTGGTGACGGTGCGGGACGGCTTGGATGCAGCCTTTTCCAGCCGCCTGAATCTGTCCAGGATGCTGATCGACAACATCACCACGCTTTTTGTCAATAGCGCAATTTTCCAAGAAAACGCGCAGGGCGGTAGCTGGCCGGGTTGGCTGCGCAAGAAAAGTTATTTCGGTGCCTGCTCCCGTTTTGCGGTCTGCCGCCGGGAAGCGGCGGGCGGCGAGCCTGCCGATTTGTCCCTGTTCACAATGGCGGCACCGAAAAACAGCCGTCCTGCACCGGCGCAGAAGCCTTTTTTTGCCGTCATGTCTCCTCCGCAAGATAGAAGCAGCAATGGCGGCGGCAGCCCTGCTTTCAGCAGCAGCCCAGACGGCATTTTTGGTCTGCGCCGTGACGGAGTCAATTTACGATTCTGCTGAGGTAGGCGGCAAAGCAATCACTGAGCCACAGCGTCCAGTTCTGCCCGGTTTTCCCTGTTCTTTCGTCGCCCGGCGGTAAGAAAAAAAATTCTGATCGCAGACAGTACAGATTCCTGCCGTTTCAATGCGCTGCTCTTGCAGCCCCGCCTCAATGAGCTGTTTACGGCTGATCGCCCAAAAATCAAAATAATTGGCTCTGTTTTGCTGCCGGTGCATTGAAACGGGCAGCTCAATTCGCCAGTTGACGAACTCGGCGCAGCAGGGGCCGAGCGAAGGGCTGATCGCGGCCCGCAGATCAGCCGGATTAGTGCCGAACCGCGCTTCCATCGCCCTGACTGTTGCGGCAATGATGTTGAGAACACTGCCTTTCCAGCCGTTGTGCGCCGCTCCAATCACTTCCCGCACCGGGTCGTATAGCAGCACGGCTTGACAGTCTGCCTGCTGAATCAGCAGACCAACGCCGCGCTGACTGGTCACAAGAGCATCCGCCCCTTCATATTCGGTGTCTTGACTGACAGGCTCTGCAACAACAACGCGGTCGCCATGCACCTGCACGGCGGATGCGAGATGCGCCACGCCCAAGCATTCCTTGACCAGTCGCCGATTAGCTGCCACACTCTTCGGGCTGTCACCTGTGCCGAAACTGAGGTTCAAGCTGTCAAAGGGCGGGGTGCTCACGCCGCCATGCCGAAGAAACATGCCGTGCGGCAGGCCAGCAAGCAGGCTTGCGCAGCACAGGGACAAGCCGTTATTCGGCTGCTGCATTGCATTATTTACCGTGATCATGCCATTGTCCTTGCTACCGTGAAGGCTGCAATCTCTGCCGCGCCCGCGTCCCGCAGCACTTTGGCGCACTCGTGCAGCGTGGAGCCGGTGGTGAACACATCATCCACCAACAGAACACTCTTGCCTTGCACCGCCTGCGGCTTCTGCACACTGAAAGCTCCCTCCAGATTACTGCGCCGATCGGCACCATCAAGCTGAGTTTGCGGAATTGTGGCCCGATGCCGCCGGAGCAGGTCAGGCTGAATCTTTTGTTTCCACATTGGAAAGTACACTTTTGTTAAAAGCAGCGACTGATTAAAGCCACGCCAGCGCAGGCGGCGGATATGCAGCGGCACGGGCAGAATAAGGTCAGGCGCGTGGAACAGGGCCGCCGCATCAGCTTGGTTAGCCAAAGCGGCAAAAGTGCTCAGACCGACAAGGCTGCCGTCGAATTTGAGCTGATGAATGAGCGACCTGACCGGTTCCTGATAGACGAACAGAGAACGCGCTTGGTCAAAGGCGAAGGGATGACGCAGACAGGCGGTGCAGAGGCGGTCGCTGCCGGGCATACCGCAACAGGGACAGTACGGTTGGCCGATGATGGAAATTCCATTCTGGCAGGTTGCGCAGATCAGCGGCGGACGGCTGGAGCCAAGCTGCTCCCCGCAGCCCAAACAATGGGTCGGAAAAAGCAGCTCAGCAAAGGCGGGCAGCAAATTAGTGCATCGCTGTCCGTAGGTTCTCATCCAGTTTGGCCAGGAACTCCTCTGTGGTCAGCCACGGCTGATTTCTGCTGATCAGCAAAGACAAGTCTTTGGTCATGCAGCCGGATTCCACTGTTTCCACGCAAATGCGCTCCAGCGTCTCGGCAAAGCGCATGACTTCCGGCGTGCTGTCGAATTTGCCCCGATAATACAGCCCGCGTGTCCAGGCAAAAATGGAGGCAATCGGATTAGTGGAAGTCTTATTGCCCTTCTGATGCTCGCGGTAAT
>DHWV01000044.1:17860-18401 GCA_002413355.1 Desulfobulbaceae bacterium UBA5173 | reverse complement strand
TGTTGACCACCAGCGTGGCCAGTGCCTCGCCGTCCACATCCTCAGCGATGATCACCAGCGGCCTGCCCATCTTAGCGACCTGCTCCAGAATCGGCAGCATGTCTTTCATGCTGGAGATCTTCTTCTCGTTGATGAGGATGAGCGGATTGCTCATGTTGACTTCCATCCGCTCCGCATCAGTGACGAAGTACGGGGAGAGGTAGCCACGGTCGAACTGCATACCCTCGACCACATCCAAGGAGGTGTCCATGGACTTGGCTTCTTCAACCGTGATCACGCCCTCTTTGCCCACCTTGTCCATGGCCTCGGCGATGATGTTGCCGATGGTCTTGTCGTTGTTGGCGGAGATGGTCCCGACTTGAGCGATCTCGCTCTGCTCTTTGGTCGGCTTGGAGATGCTCTTCAGCTCGGCGACAACAGCCTCAACTGCTGCGTCAATACCGCGCTTGATCTCCATCGGGTTCGCACCAGCAGCAACCATCTTCACGCCTTCGGTGTAGATGGCCTGAGCCAGCACAGTGGCGGTGGTGGTGCCGTCGCC
>DHWV01000044.1:0-17558 GCA_002413355.1 Desulfobulbaceae bacterium UBA5173 | reverse complement strand
GCGCCCATGTTCTCAAACTTGTCCTTCAGCTGAATCTCTTTGGCGACAGTCACACCGTCCTTGGTGATGACCGGCGCACCAAAGGACTTCTCAATCAGGACATTGCGGCCTTTAGGTCCCAAGGTCACTTTGACCGCATTGGCCAGCGTGTTGACACCGTTCAGCATGGACTCGCGGGCTTTGGCTCCGTACTTCAGTTCTTTCACAGACATTTGCACTCTACTCCTTCTTCTGTAGCGTTTGATGACGGTTGATTGAAACAGGGAGGCTGCAGGGATCAGCCCTCGATCACGCCGAGGATGTCCTCCTCACGCATGATCAGATACTTCTCGCCGCTGATCTTCACGTCGGTGCCGCCGTACTTAGAGAACAGCACGCGGTCGCCAACCTTGACATCCATGGCGATCCGCTCGCCTGCATCATTCCGCTTACCTGCGCCGACAGCCACGACCTTGCCCTCAGCAGGCTTCTCTTTCGCGGAATCGGGGATGATGATGCCGCCTGCGGTTTTCTCCTCTTCTTCCAATCTCTTGACCAGAATGCGGTCATTCAGCGGACGAATGCTCATGGATAATCCTCCTGTGCAGATGTTGTGATAGGGAGTTTCAAGCCGGGGCAATGCTCTGCCGCCTCGGCTTTGGTTTACTGGCTTGGACAGGACATGCCGCCTGTCATCTTGACTGGGCCAAACAATAGGAACAGGTTGGGAGAAATCAAGGGGGAGGGGAAAAAAAATATTTTTTCCTGCTTTTTAGTGAGAAGGACGGCGCAGCCCGCCGGAAGCCAAGGCGCATGGCTGTATGAATTGCTCTTTTGCTCTTAGGGTGATCTTTGTTTGGAATCTCAAGAGCATGTTGCGCAATGCAGCCGCGTTCTCACCGCCGCGCAAAGGCAATGCTCACTGGGCAGTGGTCTGAGCCAAGAATGTCATCATGAATCTCCGCCTCCCGCACCCGGTCTTGGCTTTTTGCATCAACGAGAAAGTAGTCAATCCGCCAGCCGACATTCCGCTCACGCGCTGCTGTGCGGTAACTCCACCAGCTATAGCGATGCGGCTCTGGGTGAAAAAGACGGAAGGTGTCCGCATATCCTGCTTGCATGATTTCTTCCAAGCCTGCCCGTTCTTCCGGGGAGAAGCCTGGATTGTGGACATTCGCTTTTGGATTGGCCAAGTCAATCTCTTGATGGGCCACGTTCAGGTCGCCGCAGAGCAGCACCGATTTTTTCGCCGCCAAGCGGTTCAGATGGGTCAGCATCGCTTGGCAAAATTCCAACTTGAAGGCCAGCCGTTTGAGGCCGTCCTGCGCATTGGGAAAATAGGCAGCAACGAAATAGAAATCAGAAAATTCCAACGTCAACACCCGGCCCTCGGCATCAAAATCCTCGCGGCCCAAACCATACATCACGTTCAGCGGCTTCTTGCGGCTGAACACCGCCACGCCGGAATATCCTCTTTTCTTCGCCGGATGCCACCATGCCTGATAGCCAGGAATGCTGCGGACGGCGGCAGGCAATTGCTCTGGGACGGCTTTGATTTCCTGCAAGGCAACAATGTCAGCGTCCAAGCGGTGAAATGCCTCCAGAAAACCCTTTTCCAGCACTGCCCTCAGGCCGTTGACATTCCACGAGACCATCCGCCATGTGGAAGCGTTGTCTGGCTGCACTTTTTTGTCCACCGGCGGTTTGCGCGGGATGATGCCGGTGCGCGGGCATAGTTCGGCCAAAACGCAGCGGTCACAGTGTGGAAAGCGCGGCTTACAGGTGCCTTGACCAAAGGCGACAAGCAGCGAGTTGATCTCAAGCCAATATTCCTGCGGCAGCGTGGCGCGGAGAGCCATTTCCGTCTCCAGCGGCGTGGCAGTCTGAACATACCCCCAGAGGTTCATCAAACGATGGACATGGGTATCGACGCAGATGGCAGGCTTTTTAAAGGCCACTGTCACCACTAAGTTGGCGGTCTTGCGGCCCACGCCGGGCAGGCGGATCAGCTCCTCGACTGTGTCCGGCACGTTGCCGCCAAAATCCCGCGCCAACGCGGCAGGCAGTTCAGCTAAATATTTTGCCTTGCTGCGGAAGAAGCCAACCGGAAAAATGAGCTGTTCAATCTCTGCGACAGAGAGACTGGCCAAGGTTTCAGCATTCTCGGCACGGGCAAAAAGCCGCCGGGCCGCTGCTGCTGTCACTTCATCTTTGGTGCGGGCAGAAAGAATGGTCGCGGTCAGCACCTTGAACGGATCTTCAGTCTGGGCGGCAATCAGGTCAACAATCGGCACTTGATATCCGGCAACTTCCTTGCGCAGCAGGCGGACAGCGGCATCAAGCGAAAAGGGCGATGCAGGCATTGTTATTTCCTCAGTCAGGCTGCTTTTTCATCTCGGACAAAGACCCGCACTGCGGCAATTCCAGCTTCATACAACCCGAAAAGAGGCAGGGCCAGCAGGACGGCTGATGTGACATCGCCTGCGGCCAGCAGAAAGGACAGGCCGATGATGGCGACATAAAAGGCTTTGCGTCTGCTTTGGAACTGCTCGCGACGCACCAGCCCGGCAGCAGCGGCCATGACCATCAGAAAGGGAATCTCAAAGGCGGCCGCAAAGGCCAGCACCAAGCGGGCGACGAAGGTCAGATAGAGGCTGAATTTGGGCATGGGCTGAAGGTTCTCGCCCGCATAGCTCATGAAAAAGGCCACGGTGCGCGGCAGGACAATGAAGAAGGCAAACAGCGCGCCTGCCGCGAACAATCCTACTGACCAGAAAACAATCCGGCGTACCAGCCGCCGTTCCTTGGGCAGAAGGCCGGGCGCGGCGAAGAGCCAGGCTTGATGCAGGAGAAAGGGAAAACTGGCGGTGATTCCCAGCAGCAGAGCCAGCTTGAGGTACGAGATGAACGCGTCGGTCAGATTGGTGTACACCAGCTTGTGCAGATGCTCCGGTGCGGCGGAAAGCAGCGGCTGAATGCAAAAAGCGGCAATCTGCTCAATGAACAGCCACGCCAGCCCGGAATAGACCGCCACCGCCACCACAGCATACAGCAAACGCTTCCGCAGCTCCTCGTAATGAGGGCGAATTTGTTCCAGCGCAGAAAGAATCATGCGGTAGGGTTTGGAGCAGCGGCAGGCTGAGGGGGATTTCTGCCGATGATCCGTTCTTCGGCGGCATCATCAGCTCCGTCATCCGGGGCAGCGGCGGAGGCTGTTTTTTCCTCCCAAGGCCGAGCCGTCAATGACTCCAGATCAGCCTCAATTTCTGCTTCCACATCACCGCTGACTGGCGGCCTGCGTGGCGTGCCGCCGATCTCTTCATCGGCCAGCCGCCTGTCCTTCACCTGCACGGCGGTCTGGCGCAAATCTTCCTTCACCGAGCTGATCACCTTTGTTTCCTCGTTCAGGCTCTCCTTGATCTGATTCATGGCCCCGCGCAGCTCGTTGACCCCTTTTGCCAAGGATTTAGCCAGCTCCGGCAGTTTATCCGGGCCAACCACCAGCAGGGCGACAACCAGGATGACGATCATTTCAGGGAAACCTATGCCGAACATTGCTTATTTTTCCAGTTGAAGGTGAATGTGCGGAGAAGAAAGCGGACTGGAATGAAGAATGTACGTGATTTGCCGCCGCCTGTCAAGCGAAGCGGAAGTCGTCTGCCGCCGTCCGGCAATTTCTGCATTGACAGATGGCCGTCCAGTGCGTTTAGATGTGCAGACACTGTCCTTTGTTCGCTTCTTCTCTCCCAAGGCCCAATCATGCTTTCCTTTTTTTCCGAGGTGCTGCATGCCTCTTGGCAACTGCTCAATCAGGCCGCGTTCTACATCCTTTTCGGCCTGCTGGTCGGGGGGATGCTCAAGACCTTTCTCTCGCCCGCCTATGTGGCCGCGCATCTGGGCAAGGGCCGCTTCAGCTCTGTCTTCAAGGCGGCCTTGCTCGGTATTCCGATTCCGCTCTGCTCCTGCGGCGTGCTGCCCGCTGCCGCCACGTTGAAGAAGCAAGGTGCGAACAACGGAGCGGTGACAGCTTTTCTCATCTCCACCCCGGAATCAGGCGTTGATTCCATCTTGACGACCTGGGCCTTGCTCGATCCCATCATGACCGTGGCCCGTCCGATTTCCGCCTTCATCTCCGCAACCGTGGCCGGGCTGTTGGAAAACTTCATTTCCTTCCCGGCTGTGCCAGAGGAAAAGCCAAAAATCATGCCCTTTCCCTTGGCATCAGCCGTCGCGCCGTTGAGCATTCCCGGCAAGTTGAAGGCGGGAGTTCAGTATATGGTCAACGACCTCTGGCCTGACATTGCGGGCTGGTTTTTCATCGGCATCTTTGCCGGCGGCCTCATCACCGCTTTAGTGCCGGATGAGGTTTTCTCCACGTGGCTGGGCGGTGGCTTCTCCTCCATGTTGCTGATGTTGGCGGTCGGGATTCCGCTGTACATCTGCGCCTCAGCCTCAACGCCGATTGCCGCCGCCTTCATCATGAAAGGAGTCAGCCCTGGCACGGCATTGGTCTTTCTGCTCGCCGGTCCGGCCACTAACGCCACCTCCATCACCGTGCTCATCGGCCTGTTGGGAAAACGGGCGGTCGCCCTTTATCTGTTCTCCATCGCCGTGATCAGCGTCCTCTGCGGTCTGGCCGTGGACGCAGTCTATCTCTCGCTCGGCATCAAGGCGGCGGCAATGGTCGGCAAGCACGGAGCCATGCTGCCGCACGGGGTCATGCTGACCGCAGTTTTTGTCCTGCTCGCCCTTTCTGTTCGTCCACTGCTGAAGATGGTGAACCGCTGGTTTGGCGGCGAGAAACAGAGGGACGGTGCTTGCTGCGTCGGCAAAGCGGAGAAAAAAGAGAAAACGCCCTGCGGATGTGGCAAGAGATAAAGGGGCCGCATGAAGGCCGGATGAGAGAACGCCTCGGCCTGCAAACAAAGCGCATCCGGGAGCGGCTTGACAGCAGGCTGACAATCTGGATTCATGCCCTGTCCGTGGGCGAAGTCACCTCAGCCCTGCCTTTGGTCAAAGCTCTCCGCGAGCAGCTTTGCCCGGCGCAGATTGTCTTCACCGCCAGCACCCGCAGCGGCAGGATGCTGGCCGAACGGCTGATTGCCCCCCACGTTGATCTTGTTCTATTCAGCCCGCTCGATGTCCCCTGCGTCGTCCGCCGTTATCTTGATGCGATCAGGCCGGACATGTTCATCCTTGTGGAGACGGATTTCTGGCCGAACTGGCTGCACTTGCTCAAGCGGCGCAATGTGCCGATGCTGCTGGTCAATGGCCGCATTTCCGCAAAATCTTTTGCCGCCTACCGCCGCTTTGCGTTTTTTTTCAGGCCGATGTTCGGTTGCTTCAATTTGCTTTCCATGCAGACTGCACACGACCGGGAGGCAATGCTCGCGCTCGGCATTCCGGCAGAACGGCTGGCGGTGCTGGGCAATCTCAAATACGATTTGCCCGCGCAGCAGGCCGCGCCGTCTGATCTTGCAGTGGAACACGGGCGGCCTGTCTGGGTTTGTGGCTCCACGCATCCGGGCGAGGAAGAGCTGATTTTCGCCGCGTTCAAAAAAATAACTGGAGGGGCAGATATCCGATTGATTCTTGCGCCGCGCAAGATTGAGCGAGGCAGCGAATTGCTTACGCTGGCCCGCAGCTTCGGCCTCAATGCGGTGCTCCGCAGCAGCGGCGAGGTGGTCACAGAGGGCTGCGTCCTCATTTTGGACACCATTGGCGAGCTGGCGGGCTGCTACAGCTTGGCGCGACTGGCCTTTATTGGCGGCAGTTTGGTGAACGAGGGCGGCCACAACCCGATTGAGGCGGCGGCGCAGGGTGTGCCAGTGTTTTTTGGCCCGCACATGGAGGATTTTGCTGAAATCGCCCACGATTTGCTCGATTGCGGCGGGGCTAAGACGGTCACGGCAGAATCACTGGCTGAGAATGCAGCCGCCCTTTTTACTGATGACGCGCTGCATACAGCTATGTCCAGTGCGGCGCGGCAGTTAGTGGAGCAGCAGCGCGGCGGTGTGGAGCGGCATGTGTGTGTTATCAAAGAGATGCTGAGACAATAATGTTCGGCTTGTTTTTTTGTGACGGGGTGGTAAAGTGTGGCCTGCAAGCGAGCAGACGCACTTGGCCTTAAAATTGTTCTGTTTTCATTTTATGAAACTTGATTTTGTAAATTCAGTGACAAGGATACTCGATGGAGAAAAGCGAATATGCGGGACTGCCTTACTTGTCGCCAAAAATCTATTAATAACCACGAACTATGTTGTCAATAGGGCATTAGGTCTGCAAAGAGAAACTCGACCACCGGAAAACAGCTCCGTATGTTTTGATCTTCCTTTTTTACCCGGGATAAGCAAATGGACGGCAATTGTTGAATATTGGTCGTTTGACCATCGTTTATGTTTGTTGAGATGTGTAGAATCGTTGCCTCCTGATGTTGTTCCAGCACAACTTGTCAATGAGACGGAACTCTTCGGACATTCTTATTTCACTGTTGGATTTCCTTATGATTTTAATAGAGGATTTTGGGCCTCTGGTACAATTCAGGGGGCTACTGCTGATGGTTTAGTACAGCTTAAAGATGATGGAATTGGTAGAGATGGATTTGGCGGCTCTCCGGTCTTTGATGACTATTTGCATAATATTGTTGGGATGATAGTGAGTCACTGGCCTGATCAAGGCATCTCTTTCATGCTTCCGGCATCGAAAATAGAACAACATCTTGAGGGAATTATTGTAAAACATATGGAACATACCCCTGTTCAAGTATTTCTTTGCCATGCTTCTCCTGACAAACTGGCCGTCCGACAGCTCTATGTGCGCCTTAGAGAGGATGAATTTTCTCCGTGGTTTGATGAAGAAAATCTTCTTCCAGGTCAAAAATGGGATGATGAAATCAGGAAGGCAGTTCGTTCATCTGATGTTATTGTTGTTTGTCTTTCAAAAAATGCGACAAACAAATCTGGATATGTTCAAAAAGAGATAAAAATGGCGTTAGATATTGCAGATGAGAAGCCTGAAGGGCATATCTTTGTGATTCCGTTGAAACTGGAAGAATGCGAGGTGCCTGACAGATTGCAAACATTTCAGTGGGTTGATTTGTTTAAAGAACGTGGCTACGAACGGCTAAAATCGGCACTTTCTTTCGTTCGGAATCAGAAAAAAGGGAAATAATTGAGGCCCATTATGAGCAGATTTCCGATGCCTGGGAATAACATGTCCACCCCTGAGATCACACATATTTCCACCCACGGCGTATGGCTGCTTGTATCAGATCATGAACTCTTCATGGCATACGATGAATTCCCGTGGTTCAAAGATGTGCCTGTCAAACACATCATCAATGTCCAAGAATTGTCTACTGGGCATTTCTCCTGGCCTGATCTTGACGTTGATTTAAGCCTTGAAAGCATCATCCATCCCGAACGTTTTCCTTTAAAAGCACAAGCAGGCGCAACTCATCAGTCTGCCTGACCTGCAACCGCCGCATCCGTGAGCAATGCTTTTCGCATCAGCATAGTAGCCTTCCTCTGGTGCGAACGCAACATCCTCCTGCCGGTTACAGATTGCTTTCTCCTCGGTATTATCACCGGAAAACTGTATCCACTGCTTGCTGAACCTGCCGCAGTTTCTGCCCTGCTGCTCATCGCCGCGCTTGCCTTTTTGCTGCGAACAAAGCAGGCCGCCATCTTTCTCAGCCTGCCCCTTTTCTTGCTGACTGGATATGTGCATGTTCTCCATCAGCTTGATTTGCCAAAAACTGCTGGCCAGCTCGCTGCGCTGATTCACGAGCAAACGCAGGTGACGCTGGTCGGCACGCTCGTGGGCATGGCAGAAACAGGCACGGCGCAGACCGAGCAGGGCGAGGAGCTGATTTCCCGCTTTGCCCTGGATGTGGAAGAAGTACGGTTGGGCCGACAGTGGCAGTCAGTGCGCGGCCGGGTGCGACTTTCCATTCCAGGCCGGGCGGATGACCTGCTGCCTGGCGCAACTCTGATGGTGCTCGCGTCAATCGGCCCGCCGCACCGCTTCAACACGCCGGGTTCCTTTGATTATCCTGGTTATTTGGCGGCGGACGGCATCTATCTTGGCGGCTGGATCAGCGATCGGCGGGACGTGCTGACGGTCATTGATCAGACGAAAAGTGGCTGGCACCGCCTGCGCTCTCTCCCGGAGCAAGTCCGCCAGCGCGCCAGCCTTTTCCTCCGCCAGCATCTTGATCCCGCCGTCTTCGGAGTCTATCAGGCCCTGCTCATCGGCAGCCAAACCGCTGTGCCGCCAGAGCTACAAGAGCAATTCCAAGCCACTGGCACCACCCACATTCTGTCCATCTACGGCCTGCACATCAGCCTGCTTTCCCTGCTGATTATCGCGCTGCTCCGCTGGTTGTTGGGACGGTCGCGTTGGCTGCTTCTGCACAGCCATGTGCCAGCCTTGACCCTGCTTGGCACCCTGCCGCTGCTCTTCGCCTATGCCCTGATTGCCGGGCTAAACACGCCGGTGCTGCGCTCACTGATTATGGCCGCAATTCTGCTGGCCGCAGTGTTGCTCCGCCGCCAGCACAATCTGCTGCATCTGCTTGCCGCCGCCGCGCTGCTGGTTTTGGCGATCAGTCCGCTCGCTATGTTCACGGTTTCGTTCCAGCTCTCTTTCAGCGCGGTGGCTGCTCTGATTTTTTTTCTGCCAAAAATCTTGCTACCGGGGACTGAGAAGAAAAGATCGCCGTTCTTCCGCTGGCTGATTCCGCCGCTGCTGGCTTCCATCGCCGCAACTGTAGGCACCTTGCCCTTGGTGCTGCTGCATTTCCACCGTTTTTCGCTCGTCGGCCCGCTGCTGAATTTGCTTGTCGAGCCGCTGCTCTGCTTCTGGGCTTTGCCGCTGGGTCTGCTTGCCATTCCCTGCATATTTGTTTATCCGCCGCTCGCCGTTGTGCTGCTGCAAATCGGCAGCATCGGCATTGCCGCCGGACAATGGTGCGTTGCGCAAGGAGCTGCGCTGCCTTGGGCTTCGGTTTGGACGATTTCGCCGAACGCGGCAGAAATTTTTGTCTATTTCTTGCTTTTGCTGCTCTGGAGCCTGCAATTTCGCAAAACCGCTTTGCTTGGCGCGGCATTGCTTGTTCTCCATTTCACTTGGGGGCTTTGGCTGCCGGAAAAAACGGGCTATAGCCACGTAACGATCTTGGATATTGGCCAAGGTTCATCCGTTTTTCTCCATCTGCCGGACGGCACCCGCATTCTTGCTGACGGCGGTAGCACTGCCAACAATATCGGCAAGCAGGTCATCGGGCCGTATCTGTGGAGCCAGCGCGTCTGGCGGCTTGATCAGGCGGTGATCAGTCATCCGCACAGAGATCATTTCAGCGGCATGGATTTCATCCTCCAGCACTTTCACCCGAAGGTGCTGTGGATTAACGGCGATGCGCACCGGGAGGGCAATTATCAGCAGATTCTTGATCAGGCAAAGGCGCAGGGAATCAGCGTTATGATTCCTGAAAACGGACAACTGTTGGCGGCAGCAAAGGATTTTTCCCTGACCGCGCTGCGTGGTGCACCGCCCAGCGATGATGTCAACGATGCCTCGCTGGTGCTGCATTATCAGCACGGCCAGCGGGCTTTTCTCTTGCCCGGCGATATCGGCAAGCGCAGTGAAGAGACACTTTTTCAACAAGGCGGGGAACTGCGGGCAGATGTGCTGTTAGCCGCCCATCATGGCAGCAGAACCTCAAACAGCAAAGAGTTTCTGGCAGCGGTGAATCCTCGGCTGATCGTGGTTTCCGCAGGAGACAAGGAAACTGACCGGCTCCATTTTCCGGCTTCGACCAACCTTGCCCTGTGGCAGGAAAGAAAGATTCCGGTAATGATCACCAGAGAGAGCGGCGCGGTAACGTGCGTGACGGATGGAAAAAATATCAATTACTCTGCTGCAACTAGCAGAGTAATTGATATGCGATAAATTGTTCTCAAATCCCTGCCGCAGCCTTCAGCTCTTCGGCCTTGTCCGTGCGCTCCCAAGTGAAATCAGGCAACTCACGGCCAAAGTGACCATACGCGGCGGTCTGCTTATAAATGGGCCGGAGCAGGTTGAGCTGCTGGATAATGGCCTTGGGACGCAAGTCAAAGACCTCGGCTACCAGCTGGGTCAGACGCTCTTCGGAAATCTTGCCCGTGCCAAAGGTGTTGACGTTGATGGACACAGGCCGTGAAATGCCGATGGCATAGGCCACCTGCACTTCCACGGTCGAAGCCAAGCCTGCGGCGACAATATTCTTGGCCACGTAGCGGCCCATGTAGGACGAGGAGCGGTCAACCTTGGATGGATCTTTGCCGGAAAACGCGCCACCGCCGTGCGAGCCGCGCCCGCCATACGAATCAACAATGATCTTGCGCCCGGTCACGCCGCAGTCGCCCACTGGCCCGCCGATGACAAAACGGCCTGTCGGATTGATGAAGAACTTGGTGTCTTTGTCCAGCATAGCGGCAGGCAGAATGGGCTTGATAATCTCTTCCATGATGCCTTCTTTCAAGTCAGCGTAGGAGACATCTGGGCTGTGCTGGCTGGAGAGTACCACGGCCTCGATGCGCTTAGCCGCTTTGCCATGATACTCAATCGTGACCTGGCTCTTGGCATCGGGACGGAGCCACGGCAGCACGCCGTTCTTGCGCACCTCGGCTTGCCGCTTGACCAAGCGGTGGGCAAAGGTGATCGGCATCGGCATGAGGACTTCCGTCTCGTCGCAGGCATAACCGAACATCAGGCCCTGATCGCCTGCGCCCTGCTCCAAGTCCAAGCCGCTGCCTTCGTTCACGCCTTGGGCAATGTCTGGTGACTGCTTGTCAATTGAGGTCATGACCGCGCACGACTGCCAGTCAAAGCCCATCTCCGAGGAATTGTAGCCGATCTCCTTGATCGTCTGCCGGACGATGGCCGGCATGTCCACCCAAGCCGAGGTGGTAATTTCGCCCGCAATCATGGCCAAACCGGTGGTGACCAAGCTCTCGCAGCCCACGCGGGCATACGGGTCTTGGGCCAAGATGCCGTCAAGAATGGCATCGGAAATCTGATCAGCCACCTTGTCTGGATGGCCTTCGGAAACTGATTCGGATGTGAAGAGGTGACGCGACATAGAGGCTCCGTAAAGATGATGTTAAGAAGGCGTATGAATCCGAGCGGCCCGCCCGCTGCCCTGCCAACCTGCCTGCCGCACTTGGCGGACGAACTCCAGAGCAATATCCCATTTGTTGAGCGGGCTGATCAGGTACAAGCCGTCAATAAGCGGGGCAATGCGACTGATCAGGTCAGCCGTGTATTCCAAGGCCGCCTTGCGTTGGTCAGCAACTTGGGCAAAGCTGGCCAAGCGGCTGCGCAGCTCCTGTGGCACAGAGATGCCTGGCACTTCGTTATGCAGAAATTCAGCGTTGCGGGCCGAGATCAGAGGAAAGATACCCGGAAAGACGAGAATGTCAAGATGCCGCACCTGCTCCAGCATCTGTTCGACCTCCTCTGCGGCAAAGAGCGGCTGGGTCATGGCGAAACGCGCTCCCAGTTCCGCCTTCTTCTCCAAGCGCCGCAGCTGGGTTTCGGGATCAGAGGGCCGATAGCTGAAGGCGCAGCCGATGGAGAAATTGCACTGCCGTTTCAGCGGCTGTCCAGCCATGCTCTGGCCCCGGTTGAGGCTTTCCAACAGGGTGATTAGGCCGTAGGAGCGCAGATCGAACACGCCGCTCACGCCCGGCTGATCAGTGCCAGCGGCAGAGTCGCCGGACACGGCCAGCACCGCCTCTATGCCGAGCAGATGCGCGTCCATCATCCGCGACTGGAGACCAAGGGCGTTCACGTCGCGGCCCGTCTGATGGAGGATGGTCTGCACGCCGGTGCGCTGGCGGATGAGCGCAGCCATGCTCAGATTACCCGCCCGCAACACCGCCAAGGGGTTTTCACCCAAGGAGATGGCATCTACGCCCGCTTGGACAAGTTGCGCCGCACCTTGCATGACCGGCTCCGCATCTAAGTGGGTGGGCGGGTCTAATTCCACGATGATTGGCAGGCGGCCCGGCTTGAGGGAATCTAAGAACCCGCCGTTCTTGCCTACGTCTATAGTCGGCGCGTTTGGCTCTGGCTGTGCTTTCGCCTCGCTGACCTGCACCCGCACCGGCTTGATCCGCAGCGCAGCGCGGAAGGCTTGGATATGGGCAGGTTCGGTGCCGCAGCAGCCGCCAATCAGGTGCACGCCGTTGCGAATCATCTCCTTGGCCCGCGCTGCCATGTAGGCAGGCTGAGCCGGGTAGATCATCCGCCCGTCCAGCATCTCCGGCAGGCCCGCGTTGGGGAAGGCGGAGAGCGGCGTGCCCTCGCCAGCCAAGGGCGACATGCGGGCAATGGCCTGCACCGTGGCATCCACGCCACGCCCGCAGTTGGTACCGACCAAGTCTGCCCCGGCTGCCCGCATCCGCTGGCCGCAGAGCAGCGCATCCTCGCCCAGCACGGTCATGCCTTTGGCTGGAAAGACCATCTGCGCGACCATCGGCAGCCCCAGCACTCCGCTGCGGACTGCGGCTATGGCAAGAAGGATTTCCTCCAAGCTGGAGAAGGTCTCTAAGAGGAGCAAATCAGCCCCGCCTTCAGCCAAGCCCAAGGCCTGCTCGCGGAAGCTGTCTCTGATCTCCTCCGGCGTGACCTCGTTTTCATGCAGCGGAAAGGCGATGCCGGTTGGCCCGATGGAGCCAGCGACATAGACATTCTGCCCGGCGGCTTTGACCGCGATCTCCGCCCCGCGCCAGTTGATCATCCGCACCTGCCCGCCTGCGCCTGCCTTGCGCAACTTAAAGACATTTGCGCCAAAGGTGTTGGTCTCGATGAGCTGGCTGCCCGCCCGGATATACTCTTCGTGCGCGGCAAAGACAACTTCTTGGGCCTGCACGTTGAGCAGGTCAAGGTTGCGCCCGCGCTCCACGCCTTGGGCAAAGAGGTAGGAGCCAAGGGCACCGTCACCGAGAACGACGTGGTCGTGGATGTATTCGAGGAAGTTGGGCTTCATGCTCCAGCAGAGAGGTTAGAATGATGCGATGGCAGGCCTTTTCGAGACGTTTCAGCATTGCCCGGCGGCCAGCAAACCGGCTTGCAGCACGCCGAAGGCCATGATGCCTGCTGCCACGTCGTCGAGCATGATGCCCAAGCCGCCGTGAATGCGCTGATCAAGCCAGCCAACAGGAAAAGGCTTGAGGATGTCGAAGAGCCGGAACAAGGCAAACCCGGTGATGGCAACCAGCGGCTGCGCCGGAGCAAAGGCCAAGGCGACAAGCTGGCCGACAATCTCGTCAATCACCACCATGCCGGGATCGCCTTGATCAAGAATTTTCTCCGCTGCGCCAGCGGCTACAGTGCCAAAAACAAATAGCACCGCGACCACCGCCGCATAGGCAGACGGCTCTAAGTGATGCAGCAGCAGCCAGAGAAGCACTCCGGCCAGCGAACCCCACGTGCCCGGAGCTTTGGGCAGCCGCCCGCTGCCTGCGCCGGTGGCGATGAACAGAAACAGTTTATCCATTGTGGTCTCGTTTCGCACTCTTTTTTCTCAGCACATGCGCCGCCACAGATGGGTTCAGGAGCCGCAAGTAGGGAAATCAAATCCTGCGGCGCGGCAAGGCTATTGAACAGCCCTGAAATCAATCTCTTTGATCTGCCAGTGCCTAGGAGCAGCAGGCGCAGCCGCAGAAAGTCTGATTTCCACCTCCTCGCCCTTCACGTTGCCCATCTCCTGCAACGGCAGAGGAATTTTGTATTCCTGCCATGTTTCCGCTGTTCCCGTCAAGGGAATTCCTGCGGAGACCGGATGATGATTCAGCGATACCGAGAGTGAACAGGGCGATGCGTCGGTATGACGGGCCTTGAACGTCAGCAGACGGTTCACCTTTAACAAATCAGTGCGGATGTACCGAATGATTCGCTCCTCGCTGGAAATCTGCTGTTTCGGGCGGTAGAGCGAATACACATCATCTTCTTCGATCAGATCACCATATTGTTTCAGGGTTTCCCACGGAAACGGCTTATGCCATCCTGCTTCGAGAAAAAAAACAGATGGCCTATCAATGATTACATACGGTGTCGGCCAGACATCGCCTGCCCAATCCAGCATGTTATCCACCCGCCATTGGTTTTCTTCCCAATGCCAAAGTTTTCCGTAGAAATCTGGGATAAAACCGGACAGCCCGTCAACAATCAGCGAAAACTTGCCGATGGTTGACATCACCACATTGGCATCAACGGTGCGCATTCCTATTGGAAGTTGGAAAAACACATTGTTTCCCGGCAGATTGTACGCCGCATGAAGAACCTTTGATCTGGCCGGATCAGGAAATGACCGCGTGAACTCACAAGCCGGTCTCATCTCCCGTGCCTCATAAAAAACCATGAGAATCAGCGCAGGCGCAAGCCAGAGAATGTGTTTCTGCCGCAGAGCAAGGCGGTTGAAGGCGAAGCAACCGGCAATGACGAGATAGGTCAGGATGACAATGGAAAAACGCGTCAATACCCGTACCGCCCCGAAAAGCGGATTCCATGCCAGCAAATCAGCAAAAATGCCGTGCGCCAGCTGAAGGATATTCTTGTCCGGGCCAGTGCTGATGAACGGCCCGCAGCTGATGAAAAAGCACAGCACAGCGGCGGCGGAAAGAGCTGCCAGCAGCTTGTCTGAAGCGCGTTCCTTGTCGGTAAGAAAAAACAATCCGGCCAGATACAGACCGATCAAGGCGAAAGCGGCAGGATGCAGGTACGGTTCCGCCGACACCAACCAGAGTTCCTTTTCCCAGAAGGTGTTGACCAAAATGGCCGTCCAGAAGAATAGCCAGAGAATGGCCTTGGCGGCGGCGATCCATCTGCCGATTTTCGGCACCGCTTTGTAATTTCTGCAAAAATGGACGCTGTCATACACAAGAAAGAGCAGTGTCAGCAGGCAGAGGACAGTGCCGGGGAAAAGATGGGTTTCAGCAAAACTTGGCTGCGGCAGCTTCAGCCATTTCAGGAAAACTGACCACTGCGTATCCAAATACTGCATAGGCTGGGCAAAGTAGTGCAGATAATCAGCCATCGAACGCTGATATCCCCCTTGAATCCGCAGCAGCGCATAGGGATGCAGATAAATGGCCGTGACAGACAGGCAGCCAACGAGCAAGAGCACGCTGGATACATAGAATGTCCTTTGTCTGAACAAGGCGGTATTGCCAGCAAGAAAGGCGATGAAAACAAATGCCATCATAACGATGGCCATGAGCGTGTAATAGATGCAGGATGTAGCGGCAAGGAAATAGCAGAAGCAGAACCAGAGACTGTTCCTCCATGATGGATTCTTCAGCCAGTGCAGCGACACCAGAAGAAGCAGCGGAAAAATGAACACCAACTGCATGTTGAACTCAAGGTAATACGGCATCCTGAACGGCATCAGGCAGTAGATGAAACCGCCCAATGCGCTGACGATTCGGGAGATATCGAGTGAACGGAGCAGGACATACATCAGCACGCCGGAAAGCGTCCAGAAAAACAACATACAGGCGTTGAAGCAGAAGAAATGATTGCCGGTCAGGACGTAGGATAGGGCATAGACAAAGGACTGCGGCCAAAGCAGCTCGCTGAATGCCAGCACATAGGAGTGCGGATAGAAGAAATTGATATGATAATCAGGAATGAGGAAATGGCCACGGAGAATATTGTGGGCATTCCACGCCATCCATGTGTCCATTAGCTGTGGATCCCAATGATTTGCCGGCAGACCGTCGTAGAAGTACGCCCGCCACGGCTTGACGGAAAACAGAATGGCCCAGCCCAGCAGGACAGAAAAGGCGGATAGCTCGAAGATACTCTTCCGTTTGAGAAAGGAGAGGAATTTGCTGTTCATTAGCGTCAAGCGGTTGGATGTGCAGAACTGTCATGCGCTACCTGTTTTGCCGATGCCGCCTGTTCCGCCCGCTTGAGCAGAGAATTCAGGGTGGGAGTGGGTTGTGCTGTCACCAGAAATTGATAACTGAACATTCCCTTCCAGAGAGTGATCAAGGCCAGGTGTAGCGTTCGGAACACACCTGCTGTGCTTTTGCTGCGGAAAATCAGCTCATACGGAACAGGGATGCCGATTAGCTGTAACAGCGTGAAGCCGTTTTGGACAAAAAGCTGCTTCAGTGAATGCCTGGTAAAGAGGCGCTGGTGCCACGTGTTGAGAATACCGCGTCGGGTGTAGCCGAATCTGCCGCAAAGAAGCAGCAGGCGAATCAGCGCGAAGGCCACATTGCCAACAGGAAGCAGCACGACAATATTCGGCGATTCGCTGCTAAACTCCCGCAGCCGGGCAAGCAGCTGTTCAGGGTAGTGTCCAAGAAACTTGCTGTCGGTCAGCAGGAGGTAATCGGCCCCGGCCAGATCAGAGCTTGCGGTCAGACCGTCCTCGTCTTTATGGAGAGTGATTCGGCAACCTTGCCGTTCAAGCTCCTTACGCGCCGCCTCCCTAAGCGGGCCGATCACCACGATATGCGAATTGCCGCGCACCTGCTGCACAATCTGCTGATCAAGAAACCGCAGTTCCTGACTGCCGCTTTTCTCGTTCCGTCTGCGGGCGGTGCAGTCAAATCGTCTGTCATAAAAAATATGATACCGTTGCAATCGGGCCTGCGAGGTTGTCTTGAATACATTCCACGCATAGACTATGCCATTGACATGACAGACTTCGTCGCCGTAGAACGTTGGTATTGGTAGTTCCTTGATGCGGAACGCTGCATTGACGAACTGAATAATGATTTCGGTGTCGAAATGAAAATCATTCGAGTTTAATTCAAAGGTAACTGCGGCCAGTGCTTTGGTTGCATAGAGGCGGTAGCCGCTGTGGAATTCACTCAGAGTAGTTCCCAGTAACGCATTCTGAAAGGTGGTCAGGATTTTGTTGCCGACATATTTATACATAGGCATTCCACCCTTGCGTGCGCCGCCTTTGTCCAACATGCGGGAGCCAAACACTGCCTCCGCCTGCCCGGCAGCCAACGGAGCGATGAGCTGTGGCAGGCATTCTGGCGCATATTGACCATCGCCATGAACCAAGGCAACCCAGTCAAAGCCCTTCTCAACCGCATAATGGTAGCCGATTTTCTGATTGCCACCATAGCCTTGATTGACGGGATTGAACAGCACGGTCAGCTTGAACGGATTGCCCTTGTCGAGCCGTGCCGCTTCGCTGCGAAGGAAGGTGCCGTCCCGTGACGAGTCATCAATAATCAGCACTTCAACCGCATACTGCTGTGTCAAGGCAGCCGGAATGCGTTTGATGACATCTTCAATTGTCTTCTCTGCATTGTAGGCGACGATAAAAATCAGCAATTTGCCTTGACAGAGTGATGCTGCCGCGTTGTTCTCGTTGAATTCGCGCATGGAATTGATTCTGTAGAGTCATGTGCAAGCCAGCCGGATTGCATGAAGCAATTTAAACTGGCAAAGATCGCCTATTGTAGGATATGCCGCACAGGAATGCAAGCACGGCGCAGATGGAGACTGGAAAGCATCGGCCGCCCTCATGGCATTTCTCTTAGGAGTTACGCAGTTGGTAAAAA
>DHWV01000066.1 GCA_002413355.1 Desulfobulbaceae bacterium UBA5173 | reverse complement strand
AAAGCCCTCAGGAGAAAACTCGGCTGTTCCACCGATGAACTTTTTCAGCAGTCCGTTCTGCAGTCATTTTATTGTGCTATGGCTATACTTTGACAAGATCGGCAACATGCTGATGATGACCCACAGAAGGAATACATCGCTGAGGAGACGGGCGATGAAGTGATCCTGATGAAAGATCGGGAGGGGAGGGTCATCGGGTTCGAGAAGCTGAACTTCAAGACAGCCGATTCAGAACGGGTGCAGGTGGCCTTTGAAGCAATGGCGGCGTAAATGGCTGACTAATAGAGATGCAAGGGGAGAGCGAAAAACTGCTCTCCCCTTTTCGTTTTTAATCCCCTCGCCCGACGTTTTCCAAGAGAATCGAGCGAGTCTCCCTCCTTCCCTCGCTCGACACGCTTCAATTCCCTCGCCCGATGCTTTGTGCTAACCTCACCTATCTGTCTTTAACCCGACAGCTGTATCTTTACTGAGAAGAATTCCCATTATCGAGCAAGAGATCTTCTCGTGCATGCTTCTTCTTCTCATTGCACATCGAAGAAGAATGCTGAATTATTCCTTGACACCGTGACGGAAGAACGCTATGCTCGCCTTATTCTTCAGCGGACAAGCACTATCATCGTGTCCATCTTCCTCCTTCCTTCAGCGCAGGAGAATTGTCATGCCGACGATTCAATGGCGGCCCGCCGTCAATGCCCTCACCGTTCCCCAGTCCTACAAAATCCTCTTTGTGCCGAGAAACACAGTTGGCTACAGCGAGCTGGCTACTGAGATTGCGGCGGAAAACCCGAACTGGAACGCAGAGCTGGTCGAGGCGATCCTGCGGGCAGAGCGCAAGGCGATTCAGCGGCATCTGATCAACGGCGACCAGATCACACTGGAGGATGACTTCACCTATCGCATTTCTTTTCTTGGCAAATTGGCTGCGCCGGACGACCCGCTGCCTGACCGCGACGATCTGATCCAAGTGAATATCAACGCCTCGGTGCCGTTCATGCGCGAGGTGCGCCATGCGGCCCAGCTTGAACGCCTCCCGCCTGAGCAAAAGCTACCGATGATCGCTGCTGCCGAAGACACCCGGCTCAAGCTGAATGACGTGCTCAATCCGAAAGGTGTGCTGAAACTGACCGGCACGAATCTCTATTTTGAGGAGGGCGAGGAAGGCTGCGGCTGCGTGATCGAAGGCACCAAGAGCGGACGGGCGGTGCAGAGCCAGTTTGCCCTGATTTCCAATGCTTCCGTGCTGCTGGTGCCGGAAATCCCGGCGCAGACGCATCCGTGGAACAATGAGTACACCCTCTCCATCAGCACGCAATATACCGAGCATGGCACGCTGCGCACCGGCATCTACGGGCGGAAGCTGCGCTCGCCCCTGACCTTGACCAATTTCGGCCATCCGCATCCGCCGGAGGTCGGCTCCTCACCGGCAGCGCGGACAGTCCGTATGTGAGCGTGACCGGCGGCGTGGTGAGCGCGGACGAAACACTGCGGATTCAGGCGGTCTTGGATATTCACGCAGGCCATCTGCTCTTCAGTCTGCTGGACATGAGCGAGGACGGCAAAGCAGGCGCGGTTGTGACGGTCACGGAAAACGGCACGTTCACGTTGCAGGGCTTTGCTGGCTCGGCGATCAGCAGCATGGATATCAGCGTGGACAACTTTACCGACTTGGTGAAGATGGCGAGGAATGTGTATATGGGCAGGGTGGTGGATGTGCTGGAGGTGTGAGTAATCCACTCCTGAGAATGGGTTGTGTTCAGGCAATATAAATGCAAGAAAATGGTTAAAAGAGGATAAACAATGGTTAACAGAAAGCAGCTTATTAGCTCCTTGGCAATGTCAACTGTTCTCCTTGCCATGCAGTCATCGGCATATGCTGAGGTATTTCGGAAAAAGTTCAATGCAAGCGGAAAATATCTTGTTGTTGAGATACTTGATGATGACTTGGCTCATTTCGAGTTCTCAGCTATAGGCGATGGACCGCTGACAACAGAGCCGCTTTACACCTCGCCTATGGTGTTAAAGACGGACTACCCAGGAACTGCAACTGCTGTTTCTCAGGGTGGGGATGCTGTAGAAATTATAGAAACCAGTGAGATGCGACTGGCAGTTGATAAAAGTACCCTCTGTGTTGAGGTAATAGATAAAACGAAGAACACGTCTCGGTTAACGACAATCTGCCCTGAAAGTCTCTCTGATGCCTTGAAGGGAATCAATATTGAGCCGGGAAAAATGCAGAATGTTTATGGTCTCGGGCAGGAGTTTAAACAGTTAGGTTCATCAGATGGTGATTGGATTAAATTGGGAGTGCGTGAGGGAAGAGATGGATTAGGCAACGGTTTCCAAGGATTCCAGCAGGCGGCAGTAGGAAATGTCCAAATTCCAGTGTTCTATGCTGTTGGTGCTGATAATCTCAACTATGCTCTGTTTATGGACAATGTCTATTGGCAGAAGTGGGATTTTAAGCAAACTTGGTGGCAAGCCCGGATGTACGGAGACCAGCTACGTTTCTATGTTATGACTGGAAAAGACTTGGCTGATCTGCGTTCAGACTTCATGGAGCTGACGGGAAAACCGCCAGTTCCTCCACGAAAAGCCTTTGGTCTTTGGGTGTCTGAATTTGGTTATGACAATTGGGAGCAGATTGATATTCTCAAGGACAATCTACGGACGAACAAGTTTCCTGTAGATGGTTTCGTTCTTGATTTGAACTGGTTTGGCGGTATCAGTCCGAGGAAAGAACCTTCGGACTGTACAAGCCCGAAGAATAGCATGGGACGGCTCAGTTGGGATGCAGATCAGGATGAGTTAGCGAAGAGCAATGAGTATTCCTTTCCCGATTCAAGCAAAAAAATTAAGGAATACGCTGAAGATAATATTCGGCTGGCAGCCATTGAGGAATCGTATGTAGCCAATACGACGGATACCTTCAACGTGATGCCAAAGGATTTGCTGGCGTATCAGCGAATTGACGGCAAGTGTGACTCAAGCAAGCAGCAGACACCAGTTGTTATTAAGGCGGGAGACTTTTGGGGCTGCGGCCAGATGTTTGACTGGTCTGATACGGAACTCGGCAAATGGATTCACGAGAACCGTCGTTTCCCAGAGCTGGTCAAAAGAGGAATCAACACTCATTGGACTGATTTGGGCGAGCCAGAGCGTTTTGATCCATCTTCCTGCTATGAGGGAGTGGAGGCCACTGCTGCTGGCAAAAAGAATGCGCACGCAGATATTCATAATATCTACAACTTGCTCTGGAATAAATCAATTTGGGATGGCTATATTGCAAAGCAGGGCCAAGCTGATGAACTGGGTGTGACTAATCCGCGCCCCTTAATTCTGACTCGTTCAGGTGCTGCCGGAACGCAGCGTTATGGTGCTGCCATGTGGTCAGGGGATATTGCTTCCAATTTGGAGTCTCTTGCCACCCATTCAAACGCCCAGATGCACATGTCGTTTTCCGGCATTGACTACTACGGCGCAGATATCGGAGGCTTCCGCCGCGAAGTATTGCCGGGCAACAGCAAAGATGCTCCTTTTGACACCAGCTATCAAGACGAGCTGTACACTCAGTGGTTTGCGAATGGAAGCTGGTTCGACACTCCAGTTCGTCCTCACACGGACAACGAGTTTGGCGGGAATCGTGATAGCTGTAAAAAAGATTTCGGTCACAGGCAACCGCCCTGTTACGAGACTGCGCCCAGCCTTGTCGGCAAGAGGGACAGCAACTTGGCCAACATTCGTCAGCGGTACGAGCTGATTCCATATTATTATTCACTCGCCTATCGTGCCTATCTCAAGGGTGAACCTGTGGTGCTGCCGCCTGTGTTGTACTATCAGAACGATCCTAAGCTGAGAGAAGCAGGCAATGAAAAGATGATTGGCAAGGATATTCTGGTCGGCATTGTTGCCAAGCACGGCGAGTATGAACGCAATGTTTATCTGCCAAAGGGCAGATGGGTAAATTACCATTCCAATGAATGGTTCAACAGCTCAGGGGAAGAAATACAGGATGTGCCTGTTTACCGTGAAGGCATTTTCAGACTGCCAGCCTTTGTGCGTGCCGGAGCTATCCTGCCTCAGATGTTTGTTGATGAAAAGACGAAGGATGCCTTCAATAATCGCGTTGATGGCTCTCCAATGCATGACGAACTGATTGTTCGCGTCTATGCTGATGAGACTCCAACGACTTTCACGCTGTACGAAGATGATGGCTCCACACTTGATTACAAGCAGGATGGACAGCCGTTATATCACTACAGAACGACTGATCTCAAACAGCAAAAAGATAACAACACAGTGACAGTCACTGTCAGCCCAGCTTTTAATAAAAATAGGAATGACGAGGTGGCTGAGTCGTTTACTGGTGCTGTCAAGAACCGTTCAAATCTTGTCAAGTTGATTGTCAACAATGCTGAGGCAACGGCAGTCAGTCTTAATGACAAGACGCTGACTCAATATCCATCTCAAGCAGAGTTTGACAGGGCAGTCAGCGGCTGGTGCAATGCTGGACACAATCTGATTCTGGCAAAGTCGGATAAGGTGGATGTCAATAAGATAAGCAAGAGCTTTGCCTTTCAGCTCAGATCAGTTGCAGTAACGACATCAGTTAACTTTGTTTGCGACGCTGGGTTCACGACTCCGGGGCAGAGCATTTATGTTACAGGCAGCATTGGTGCGTTAGGGAATTGGGATGCTGCCAAAGCTGTTAAGCTCAATCCCAATATCTACTATGAATACATCCAGCGAGCAGACAAGGGTCTTCCTGGCCCGACAAAACCGGTCTGGACAGGTGTGATTGATGATTTGCCGCCAAATACAGCCTTTGAGTGGAAATGTATACGGCGACAGGAAAACGACCCGAATCAGGTGCAGTGGCAGTCTGGAGACAACAATAAATATACCACTTCTCCTGATGGCTATGCCGGAAAGAGTTACGGAACATTTTGATCTTTTCATTCTAAACAACTCCACAGCCTGCCCAGCCATTCATACACAACCTGCTCGGACAGCTCCAAATTGACGATAGAGGGCAGGAAACTGCTGGAAGAGAGCCGCTGTTTCTCTTTCAGGGTGAAATCGGTTGGTGCAGCCGCAGGCTTCAGCCCTTCATGCTGAAAGATTTGCATGGCCCGCGCCATGTGCGCTGCTGAGGTGACAAGGACAAACGGCGCATCCTTGAGCAAAGGCTTGAGGGTGCGCGCCTCTTCTACGGTATCACGGGGGCGGTCTTCGATCACCAACCTACCGCCATCCACACCAAGCTGTCGCGCTGTCCGCCCCACCACCACCGCATTCGCCAGTGGGTCTTCCTGATTTGCCCCGCCGCTGACCACCAGCCAAGACTCTGGCAGCTCGCGGTGCAGGCGGATGCCCTCAAAGAGGCGGTAGAGCGAGGCCGTGCCAAGCTGATTGGTTTCTGGTACGGTGGGATCGCTGACATGCGCATTACCCAACACCACCACGAACTTGATCTGCTGCCGCTGCTGTTCAGGAAGCTGCTCCACATGCAGCGGCGGATATTGCCGCTCCAACGCATAAAGCCGACTGCGGACAGTCAATCCATAGCCAAAAAAGCAGAGAATGCTAACACTGGCTGCCAGCGACACAATCGCTGCTTTGCGCAGCTTGAGCACAACGAAGAGCAGTCCCAGCAGGACACAAACCATGCCCAGCGGCAGCGGCATCAGCAAGGGAGTGAGAAAACGGGCGATGGCGATCATAACTGCTCACCCTTTTCCGGCGGCACCCAGCCTTGGCCACCGCTGTGCCAGAGGAACTTTCGGCACACGCCGCGAATCAAACTGGCTTCCTTCTTTTTGATCCGGGTGCGGCTGAGGAACTGGCGGATGTTGCGCATCCAGTAACTGCGGCTGGTGTCATGCAGAAACCCTATCCTGCTCAGAGATTGGTCAATGTGCTCGTACATGCCTTCCAGCTCGTGGGAATTGGCATAGCTGCTCCCGCCGCCGGACACGAAGGCATGGCCGGTGGCCGCCATGTGCAGCTCGTAGCAGCAGATGGCCACAGCTTGAGCCAGATTAAGCGAGGAGAAGTCCGCCGTGGCAATCGTCGTAGCAAACTGGCAGAGATCAAGGTCTTCGTTGCTCAGGCCGCTGCTCTCCGGGCCGAACATCAACGCCGTTCGGCTGCCGTCTGCAATCAGCGGCACCAGCTCGGCCATCACTTCACGCGGCGGCTTAACTTCCACTGTCCGGTATTTACCCTGCCGGGCTGTGGTGCCGACAAGGAACTGATACGGTGCGGCTGCCTCGCGGCTGCTGCTGACCAACTGAAGATCTTCTATCAGATGTGCGGCCTTGTGGGTCGCCATCTTCAGCATCCGTTCCTGATCGGGCGGCTCATCAGCCACCACAGTCAATTGCTCAAGGCCAAAGTTGCAGGCGATGCGGGCCGCCGCGCCGATGTTTTCCGGGTATTTAGGCCGCACCAGAATCAAGCCGCAGCCGGGCAGTGTCGCCACCAGTTGTTCAGACAAGATATCGCTACTCCTTAGAGATTAGCCGGGTCGTCTAGCTCAAGATGATGCTTGCCGCGCTGCGGCATTTTTTGCTCGGAAGAGTGCGTGGTGGCAACCGGAGTGCTGGAAGTAATCCGCTTAAAGAAGGGGATAATGCCTTTCTCTGCATTGCGCATCTCTTCCTCAGCCTCACGCAGGGTGATC
>DHWV01000042.1 GCA_002413355.1 Desulfobulbaceae bacterium UBA5173 | reverse complement strand
CTTCCAGAAAACGGCTTTCGTGCTTTGAGGGTGCGCGATGTCTGTTACACCTGTATCAATGGATTTATTCTGAACCTTTTTTTCTCCTTTGAAAAAATGTTTGAACCGGTTAAGCTGCATTGCACCTCAACTTGGGAGGACAACAATGCGAAAAAAAACAATACAAATCACTGCCGCACTTTTTTTACCACTTTTCATTTCGGTCGCACCAGCCACCTCTCAATGGATTAAACCGCTCCAAGAGCTGATCGCCAGACAGACCACGCAAGCTATGAAAAAAAAAGAAGCGGAGGCGCAACCTGCTAAAAAACAGCGAGCTGTCCGTTTCAAGGACAATGGTGACGGCACACTGTCCGACAGCAAAAATGGTCTGGTCTGGTTGAAAAATGCCAACTGTAGTGTTTTTTTTGAGGGAGAGCAGAGCGGCGGGGGGAATAGCCGCTCTTGGCAGAATGCGCGTATGGCGGCCAGCAAGTTAGCTGACGGCTTCTGTGGCCTCAAGGATGGCTCCAAGGTGGGCGACTGGAGACTTCCTGACCGTGAGGAGCTGCTGTCCCTTGCCAACGATGTCAGTAATAAGGAAAAATGGCAAACAAACGAAGCCTTCACAGGCATCCAATCTTCCTACTACTGGTCTTCAACTGTTGGTGACCTGTATCCTGATTACGCTTTTTATGTCGCCCTCGCGCAAGGCCTTGACAGCTATGCCTTTCAGCTCAATAGCTTTCATGTTCTGCCAGTGAAGGGGGCAAAAAAAACGCAATAATTTTTTTCAGCACGGTGCGCTGCCCGGTGTGCGCGGGAAAGGGATCACATCACGGATGTTGCTCATGCCGGTGACAAACTGCACCAGTCGCTCAAAACCGAGACCGAAGCCTGCATGAGGCACAGAGCCGAAGCGGCGCAAGTCCAGATACCAGCTATACTCCTCCATATCAAGGCCCGCCGCGCACATTCGGCCTTCGAGCAGATCAAGCCGCTCTTCGCGCTGACTGCCGCCTACCAGCTCGCCGATGCCCGGCACAAGAATGTCCATCGCCGCTACCGTCCTGCCGTCATCATTCAGGCGCATGTAGAACGGCTTGATCTGTTTCGGGTAATCGGTGACAATCAACGGCCTGCCCGTTAGCTCCTCGCATAAGAAGCGTTCATGTTCGGATTGCAGATCCGTTCCCCATTGCACTGGAAAATCAAATTTCCTGTCAGCGTGTTCCAAGGCAGCGACCGCCTCACTGTAGGTCATACGGGCAAAGGGCTGAGACAGAACAGTCTCCAACTTGTTCAGCAGGCCCTTGCTGATGAAACGCTCAAACAAGTCCAGCTCATCGGCGCAATTCCTCAGCACCGTGCCCACTAAATCTTTGATGAGAGCTTCGGCAATCTCCATATCATCAGACAGGTCGCAGAAGGCCATCTCCGGCTCCAGCATCCAAAATTCAGCCAAATGACGGCTGGTGTTGGAATTTTCTGCCCGGAAGGTCGGGCCAAAGGTATAAACCCGGCCATGCGAGAGGGCGAATATTTCCGCTTGGAGCTGACCGCTGACTGTCAACCCTGCGCGTCGGCCAAAGAAGTCCTGCTGGAACGGCTCCGGCTGGCGCAGTTGTTCCGCTGTCAGGGCGGTGACAGTGAACATCTCGCCCGCGCCCTCGCAGTCAGAGGTGGTGATGATCGGCGTATGCACTTGGATGAAGCCCTGCTCCCGGAAAAAGCGGTGAATGGCAAAATTCAGCTCGGAACGGATGCGGGCCACCGCGCCGAAGGCGTTGGTACGCGGACGCAGGTGGCTGATGGAGCGTAAAAACTCGAAGCTGTGCCGCTTTTTCTGAAGCGGATAGTTTTCCGGGTCTGCCAAACCGATAACGCTCAGGCTTTCCGCCCGCAGCTCCACAGCTTGCCCTTTGGCGGGCGAGGCAGTCAGCCTCCCGCAGACTTTGACCGCACAGCCCGTGCTCAAGCGGCGCACTTCGCTTTCGTAATTATTCAGACTCGGCTCGGCAATCACTTGCAATCCAGCCAAGCAGGACCCGTCTGTGATTTCAATAAAACACAGGCTGCCAGAATCACGGCAGGTTTTCACCCAGCCGCAGAGTTCAATCTGCGGTTCTGCTGCCGGAATCACGGCAAGAAGTTCTTTAATGCGTGGTTTCATAGAAAAAGCATCACAGTTCAATATAATTTCTCCTTGAAAAGCCGAATGATACAGCCGCACCGGACTCATTAGAATCTGTCCTTGCTCATTAAGTTCAATTTTGTATGGCAAATCATGCAAATGAGGATCCGCACACACTTCTTGCCAGTTCATTCCTGCCTCTCTGCTGCACAATCAAATGATAGCCGTCCCGCTTAGTTCTTCTACCATATGCGACCATGCCGCGCAACCATTCGCGATATTTTGCGGCCAATCCAGCATCGGAAAGGCGGCTAAGTATGTCCTCATTGCTTGGATTGGCCGCTGCAATTTTACGCGAACTATTCGCGGTATTTACCTCCCTCTCCTTTCTGTTTTGTGCTACAGTACGAAATAGACCACACCGCACAGGCGGAACGCATCTTAACCAAAAAGAGGGGAGAAAGAATGGCAGCTCATTGCGAAAAAGAGCCGACGCAGGCTTGGGTGACAACCTTTGCCGGCATGGCGGTGAATTTGTGTCTCGGCATACTCTACGCTTGGAGCATGTGGTCCAAGTCGCTGACCGGCGGCACTGCGGGGCAGCCAATGACTGGCCTGAATGAGGGATGGACCTATCTGACCAATGCCCAAGCAGCCACACCGCTGACCATCTGCATGATTATGTTCGCTCTGCTGATGATCCCCGGCGGACGGATTCAGGACAAGATCAGCCCGAAATTCGGAGCCACCCTCGGCGGGCTGTTTCTTGCCGCAGGCTGCATCGTTGCGGGCCTTATGCAGAGTTATGCCGGACTGATCATCGGTTTTGGCATCCTCGGCGGCATGGGCATGGGCATCGGTTACGCCGCACCCACCCCGGCAGCCTTGAAATGGTTCGGCCCCCACCGCCGGGGCCTGATCGCCGGGCTGGTGGTGGGCGGCTATGGCGGCGCGGCGTTGTACATCAGCCCGCTGTCCAAACATCTGATCGACAGCTATGGCATTTCCAAGAGCTTCATCTATCTCGGCATCTTCTTCGCCACGGTGGTGGTCATTGCCGGACAGCTTCTTAAAACGCCGAACGAGGTCTATCCAGACGGCTCCTACGTGCCGCCTGCCCCGAAATGCGCCCGTTCGACCAAAGTCGCAGGCGCGGCCACACGCCACGACTGGCGGGCGCGGGAAATGCTGCGGACGTGGCAGTTCTACGCTCTCGCCTTCATGTTCATCCTCACCACCCAGTCAGGAATGCTCATCATCGCCAATGCCGCAAACTTATTGAAAATTGCAGGTGCGGGCGAATACGCTTGGCTGCTGGTTGCCTACGGCGGGCTGATCAATGCCTTGGGCCGGGTCGGCACAGGCTTCTATTCCGACAAAATAGGTCGTGCCAACACCTACACCATGAACTGTATGGTCTCAGCACTCTGCCTGCTGCTGGTGCCCTATGCCATGAAAACGCAGAGCATCCTGCTTCTCTTTATTGTCGTGGGCAACGCTTACTGGCAGTATGGCGGCGGGCTGTCCCTGATGCCGCTCTTCACCGGGGATTTCTACGGGGCAAAAAACCTCGGTGTGAACTACGGCCTCGTCTTCATTGGCTGGGGCCTTGGCTCATTCATGGCCAAGCTCGGCGGCGTGATTCAGGACAAAACGGGCAGCTTGGATTACGCCTTCTATATTTCAGCAGGGTTGTTGATTGTTGGGGCGATGCTGGCGCAACTGGTGAAAAGACCAGCGTGGGGAGAGGAAAAGGCACAGGTGTGAAGTTGAATCGATCAAATCTCCTGCACATTGTTTTTGTGCAGGAGATTACATTGCGGCACTATCAGGCCGCATGAGCATGATGCCAGAACGGCGATTTTTCCTTCTTAACTCTGATGATTCTCGACAGGCCATAGTTGACAGCTTTGACATCAATTTTCTGATATCCCATCCGGTTGATGTGCTGAATGTACTTGTCCATCGGAAAATAAACCCGGAAGCCGAGCTTCCGCTCCACTCTTTGCAGAAAATCGTAATCGGCAAATTTCCGCAAAGCTCTTCTTTGGCTGAAATGATTGATGATAATCACCTCACCGCCTTCTTTGCAAACGCTGATGGCTTTATCCAGCAGCACTTCTGGGTTTGGCGTGACAGAAAGCACATACATGATGATCACTTTGTCAAACTGATTCGGTGCGAAGGACATTTCCTCAGCATTTTCTATCTTCAGCTGGACATTGGTCAGTGCATATCTGTTGACGCGCTCTTTCGCCTTTTCCAGCATTTCCGTAGACAGGTCAATGCCGACGATATTCACGGTGCGAGGATATTTAACCAAGCTGATTCCCGTGCCAACGCCGACTTCCAGCACTTTTTCGTCTCCATTAAGAGAAATCATCTTCATGGCCTCATTTCGTCCGTTTTCAAAGACAAGGCCGAATATTTTATCGTACACAGCCGAATACTGATTATATACTTTCTCGATGCTCTGCTTGTTCATAATGGATAGCTCACCAGACGGATTCCTGATGCCGTCCTGCTGATTTGTTAACACTCACGCAGTCTGAAAAACAGGCTACGCCTTCTCGTTATACTGTATTTACTGTTTGCTGACGCAGCAGCACCATCTCACCGCTGCCGGTCAGCCTGTCCAGCGCAAGGCCCAGCCGCTCCGAAAGATGCCGGGCTACTTGCCCGCATTTCACCGTAAAAAGAAAAAATATCGGCGCGGCGATCTCGGACAGCGTTTCAAAATTGCCCATGCCTTTGCTGATAATCAGCTCCGCCGCATGAAACTGCGCCTGAAATTCCTCGCTGCACAAGGCCAGCGGCGTGCCCGGACAGGCGATGCCGCTACTGACCACCGGACAGCGTTCAGTCAGGCCGCAGAGACGGGCATCCTCCAGTGTCGCGTCATTGATGATCGGGCCGCCGCGCACCGCCGCCGTCACGTGACAGTCAAGCCGCTGGAGCTGCTCGATCAGCAGGCAGTCAAAGACGATCTCGCCGCAGTTGTCACAGAGATACAGCACCTTGCTTCCTGCACCGATCATCTCGCGCAAAGCCGAATAATCGTCCACCACGAAGTCCCGCGCAAAGCAATCCTGCATGGTCTGCGCCGCGTCAAACGTGTGCTGGGCCGCGTAATCAATGATGTTGCCACCGATTGCCGCCTGCACTGCCGCCCGCAGCGGATCGTCTGCGGCCTCGATTTTCGCCCGAATTTCGCCGCGCAGTGACAGGGCCAGCTCGTTGCTCTCCCGTTTAACCTGCGCAAAGGGGTCGTCGCTGCTGAGAACGCGGCCAAAAGCACTATACAGGGCGATGGCGTTTTCCGGCGGCGACAGCTCACTGTCAACAGTCGGAATAAAACGTCCGGCCTCGTCGCAGAGCAGTCGCTGCGCCGCCGCATCCGCACCTGCGAGCTTGCCCACCGAACGGGCTTGTTTCATGAAGCAGACCAAGCAGTCAAGGCTCGTCCGCATGATGCGCACTACTCTGCTGCTGGATGAGCAGATACTCGCTGCGGACATTGCCCAACGCGGCGAATATCTGCTCGCGACTACCGGGAAGCTGCCCATAGATATGCCGCAGCAGATCTCTGATTTCTGTGCGCCGGGTCTGCTCGGCCAGCGGGCAGTTGGACTGCACCGCCTTCAGGCCGAGCCGTGCGCCGATGCCGCAAATGTCCTCTTTGGTCAAATACGCCAAAGGCCGAATCAGAGACAGTCTGCCGACAAACAGCTCCTGCTTTGGCCGCATGGTGCTGATATTACCGCCTGAAGTCAGGTTGATGAAAAAAGTTTCCACCAGATCGTCGCGGTGATGGCCGAAAGCCAGCTTGCTCCAGCCTTCCTGCCGGGCCAGCTCGAAAAGCTGCCGCCGCCGATTGCGGGCGCAGCGGTGGCAAATGCCCCGCGCGTCGCCGTCGGCGGCCAGCGTCATCGGCTGCTCGGTAGGGAGAATCCGGCAGGCGATGCCCAGTGCGGCAAGCTGCGCCGCTGTCTCTTGCGCCCGGCTACTTGGCTCTTCGTCTGCCGCTGGCCGCATGTCAATATGCACGGCCTGCACCTCGTAGGCGATCGGAGCCTTACGCCGCCAATCATGAAGCAGCCATGCCAGTACCAGCGAGTCAATGCCACCGGATACTGCGATCAACACTCGGTCGCCTTCAGCCAACATCTGATAATCAAGCATGGCCTGCGCGGTGCGGCGGTTTTCATCCGCGCTGAGAACGGATTTCACTGCTGCTTGAGATACCGGCAGGCATCCAGCCGCTCGCGCATTCCCTGCTGAAGCAGCTGCTCCGCCGTTACCCATTTGAAGCCGTTTGCCGCGCTCTGGCGGAATTTTAGTAAGTTGTTCAGCAACGGCTCCTGCGCTTCGTCAAAGCTGCCTCGGCAAAGGACAGTTCCATCCGGCAGGGCCAACAGGCGATAAGAAAAACCAACTGCCGCAGGCTCCTTGGCCGTGTATTCGCCGCCAAGTCGCTCTTTATATTGGTGCAGAGTGGTTTCCAATATGGCGTTGCAACCGACTTTCTCCGCCGCCGCTTTGGCTGCGACCAAAGATGTTCTTGAGTCACCTTGCAAGTCTTCATTGGCTGTGCGAAAATCTGTCCTGCCGTCAGTATAGTCGCGTAGCTGCTGGTTCATGACCGCAACGCCTTCGGCCAACAGCTTTTTTTCTTCTGCTGTCGGCTTGCGCCCAAGGGCAGCAGGCAACACCGCCGCGCAGGTCAATTTAAAATCCGGCAGCTTTTCTTTGTCCGTCACGCCGTTTTTTCCGGTGCAGCCGTCAACAGCCAGCAGCATCAGCCCGGCGGCGCAACTGCGCAGCATCGCATTCATCCGCTTCTCCTTTGTCCGTGCGAATCCGTTCACTCCCCCGCTGCCGAGCAATAATATTCCGGCTGCCTGCGCTTGGCAAGAACTGCGTGTCCGGCCAGCATTTTTTTCTGCTGCTGAGAAGAAAAGAGCCTTCTGTCTTTTTTTCTGTTGACATCAGGCCTGAGGTTTCGCTATAATGCCAGCGTTTCGCAAGAGCGGGAATAACTCAGTGGTAGAGTGCAACCTTGCCAAGGTTGAAGTCGCGAGTTCGAATCTCGTTTCCCGCTCCAATCTGAGAACAACGCAAGGTTCGGACGCGGTTCGAGCCTTTTTTTATTCACATTGAGGCGCGTGCAATGAAAACGTATTATACGCCGGTGGACGAGATAAACCGCAAATGGTTTGTCGTTGACGCGGACGGCAAGGTGCTTGGCCGCCTCGCCACGGAGATTGCTGACCGGCTGCGCGGCAAAAACAAGCCGACTTTCTGCA
This sequence comes from Desulfobulbaceae bacterium UBA5173, assembly GCA_002413355.1. Classification (GTDB taxonomy): domain Bacteria; phylum Desulfobacterota; class Desulfobulbia; order Desulfobulbales; family Desulfobulbaceae; genus Electronema. The sequence goes on along the minus strand of DHWV01000042.1, from coordinate 26,908 downwards.
ATTTTCAGGATAACGGTGATTTTATTATTGTCGTTAACGCCGAGCGGGTGCATTTGACCGGCAAAAAATGGAGTGACAAAATTTATTGGCGGCACAGCGGTTGGCCGGGAGGCATCAAAAGCCGAACTGCCAAAGAAGTGCGGGAAAAGTCGCCGACCGAATTGATCATGATGGCGGTCAAGGGAATGCTGCCGCATAACAAGATTGGCGCAGCCCAGCTGACGAAATTGAAAGTTTATGCCGGAGCTGAGCATCCTCATCAGGCCCAGCAGCCTGAACTCCTCGACATCCAATAAGAGAGCATCATGGCAAACGAGCAGACATACGCCACCGGCAAGCGGAAGAGCGCGATAGCCAGAGTGTGGATCACACGCGGCACAGGCAGCGTGGCGGTCAATAAGATGTCCCCGATGGAATATTTCGGAAACATCTTCTTCGAGCCGAAAGTGGCTCAGCCCTTTGCTGTCACCGAGACGGCGGAGCAGTTTGATGTCAAGGCTACCGTGCAGGGTGGCGGCAAGGCAGCTCAGGTTGATGCGCTGGTGCATGGCATCTCTAAAGCCCTTCAGACCTTGAATCCTGAACTGCGCGACGCGCTGAAGAAGGCCGGTCTGCTGACCCGCGACTCTAGAGTGAAAGAGCGGAAGAAGTACGGCCAGCGCGGTGCCCGCGCCCGCTTCCAGTTCTCCAAGCGTTAATCTGCATCATCAGGAAGTTGTTTTTTCCTGACCAAAAAGGTGGTAGCGAATAATATTCGCTACCACCTTTTTTATATGGTATTGATAGCTTCCCCCATCCTATAAGTCTCAACAGCAGGATTAGATTGAACCCCGGTTTGTCCTCGTTTTTCAGCAGATAGTAAACCAAAATCAAGTCGCGTGGTTGTTTTCTCGCACCGCCCCACAAATTGGCCTTTGACGCGCGAGTGCCGTTGCCGCAGGCCCGCCAGCCAATGCGTATTTCTTTCTTCTCTGAGAAAGTTCGGGGGACGAAAGGATAAAATGTGCGTACTGTGGCAAGTGATATTGGCGACAGAAACCTGACTCTGCCTTCAAGAGAAGAAGCTCCAAAGAAATTGTCAGCTTTTTTCTACTCCATCCGATAACCGCACTTCAGCGTAGCATGAAACGAGCAGCTTTGCTTAGGCTCCCAAGACGGCCCTTTCTCGTTTTCGCTGGCGATGTTGTATAGTTCCACATTTTTAATCACCGGCTTGAGGGCGTTATCCTGCTTTTTTTTCTGCTGTTCGGCCCATGCTTCACATTTTTCCCATGCTTCATTGTGAATGCGTGATTTGCCGCAGTTGCTGATACCGACACCCTCAATTCCAATCAGACTAGACCAGCGCAGCCCGTCACCGAAAAGATCGTCCAAGTTATGCGTGTTCCTTCTTCCTTTATCAGTCTCTGTTGTTGCACCAGCGGAGCGTCCACCAACGACATAAGCTGCTGCTGTGCTGTAGCCGCATTTCACTTTTGCCTCAAAAGAGCAACTCGGATTTGGATCATTGCCAGCTGGTTTGCCGGTCACAACTTTGATGTCTGAAATATTCAGGTCTTTGACTTCAGGTTTTACTTCAAATCCTTTCTTGCCTTTTTTTTGCGCTGCCCAAGCATCACATGTTTCCCAAGCATCGTTGTTGATGCGGGAAGCACCGCAGTTGGTGATGCCGTCGCCTTTTATGCTGATCTGTCCTGACCACTTCAGTCCTTTTTTAGAGACGGCGGCAACGATTGCAGTATCGCTGTCTGGTGCTGCCTCAGCTCGTTGCGCTTTGACTGTGTTCTGAGCCATTGCAGCAGACATCATTTTACTGAATACAGCGGCAGCGACAGGATTTATTTGCGGCGGCGCAGCAGATGGCTTTGACTCCGTTTTGGCCTCGGCAACTACAGGTTTTTTATTCTTTTTGCCAGCCTCGCAGTCGCTTTGAGCAATTTCTTCCGTCGAAACAGGTTCGCCGCAGCTCTCGGTATCCGTTTTTTTCAGTTTGCCTATTTTTGATAATTTTAGCTTTTCTGCCGCGCTGATTTTTTCCAGCCTATAACCGCACTTCACGCTAGCGCGGAAATTACAGTTCAGCTTTGGATTCCACGAAGGGCCTTTGTCATTTTCAACCGCAATATTGTACAATTCTATATCTTTGATATTTGGTTTCTGATCTCCTTTGATACTTTTTCTCGCCCATTCTTCGCATCGGTCCCAAGCCTCATTCGTGATGCGCGGCTTGCCACAGTTTGTTGCGCCAGTCCCTTTCATATAGAGAACACCAGACCATTTCATGTCGTCACTGAAGCTGATTAGTGGAGAAAAAACAATCAGCAGTAGGAATAATGAAAATAATTTTCTTTTCATAGCAGTCTCCAATTCCGGCATTGCGGAAATGTATTCTTTGCTGGTCAGCAGAGCAATTTGCTCTAATTATAAGGAACTATCTCTTGCTGGTCAATTTTTTTTACTACAGGCGGCACTCACATCATCAGCTCAGTGCTGAGGTACCGTTCACCGGTGTCAGGCAGCACCGTCACAATCCGTTTGCCCTTATTCTCTGAACGGTCTGCGATTTTTTTGGCCGCTGCAGCTGCCGCACCGGAGGAAATGCCACAGAGAATGCCCTCTAATCGGGCCAGTTGGCGAGCTGCTGCCATTGCCTCTTCGTTGCTGATTTGCACAATTTCGTCCATCAGCTCCTGGTCAAGAACACCTGGTACAAAACCGGCCCCAATACCCTGAATTTTATGCGGACTTGGTTTGCCGCCGGAAAGCACCGGCGAGGCGGACGGCTCCACAGCAATCACGCGTACTGCCGGGTTGCAGTTCTTGAGAAAACGGCCTGTTCCTGTGATGGTGCCACCGGTGCCGACACCGGCCACAAAAATATCCACATTGCCTTCGGTTTGCCGCCAGATTTCCGGGCCGGTTGTGCGATAATGCATAGCCGGATTCGCTGGATTTTCAAACTGATTCGGCATCCAAGCCGCTTGGTGCTCGTGCAACAGAACATGCGCGCGGGCGATGGCCCCTTTCATGCCCTCTGCTCCGGGAGTCAGAACCAGCTCTGCGCCCAGATAGACCAGCAGCTTGCGCCGCTCCATGCTCATGGTCTCCGGCATGGTCAGGATGAGCCTGTATCCCCGGCTGGCGCAGACAAAAGCCAAACCAATGCCAGTGTTGCCGGAAGTCGGTTCAATGATTACTGTTTCCGGCGAAAGCAGACCCGAAGATTCAGCAGCCTCAATCATCGCCACAGCAATGCGGTCTTTCACGCTGCCGAGCGGATTGGCAGCTTCCAGCTTTGCTGCAATTTCCGCAGCACTGTTTAGACTGAAACGGTTCAAGCGCACCAGCGGCGTATTGCCCACGCTGCTGGCCAAATCCTTAAATATTTCCACCACACCTTCCTGTATTGCTGTTAAGTTCACCGCTTTTGCCCAAATAGATCAATTCCGGTTGTTTGAGCAACACTTTGGTGTCCGGGCCAATGCTTTTGGTCAGCCAGACATTGCCGCCGACGATAGACCGCGCTCCGATCACAGTGCTGCCACCAAGAATCGTGGCATTGGCGTAAATGATCGCGTCGTCTTCAATAGTTGGGTGGCGTTTGGCATTTTTTAACCGCTGCACTTCGGCTTTGGACAACGAAAGCGCACCAAGGGTCACGCCCTGATAAAGTCGCACCCTCCTGCCGATGACGGAGGTTGCGCCGATAACCACACCCGCGCCGTGATCAATAAAAAAGGACTCGCCGATTATCGCGCCAGGATGAATATCAATGGCGGTACGGTGGTAAGCGTACTCGCTCATGATGCGCGGCAGCAGCGGCACTTCCAGCTCAACGAGCCGGTGCGCCAAGCGATAAACGAAAACGGCGAAAAATCCTGGATAGCTGAAAATCACCTCATCGGCATTGGCCGCTGCCGGGTCGCCTTCAAGCGCAGCCTTGATGTCTGTCTCCAGTGTTTCCCGGATTTCCGGCAGCGAGCGGATGAACTCTGCGGCCAACTCACGGCTGCGCTCCCCGCACATTGAGCAGGACTGATGGCGGCGGAAGCATTCGTGGCGGAGGGCTGAATTGAGCTGATGGTTGAGATTTTTATTGAAAAGGGTCAGATTATGGCCCAGATGATATTCCAAGCTGGCTGGACTGGGCATGGTCGAGCTGCTGAAATACCCCGGAAAAAGGATGCGCTGGGCTTGAAGGAGCAAATCAACCGTTTCACTGCGTGAAGGAATTTCGACCGGCTCAATGTGGCTTGACCAACGGCGTGAACTGAAGCCCTCGTTCAGCTTGCCGACCACTGACGGGATAAAGTCGGATTCAGGTTTTGAACACAGCCGCACCTCTGAGACGCAGCCGCAACGTTCTGGAGATGTGCTTGACATGACTATCTGCTGCATTCTTGGTCTAATGTGTCCATCCGTTTGAAACGAATGTCGCTTTGCTCCGAACTTCCAACAGGAAACACAAGAAAGGCAAGCCCCGCTATATATCCTGATGTTCTGAGCTTACCGTCTCTTCGCGCATCAAGTCCAAATGTGACCTGCGTATATCGTGGGCCAACGACGGGGTCATCCGGTGCTCCGCTGGACAGCAAATGCGATTCTTCATGCAAAAGGAGCTTTCCGTCTTTTGTTTGAATATCCTGCCCTATGACATAGGCTTTCTCGTAATTCACACATCCATTCTCGATGAGCTGCGCCGTGAGTAAATTGTCAGCAACGGACAACCGAACACTTGTCACGCGTTCATGGTTGATCTTTGCAACTTTCAGAACGTCTCGAGAAAAATATCCTTCCGGCTCGCCTTTATTGCTGTACACGCCTGCCAGATCGGCTAACTGACAGGCTGGCAGAAAATCAACATTGTTTTCAGGCGCGGAAGTGATGGATGCGCAGCCGACAAGCAGTAGAGCAGAAAACAACAGTGGCAGCAGTTGGGTGATCATTCTCAAATAAACACAATCACAATAATGGCAAAGGAGACGGCCACAGCGAAATAAATATGGGGTACGCCAAGCCATGCAGGAGGCAGCCATGTGATGAGCTTTAGTGCCGCATCGCCAGCCGGAGTGCCGGGCTTGGGCGCGATCATGTGGGTTTCTGAGAAGGGATAGCCAGCCATGTGCAGATACGCCCAAATCGTGCCGACAATCATATAGCCGTTGCAGGCACCGATGATTGCCCCCAGCAGCCAGTCTTGCAGGCGGTCACGTGAGGTATTCAGTTTGACCCCGGCTAACTTATGTACAGCGGGGATATGATAACCGAACATGGCAAAGATGATGATCAGCAGAGACCAGAGGCAGAACTGTCCGGTCGGGTTGCCTGAGGACAACAGCTTGGAGACCGGGGCCACATAGATCTGGATGACCTGAATGATGAACAGGGCGAGGATCACGCTGAACAGCACCAGCAGTTCCTTGCTCCAGCTACGCATCGAGCCAACCAAAGCGAAAATCAAAATAAACATCCAGAAAATGACATTGAGGCTGATCATCAGCAAACTCCTTTTCAGCCCCGAAGCAGACCAGGCTTGAACAGATGCTCTTCCATGTGCTGAATTTCGTCAATACCGGAGATGGCTACATCGGGGTCGGTCTTCAGCCGCTCCACTTCGATTTTTTCTGGGTAGTCCATGACGGTGAGAATATGCCTGATGCAGTTGAGACGGGCCTTTTTCTTGTTGTCTGAACGGATGATGGTCCATGGACTGATGCTGCGGTTGGATTCGTTGAGCATCTGGAATTTTTTGACGCTGTACTGATCCCAGTGCTGCTGGGCCAAGTTGTCCACTGGCGAAAGTTTGTACTGCTTCAGCAGATCGGTCTTTCTGGCCTCAAAACGGCGGGCCTGTTCCTCTTTGGACACGGAAAAATAGAATTTGAACAGGAGAATGCCGTCCTTGACCAACATCTGCTCAAATAGCGGCACGTCCTTGAGAAAACGTTTATGCTGCTCGTCCGTGCAGAAGCCCATTACCGGCTCGACCATCGCTCGATTATACCACGAACGGTCAAAGAGAACCAGCTCGCCCGCTGTCGGCAGGTGGGCCACATAGCGCTGAAAGTACCATTGCGTCACTTCGGTGTCGCTGGGCTTGGACAGGGCGACCACGCGGGTGGTGCGCGGATTGAGAAATTCAGTGATCCGCTTGATTGTGCCGCCTTTGCCCGCTGCATCGCGTCCTTCAAAGATAACCAGCACCCTCATGCCTGTTGTTTTGATGTGCACTTGGAGCTTCATCAGCTCAATTTGCAGGGTCTTCAGCTCGATCTCATAGTCTAAGGTCTCTTGATCAATCCAGACGGCGCGACGACCTTTTTTCTCTTTTTTACCGATATGTTTTGCGGCGGAACCCTCATGGAGGCGAACTTGCTCTTCCTGTTTTTCTTTTTCTTTTTTTTCGTTCCCGCTGCTGTCGCTTTTTTTCTCATCCGCTGCCATGGCCAGCTCCTCTGTCGTTTTTTTAAAAAAGCATCTGCCGCAATTGTAGCATATCGGCCGCCGGAGGGAAACAATTCCTTCTGTCCGCGCTGGTGATTTTTTGCGGGCGGAGCAGGCATTAACACGCTGTACAGAAGTCCTGCGCTGTGCTAAGATAGGGCATGGATTGCAGGCGGTCAGAGCGCAGGCCGGAACAACAGACAGAAACAGGTATTGCATGAAGGTCAAAGGTTTTTCTGCCGCCGCAGTGCAGGCGGGCATTCGGTACAAGGACAGGCTTGATCTCGGCCTGATTTATTCTGAAACTCCTGCGGCAATTGGTGCCGTGTTCACGGCCAGCGTGGTCAAGGCGGCACCGGTTCTGCTCGGCAGAGAGCGGCTGCGCTCAGGCCGGGCGCAGGCCATTGTTGTCAACAGCGGCAACGCCAATGCCTGCACCGGCGAAGAGGGCATGAAGATGGCCCGTGCCGTGGGCGCGCTAACGGCGCAAGCCGTAAAAATTGACGAAGAGCTGGTACAGGTGGCTTCAACCGGTGTGATTGGGGCACAGCTCGATGTCACGCCTTTTGCCGCAGCCATGCCCAAGCTGGCCGCTTCGCTTTCACCAGAGGGCTTTGACGAGCTGGCGCGGGCAATTATGACCACCGACACCGTGCCGAAGACTGCTTCAGCTACGATCAGCATTGACGGCGTGGAGGTCAATCTGCTGGCTTGCGCCAAAGGTGCGGGCATGATCATGCCGAATATGGCGACAATGCTCTGTTTCGCCATCACGGACGCAAACATCGGCCAGCCTGCACTACAGGCCGCAGTTCAAAGCGGAGCGGATCTGTCCTTCAATCGAATTACTGTGGACGGCGACACCTCGACTAACGATACCGTGCTTTGTTTGGCCAACGGTGCGGCAGGCAATCCGCTGCTTGATGAGAACACGCCCGATACGCTGAAGGTTTTTACTGAAGCCCTGCATGGCATCTTCAAAGACCTTGCCAAACAGATTGTCCGCGACGGCGAAGGTGCGACTAAATTAGTCACCATCCGTGTGGAAGGCGCGGCCACACAGGATGAGGCAGTCAACGCCGCCCGCACCATCGCCAATTCCCCGCTGGTCAAGACAGCCTTTTTCGGCGAGGATGCGAACTGGGGCCGGATTATCGCTGCATTAGGCCGTTCTGGGGCTGCATTTCAGCCGGAACAGGTTGCCATTGCCTTTGACGATGCCCTGCTGGTCGAAAACGGTTTCGGTTTAGGCAAAGAAGCGGAAGCGGCGGCCACACAGGTTTTGAAGAAAAAAGAATTTACGGTGACTATCCGTCTTGGTGAGGGCGCAGCGGAGGCGGCGATGCTGACCTGCGACCTGAGCTGCGACTACGTCAAAATCAACGCCAACTACCGCTCCTGACCCGCCAGGCGCACCATGATTCATGATTGATCCGGGCCAGACTGACCAAAAATTTTTGGGGGTCTCGCTGCCCTCATTCCTCCAGCTACTGGAACATGAGCACAGTAGCTGCACTCTGACGGTCACGTCCGGCGAACGGAGCGGCAACTTTTTTTTCCGGGAAGGTCGGCTGATTGATGCGGGTTGCGAAGACAAGGCTGGTATGGAGGCAGTACATGTCCTGCTTGCCCTGCGCAATCCCGCTTTCCGAGTCAGCGCGCTGCAAGACCGGATGACGCGGGTTAATCAATCGCTGGCTCGGATTCTGCTTCATGCCAGCATGGCCGAGGAAGGCAGCCCGCCTCCTCCTGCGGAGCTACCTCTGCCGGATGCGGCTAAGACCCATCCGCTCCTTAGGCGACTGGTGGCGGAAATCATGGCCGTGCCGGAAATCCGGCATTATTATCTGTTCAACCGGCAGGGCAAAATTGTGGTGCGTTCCTCGGATAACCGGCAAATCTGCAATTTCATCGCCTACGCGGTGATGAGCAGCCTTCAAATGCGGCAGAGCCTCGGTTGCGAGGTTAGAGGGCCACACCGCATTCAAGTGTCTCTGGGCACTGGCGAATCGCTCCTCATTCTGCCCGGGGTAGGGCTGGTAGTTGCTTTGCTGTTAGACAGCAAGGCTTCCGCTCAAGCCATCGCCTCCCGCATCCGCGCCGCCCTCCGCCCGCCGAAAAAGGTCAGCGGGTGAGACTATGCAGAATCTCCTCAGCGAGGTCTCAGCTCTTCCCGGTGTGGTCGGTACCTGTATTTTCGACAAAAAAGACGGAGTGCTGTGCGGCGAAACCCGCGAACAGCTTGCCGATGGCTTACAGGAGACCGTAGGCCAGCATCTGGTCCGCCTTTTTCAGCTTGGAGCGATGAGCGGTCTTGACATTAGAACCGCCCAGTTCTTTTTCGACCGCTACGTGGTGATTGGCCTGCCTTTTCAGGCCAGCTCCGTGCTGATTGCCTTGTGCGATCCCCGAGCCGACTGCCCTGCGGTGGCAGATGCCGCTGTGCGGTTGGCGGTGAATATGGGCGGCGTGCCTCTTGATCCCGCCGATTTCTCGGTTGAAGAGCCGCAGGTCGAGGAAATCAAGGCAGAGGAGGCTGCACCGCCGGACAACGGGCTGTTTCCCGCTCAACTTCAGGCCATGCTCTGCCGGATCGAGCAGGCTTTGGCCGGAGCCATCGGCCCTGTTGCAGGAATGGTCATGCAGGATTATATTGACCGGTGGCGGCAGGGCGGCCCGGCAATTCCGGCTCGGATTGCCGAGCTGACCGACTTGCTGGTGGAGGAGATCGGCGACCCTGAGGCGGCGCAGGATTTTGTCGCCAAGATTGAAAGAATTATCTGACCATCCGTAGTGTTGTAGTCTTGCACCTCCGCTGAATTACCCGAGATTGCTTTTGATGCGCATCGCCGCCCTGTTTGCCGCTATTCTGCTTCTTCCCTCGCCTGTGGCCTTGGCCGCCTGCCTGTCCGGCGACTGCCGCAACGGCGTGGGCAAGCTCGAAAGCGAGGATGGCAGGATGTATGAAGGCGAATTTAAAAATGGTTTTCTCTGGGGCAAGGGGGTGCTGTCTGATCAGGCCGGGATGCGCTACAACGGCAGTTTTGTCCGAGGCCGTTTTCATGGCCAAGGAACGCTGAAAAGCCCGGATGGGCGTGTCTATCAGGGCGCATTTGAGAATGGGGTGATCAACGGCAAAGGGAGCTTGACTGAAGCCGATGGCCGCCGCTACCAAGGCGATTTTCTCATGGGCCGCTTTCACGGCAAAGGCGTGCTGGTCTGGCCGACCGGACGGAAATATGTAGGCAGTTTCCGTGAAGGCTTGCCGCACGGCCCTGGCAGAATGATATTACCCGACGGCAGCTTTTACGAAGGTAATTTCGAGGAAGGCCGGGCCGTTGGCGAACTGACCCGCCGTTACTCGGACGGCAGTACCTACAAAGGCGGTTTTGTTGGCAAGAACCGGGAAGGCTACGGCACCTTGAAGCTGGCCGATGGCGGCCGCTATGAAGGTTTTTTTCATAACGACCGCTATGAAGGCCGAGGCAGGCTGACTTCCGCTGACGGCCGGGTAGTGCAGGAAGGAGAATTCAAGGACGGCAAACTTGCTACCAGTAACGTATCTCCGCCGCCGGAAGAGCAAGCCGAGACTGCGCCCCGAATCAGCATCGCACCGCTGGCAGCGATAGAGGATGTGCCGCCCTCTGCTGAACCGTTAATTCCGCCTGTTGCCGTGCCCGCCATGTCGCCAGAGCCACTTGACGGTACGGCAGTAGCACAATCTAAGGGCGACAGTTCTGCCCAGTTTGTGGACGGAGTATTTTACGGTGGCCAGAAAAAGCCATTCAGTGGCAAGGCCAGCGTGCAATTGCCGGATGGTTCCTCGTATCAGGGCGCATTCAAAAACGGTAAAATGCACGGCTGGGGCACACTCAAACTGTCGAACGGCGAAGTGTATGAAGGTGATTTCGCTCAAGGAAAATTTCAAGGCAAAGGCACTTACGTTTTTGCCGACGGCAGGCAGTACACCGGCGCATTCCGGCAGGGCGAACGCGAAGGCCACGGTCTGCTGACCTATCAGGACGGTTCCTCGTATGAGGGCGATTTTGCCAAGGGCGTGTTTGAGGGCAAAGGCTCCTATATTTTCCCAGACGGTAGCAAATATATCGGTCAGTTTTCCAGCGGCTATTTTTCCGGCCAAGGCACGCTGGCCTACAAAAACGGCAAAAAATATACCGGCGAGTTTGCGCACGATCTGCCCAATGGCTCCGGCACGTTGGTGGGCGCGGACGGCAGTGTCTATAAAGGCATGTTCAAGGCCGGTAAAAGAAACGGCGAAGGCAGCATCATCAGCCCGGATGGACGGACAGTCAAAGGCATTTTCAAGAACGACCAACTGATCAGCCAATAAACCATGCAATGGCAATATAAAACCATACTTGTCGAATTTCAGAAAGACGGGATTTTGGGCGAGAAATATATTGATGAAGACGAGACCGAAGCCGTCCTTAACGAGGAGGGCCGTTCGGGCTGGGAGCTGGTCACGGCGACTTTGGTGCCGGAAGGGATGATGCTGTTCTGCAAGCGGGAATTGCAGCCCGGCCAGCCGCAACATGCGGATGAACCGGAGGAGATTGAGGCGGCTGAGGCTATTGACGAGCCGGACGGCAGCGGTCTCGGTAGCATCAGAATATTCTGAACACACTGTGGGCAGCTACATCCTTAAACGCATCCTGCTGATGATTCCGACTGTATTCGGGATCATGCTCATCACCTTTGCCATCACCCAGTTTGTGCCGGGCGGGCCGGTGGAAAAAATGGTCGCCCAGCTTGAAGGGCATGGCGGCCACGGCGAGGCGGCCAGTGGGGCAGGCGGTATCTACCAAGGCAAGCAAGGACTTGACCCGCAGCGGCTTGAGCAGCTAAAAAAGCTCTACGGTTTTGATAAGCCGCCGGTGCAGCGCTTTTTTGCCATGATGGCCTCGTATGCCGTATTTGATTTCGGCCAATCCTACTACCATCAGAAAGGCGTGGCGGCCTTGGTTATCTCCAAGCTGCCGGTGTCCATGTCGCTCGGCCTCTGGTCCTTCCTGATTGTCTATTCAGTCTGTATCCCGCTCGGCATCCGCAAGGCCATTCATGATGGTTCTCGTTTCGATGTGGCAACCAGCGCAGTGATTTTGGTCGGCTATGCCATCCCCGGTTTCATCCTTGGGCTGGTGCTGATCGTCCTCTTCGGCGGCGGCAGTTTTTGGAGCATCTTCCCCCTGCGCGGTTTGGTTTCCGACAACTGGCGCGAACTGAGCCTGTCCGGTAAGGTGTTGGATTATCTCTGGCACATGGTGCTGCCGATTATCGCTTCCACCGTGGACAGCTTGGCGGTGATGACTTTGCTGACCAAAAATTCCTTTCTGGAGGAAATCCGCAAACAGTACGTCACGACGGCCCGCGCCAAAGGGCTGGCAGAAGGTCAGGTGCTGTATCGGCATGTCTTCCGCAACGCGATCATTCCGATTATCACTGGCTTTCCCGGCTCGTTCATCACTGCGTTTTTTACTGGCAGCTTGCTGATCGAGACGATTTTTTCTCTCGACGGCATGGGCTTGCTCGCCTATGAGTCGGTGCTGAACCGTGACTACCCGGTTGTGCTGGGCACGTTGTATTTTTTCACTATTCTTGGCCTGGTTTCCCGCCTGCTCTCTGATTTGAGCTATGTCTGGGTGGATCCGAGAATCAGTTTTGCCAAGCTGGAGTAGGCAATGAACAAGCAATCCATCGCCCGGCGCAGATGGCGCAATTTCAAAAAAAACAGACGTGGATTCTACAGTCTGCTCCTGTTCAGCCTGCTTTTTTTTCTTTCTTTCTTCGCTGAAGTCTTCAGCAACGATAAACCCTTTCTTATCCGCTACGAAGGCGGCTGGTATTTCCCGCTCTTCAAGTCCTACCCGGAAACTGCCTTTGGTGGCGATTTTGAAACTGAGGCCGACTACCGCGATCCGTATCTGCTTGAAAAGCTGAACGCGGGCGGCAACAAAATATTTTTCCCGCTCAATCCCTATAGCAGCAATTCAATTGACCTTGATCTGGGTGAAGCGGTTCCTGCCCGGCCTTCTACAACGCATCTTCTTGGCACTGACGACCGAGGCCGCGACGTGCTCGCCCGCCTGATTTATGGCTTCCGCCTCTCGGTGCTGTTTGGTTTGGCCTTGACCATCATCGGCACATTGACTGGCATTGCCGCTGGCGCGGTGCAAGGTTATTTTGGCGGACGCACTGACTTGGTCTTTCAGCGCTTCATTGAAATTTGGAGCGCAATGCCGGAGCTGTACCTGCTAATCATCTTCGCTTCCATCTTTAAGCCGAGCGTTCTGCTCCTGCTAATTCTGCTCTCGCTTTTCGGCTGGATGGGGCTTTCGGATTATGTGCGGGCGGAGTTTCTCAAGGGACGGAATCTCGATTACGTCAAGGCAGCCAAAGCACTTGGGGTGGACAATTTGACCATCATGCGGCGGCATCTGCTGCCCAACAGCATGACCCCGGTGATCACTTTTCTGCCCTTCAGAATGTCCGGCGCAATTCTCGCCCTGACCAGCCTTGACTTTCTTGGCCTCGGTGTGCCGCCGGAAACTCCCAGTCTCGGCGAGCTGCTGGCGCAAGGCAAGGCGAACATTGAAGCGTGGTGGCTCTCGCTCTCCACCTTCATCGTGCTGGTCGGCACTCTAATTTTGCTGATTTTTATCGGCGAGGCCCTGCGGGAGGCCTTTGATCCTCGCAATCAGTAATGGATAAATTTCGGCAAGCAGAGGAACATTATGATGACAGAAAATCAGTTGGAAAAACTGGAAAAACGGCGGCATCATCGCATTATTTTCAAAGATCCAAAAAAAATTGCCGCGTTGATCTCACCTCTGAATGATGAAGGGCCGGAAGAGGCGGTGCCTTCCTCCATTCTCAACATGAGCGAGGGCGGCATTCAGATTTCTGTTGAGCGCAGTTCACTGGACGGCATCCGCCGAGGTCGAAAAATGCTGCTTCACTGCATCAGCGGCCTGCCTGACATCTCAGCGTTCACTGACGTGCCTATGCAGGTGATCTGGGTTATGGACAACGAGTACCTTGATCACGTGCTGGTTGGCGCGGCATTTGACAGTCTTTCTGAGCAGCAGCAGCAAATATTGGAGTCTTTTGTTGACATCTGCCTACAGAAGGTGGCGATGTGAAACATAAGGCCGTGGCTCGATGAGCTTTTGCTGCGGCAAGGAAAAGAGCATGGCACAATTTCTTATCACGAGCAAAATCAACTTCTTGCTGGAAGAACTGATCAGCTCGGCCAAAGAGCAGCTCATTCTCATTAGCCCGTATCTCAAATTGAATGACCGGATGCGGGAGCTGCTTCAAGACAAAAACGGTCAGCTTGCTGAAGTCAACATCGTGTACGGCAAGCAGGAGCTGCATGACAGCGAACGTCAATGGCTTGCTGGACAGAAACACATCAACGTCAGCTTCTGCAAGAACCTTCATGCCAAATGCTACCTGAGCGAGCATTACTGTATCGTCACCAGTATGAACCTGCATGATTTCAGTCAGGTGAATAACAACGAAATGGGCATTGGTATCCACAAAACGCAGGATAAAATGCTCTACAGCGCGGTTTATGATGAGGCGCAGCGGCTGATCCGCATCAGTGACGCGGTGAATGTTGCGGCACAGAGTGAAAAGGACGTAGGCAGTTTTGAAAAAATGCAGGAATACGCAAAACTGACCACCGCAAAGCTGGCTGTTCATTATGAGAAGAGCACCAATGAAATGTTCGGAATGCTAGTCAAAAGTGGTTATCTCGACATGATCAAAGGAGAATACGAGCTGACTGAGAAAGGGAAAAAGGTGGGCGGGGAAAAAAAGACAGGACGTTACGGCCCGTATTTTCTTTGGAACAAACCTCAGCCAAAAAAATAAACCCGAAACTACACTCCTGTATGCCCACTCAGTCCCCGCCCATCGTCTCCAAGGCTCTTGAAGCTAACTTTCAGCAGACAGCCAGCACTGTTGAAATCTCGCCGCACTGGAAGTGGGGTGCGGCACGCTATCAGGGCTTGGCCGCATAGCTGGAGTACCTGATAGTCATCCCTGCCGCAACTGGCAGCTGATCATCAGTTGAGCTGCGGTCAAACTGCTTGCCACCTCCCGCCTCGGCGCTCTACAATGCCGTTAAAAATTTCTCTTTTCTCAACGCAGTCCGGTTTGGCCGGAAGGAGGCAGCATGGATTTCAAACAGCATTTTGAGCGGGCGTGGAAGGTTCTGACAGGCTTTTTTGTCCCGCTCCTTGTCAACACCGTCGTCTTGTTCGCGGTCTCGGTGATCACCCTCGGTATCATGGCCCCTGTGGCCTCAGCGGGATATATGCAGTCCCTGCTGCTTGCCCTGCGGGAGGAGAGAAAGCCGGAGGTCAAAGACCTCTTCGCCCACATGAATCTCTTCTTTCCCCTGCTCGGCTTCACCGTTCTCTTTGTGCTGGCCTTCATCATCGGCCTGATCATGCTGGTGCTGCCCGGCATTGCTCTCAGTCTGGCCGCCACCTTTTTCCTGACCTACATGGTGCCGCTGATGACCGACGAGGGCTTGGGCCTGTTCCCGGCGGTCAAAGAATCGTGCCGCATGGCCTTGGAAAAACCGGTCAGCGAGCATTTCGCCGTGGTGGCGGTGTTCACCGTGCTGGCCTCCATCGGCAGCGCAACCGGCATAGGGGCTTTGCTGACCCATCCTTATGCCTGCCTGTTTGTGCTCTCCGCCTATGAGGAAAAACGGCGGCGGCAGATTGAAGGGCCAAAGACTGCCCCGCCGCCTCCGCCGGGCAAGTGAATCCGCTAGCAGCACCTCCTTCAACGCTCCCCGCCCGGCACTACAGACCGCGTCCAGATTTTTGCTGGCCGGGCGGGAGAGTCGCCGCCTTCATCCTGCCGCGAAACACCGCCGGAGGACAAGAAAGTCCAAGAATCCCATTCCCAGAGAGAAACAAATGCCAACGGTTCTTCTTCTGTCCGGCTGGAGGCTCTTTTTTTATGCAGGCGAAGGCAATGAGCCGATTCATATTCATTGCCGGAAAGGCGACATGGAGTGCAAATACTGGCTGCACTCCGAGGAATTTGAGATTTCAGAAGCCTATATGTACAACATGAACAGCGCAGCCAAACGGGAGATCAGGAAAATCATCTTTGATCACTTTGAATCTATTGAAAAGGCATGGGATGATTTTCAGCTAAGGAAATCAGCATGAATAAATTGCACGAAATAGGATTTCTCAATTTTGCAGATGGACTGCTGGAAATCGAGATTGACGGCAGGATGGAAACGTTCCGGCTGGAAACGGTTTCACCTTTGCTGGCGAGAGCGTCAGAGCTGGAGCGGATGACCTATGACATATCGCCGTCCGGCTACGGCATTCATTGGCCGCTTTTGGATGAGGACATCTCTGTTGATAGCCTGCTGGGAATAGTCCACCGGCCTGAGCGGCAAGCTGCCGAGGCTGGAATGATGGGCGAAATGCTGCGCTAAATCCTCGCCGCCTGTTTTTTAATAGGAGAAATATAGGAGTTACGCAGTTGGATTTACAACCCGTTGATTTTGTTCAATTGACATCTTGTGGCACTGAAATTCAACGTGCTGTAATTATTGAACTTCAGATTTCAACTGCGTAACTCCTAAAATATATAAAAAGATAGGCGCGGCCTATTTCCTCGTATATTTTTTGGATGAGAAAATAGAAAGAATGGATAAAAAAGTCTAAAAAATATATTTCGAGATAGAAAAAATACACCTTTTGGCAGCGGGCGGCTGTTTGGCTGCGGCTGCCGAGGATTAGCCGATGCCCGCGCCGGGGCGTTTCGCGAAACGTCCCGGCAACTACGCCAAAGAGATGCACATGAAGATAACCAAAATAAAAAAAAAGCTTGACCAGTTTCCCAACGAATGGACGTTTGCCTTTGCAGCCCGTGTTGCTGCGCAATTCTTGCCAATATCCTTGCATAAAAGGATAATAGCCCAACTTATCAATCAGGAAAAAATAAATAACTTTCGTGTAATCATAGATATTGAATCTTGGTCGTTAGGATACAAAAATTCTCGTTTAGTTGGAGTTAGTTTTCATCCAGAAGGATTAACTTTTCACCATAGATTATTAGATATAAATCTAAAAGATTTATATCTTAATTATACTCTTGAAGTAAATAATGGTTCGGGCAACAAGAGAATAATTGAATTAACAGGAGAATTAATATCTTTCGATAAAGATTTTTTCTCTCTCGAAAGACACCTCAACTCCGACAAAACACCATCCGACTATCTCTATCAACCTCTCTATGCCTCCCAATCAAAAGAATGGCTTCAGTGCGGCAAAGAATTTGTCAAATTTCTCCGCGACTACGGCAACGGCTTTGACATCTGGGCCGACTGGTTCCAAGGGCGCATTGACGGAAAACCTACAGATAAAGAATTTCTCGAAGCCGTTGTCAATCTCCCGGAAGAAATCCTTGCCCAAGAACCCGCGCAGATCAACGCTTATCTAAAAAATCTCTGCCAAACTGAACGCCCCCTCAACCGTGTCCGCGTGATCTTTCTCGGCTATGGCGCGGCAGGCAAAACATCGCTCATCCGCGCTCTCAACGGCCTCGACGTGGTTGCGGGCAAGGAGCAGATGACTCCGGGCATAGACATTTCCGAATGGCAGGTGCCGGGCACGGAAATCATTGCGCATTTCTGGGATTTCGGCGGCCAGGTCGTGGCCCATGCCACCCACCAGTTCTTTCTCCGCTCCCGCTGCCTCTATGTCCTCCTGCTTGACGGCAGAACCGAGATCAACGCCAATGAGCAGGCCGAATACTGGCTGGAGCATGTGCGGGCGTTCGGCAATAACGCGCCGGTCATGCTGGTCGGCAACAAGGCCGATGTCTGCGCGGTCAACTTGGACATGGCCGCGCTCAAGGAAAAGCACCCGAATGTGAAGGACTTCTACCGGCTTTCCTGCACCCGCTGCAAGGACGAATACGCCTTGGACTTTCAGCGGTTCCAGAACGACCTGAGCAAAGCGGCGGCGGAACTCGGCGTGCATACTGTCCGCTTCGGCAAGGCGCATCTTGCGGTTTTAGACGAGCTGAACAGCCGCTCCAGCAGCGAATCATTCCTCAAGAAAACCGCCTGGCTGGATTTGTGCGCGGCCAGCGGGCTGGCGGAACAGGGCGATCTCAATCAGAGCTGGCTGCTCGACCTCTTCGACAAGCTCGGCGTGATTGTTCATTTCCCGAACATCGCCGCATTAGACAGCTACATCCTTAATCCCAGATGGCTGACCTATGGCGTATATACTTTGCTCTATTCCAAATATGCCAAGGAGAAGAAAGGGCGGCTTCGGGAAAGCGAGATTGTCGGCATTCTCAGCGAGGCCAATGTCAAGGATGACATCGGCAATGTCCTCAGCTATCCGCCTGACAAAGCGGCGATTGTCATTCAGGCGATGGAGCAGTTCAAGCTCTGTTTTCCCTGCCGCCATGAGCCGGACATGTTCGTCATCCCGGCTTTGCTGGAATCCGACCAGCCGCCGCACGGTTTCGAGAAGCGCGGCAGCCTTGCCTTTGAGTTCGATTTCACCGGCTTCCTGCCCCGCCACATCATGCCCAACTTCACCGTGGGCCGCCATGATGAAATCAAGGATGAATTAGTCTGGCAGAACGGCGTTGTCCTGAAAAAACAGGACAACAGCGCGGAAGCCTTGCTTCAGGTGGATTATCACGACCGCAAGCTGTCGCTCTGGGTGCGCGGCCAAAAGCCCAACGACTATTTCAAAATCATTTACGATGATTTGAAACGAATCCTCAACCTGATGCCGGAGCTGCGCTTTGAGGAACGGGTGATTGTGCCGGAGGAAAGCAGAATCGGCGAGCCGCCGCTGTCTTTCCGCAGACATGAGCAGAGTATCCGGGCTGATTTCCAAGACCTGCTGGCCTTGGAGGAAAGCGGCCAAACAGAATATGTCTGCAAGGCCGGGAAATTTGATTTAGGGAAGATACTTCAGATCATGCCGAGGGAATCGAGAGAAGCATACCGACGAGGAGATATATTCATTCATAATCCAAAGGGGGATATTATGATCGGTGATCAGCCAGCTAAAAACAACAACAGCGTCTCAATCAAAAATTCATCCATTGGCGGCAATGTCATTTCAAACTCATCAATTCAGAACAGCTTCAATACAGTGGCCCAATCTGCCGCTGAACCAAATTTGAAATCTGCATTGGAACATCTTTGCCAGCAAGTTGAACAAATGCTCACCAAATTGCCGGAAGAGAAGAAAGAAGAGGTTGCTCAGGACTTGGATAGTTTTGTCAAAGAAGCAACAAAGGATGCACCGCGAAGAAAATGGTATGAATTGAGCGCGGAAGGCTTGATCGAAGCGGCAAAAGCGTGCGCTGGAATGACTGCTCCCGTAACAGCCACGGTCAAGGGCATTCTTGAGCTGCTGCAACCAGCCTGAATTAAAAAAACGCGGCTGCATGTTGCCTTGGCCGCCTTGGCAGGGTTATTATTCGTGCTGGACTACAAAGAGAACTGGCAAGGTTGAGAGAAAGCCGCCATCTTGCTGCTGTCATTACGAAACGAGGAAATCATGCCTGCCCAGCCCCCGCCCATCGTCTCCAAGGCCCTTGAAGCCAACTTCCAGCAGACAGCCAGCACTGTTGAAATCTCGCCGCACTGGAGGCCGCTTCAGGAGGTGGTTGTCCGTTACCAAGGTCTTGCTTCCCGGCTGGAGCATCTACTCTACGAGATCAGCCATCCCTACCGCAACTGGCAGCTGATCATCAGCGAGCTGCGGCCTTTTGTCCTCAAGAACATCAGCCATTACCTCAGCCACGAGCTGGGGCCGGACTGCTTCGCCCTGTTTAGTTCGATCTTCCTTGACGCGCTGAAGGACTCGCGCAAGAACAGCAAGGTGGTCAGTCAGGCCGTGGAGGCTCTGCTCGCCTATGCCGACAAGCTCATCGCCTCGCTCACACCGGAGTCCCTGCCGCGCTACAGCCCGCAGCTCAACGCCTTTTTTGAGCAGCTTGTCCGCTTGGACGAGATAGACAGCGGGGTGATGATGCAGATGGTGCAGGGCCATCACCCGCTGAAGAAAATGGCCGAGCAACTCATCAGTCTGGGGCGCAAGGCCGGAGAAGAAAACTGCTCCTGCACGGCTGCGGCCCGCCTGATGCGGAAAGTCCTCAGCCGCAACTACGCCTGCTGGCTGGACGAGGAAGATCCGCAGCCGTGGTTTGAATCCCAGTGCGGCACCTTCTGCGGAGGCTGGCAAGCCGGGCCGCAGCTGGCCGCTATCTCTCATGCCCGGATGCGCGAGCATCTCGCCGCCTTGGAGTTGATCAACATTGAAAAAAAACCGTATCAAGCCCTGAGCGAGATGCTGGAGTTGCCCGCGCATATCGACATCGTTCGGCTGTACCGCGACATTCCGGCCAAGCTGGGTGAGGAGGGCGGCGCAACCGATCCGACCCTGATTGAGAACCGCAAGCTCTTCTTCCTCTTCAGGATCATGGACACCGCCGGTCTCTCGCTCATCCATGAGGAGACCCTGCGTGAGATCAACCGTTCGCTTGTCCAGCTCATCCGCCGCCAGAGCTTTGATGAGATCGAGCAGTTCTTCACCACCACCTTCCATCTGCTCAAGGCCAATGTGCGCAAATACCCGCACACCTCGTTGCAGTGTATTCAGGTGATTGGAGGTGAAGTCTTCCAGCGCGGCAACTCGCGCTTAGTTGAAGCCTTCCTCTTCGAGACCGTGCGCTTCGGCTTTCAATATGCCAATGTTATGGGTGTGGACGAGGACTGGCAGCCGATCAGCAACCCGGCTCATTTGGCCAACATCCGGGTCTGGCTGAATTTGATCATGCAGGAACCGAAATGGTGCTCCACGCTCTTTTCCGCCTTGATCATTAACATCCGCTTGTCCGGCACCTGCGTCAAAGACACCGATCTCTTCCAGCGCGACATCACCCAGCTTCTCAACCATCCCATTGCCCCGATTTACAATCTGGCCAAGCAGTTCAGCAAACTGATGCCGGTCTTCTTTAATGAGATTGGCGCGGAAGGCGAGCTGCGCGATGTCTCCACTGAGCTGGACGAGCTGCACAAGCGGCGTGACGTGCTCATCCATTTCCTCCGCAAGCAGTCGCATGTTGAATCCTCTAACTTGATTGTCGGCTTCATTCGGGCGATTTTCCAGTTCTGGCTGACGCTGGATAAGAGCTATCTCGCTGCCTATCTGCCGGAAGAGGTGTTGGCGCAAGTAGAAAGCAGTGGCCAGTATGTGGACGAGCTGCACATTTTGGCCCGGCGGGTGCGTGAGGAGCTGGAATGGCAGAGCATGGATGATATGCTGACTTGGGACGAGGCAGCGCGGAAGGACTGGCTGCTGCGGCAGAGCGATCTCTCCGCTGATGAGCGCAAGCGCTTTGACCTCTTGGTGCGGATGTTCAAGCTGCTGCACCACAAATACAGCCTCGACATGGAGGAGCTGCGCGGCCAGCTCCAACAGGCGGTGCAGAACGGTTTCCCGGAAATGAGTGACCTGCTGGCCGTGCTGGAGCAAGGCGACACGCACAGCTGCTTGGATGCCCTGCTCACGCACTTGGAGCAGCTCAAGCAGATCATCCTCAGCGACAAAAAGTTTGAGCCGAAGGAGGAAATTTACTACAAGCGGCACATCGCGGTGGACATCCCCTCGGTCTATGGCCGCTATTCCGAGCGCAAGTTCGACGCGCTCGGCCTGACCTTCCGTTTGGAGAGCTTGGCCAACATTTACTTGGAACGCCTGAACCGCTCGATCAATCTCAGCTTTATCACGCAGGCCACCTTTATCGGCATCGCCCAAAGCCTGAGTCTGTATCTCCGCGCGTTGCGCATAGACGGCATCAGCAGCCGCAGGCTCGACACCTACACTAGCCTGCTCAATTCCTCGATCAGCATGAAACGCTTCACCTACACCCAGCACTTGGACATCTTCCGAGGGCTGTCTGAAGGGGTGAAGGATGTGATCTATGCCTATTACACCAACACTCATCAGAACAATCTCTCGACCATCATTCCCCAAATCGGTAGAGAGAATCTGCTGACTAAGTACCGCTCGCTTTGGGACGATGCAGATATTTCCTCATCCGTACACCGGTTGTCTGAGTCCTTTTTCCGCGACCTGATTGCCGCCACCTTCGGCCTTCAGCATTTGGACAACTTCATCACCAAGATCATCCAGACCTTGGAGGCGCAGCGGGACATCTTGGATGAGCAGACCCTTGACCTGCTCATGACCTACAACCCGGAGATTGCCATCTCCTCGCTCTACAATGAGAATCTGCGCACGCACAACCTGATTCATCTCGGCAACAAAGGCTTCAACCTGATGCTGCTCGCCAACGATGGCAAGCCGGTGCCGCCCGCGTTCATCATCACCACTGAAATATTCCGCTGCTGGCAGGCTGTGCAGAGCTTTACCAAGGCGCGGGAGGAATTCATGCAGCGAGTGCGCGCCTCGATTACTGCTTTGGAAGAGCGCACAGGACGGAGGTTCGGCTCGCCCGACAAGCCGCTGCTGCTCTCGGTGCGTTCCGGTGCCTCGATCTCCATGCCTGGCATGATGACCACGGTGCACAACGTCGGTCTGAACGAAGACCTGCTGGAGGAACTGTGCGCCAAGCAGCCGGGGCAGGAGTACTTTCTCTGGGACACCTACCGCCGTTTTCTTCAGTCGTGGGCAATGGGCGAGGGCATGGGGCGTGAAGAGTTTGGCAAGCTGATGAACGCG
This sequence comes from Desulfobulbaceae bacterium UBA5173, assembly GCA_002413355.1. Taxonomy (GTDB): domain Bacteria; phylum Desulfobacterota; class Desulfobulbia; order Desulfobulbales; family Desulfobulbaceae; genus Electronema. The sequence goes on along the minus strand of DHWV01000042.1, from coordinate 4,679 downwards.
CACAAAAAACGCTACAATGTCCGCCTGAAGCGTGAATTCAGCCCGCCGCAGATGCGCGAGCTGGCCTTGGAGTACCGCAATGCCATGCGGCGGCATGGGTGCAGTGCGCCCGAAGACCCGTGGCTCCAGTTGGTCAGAGCCGTGGAGATGGTGTTAGAGTCTTGGAACACCCACAAAGCCCGCCAGTACCGTCACCTGATGGCAGTTTCCGACGATTGGGGCACGGCAGTGATTATCCAGACCATGGTCTATGGCAACCGCAACCAGCAGTCAGGCAGTGGCGTGCTCTTCACCGCGCATCCGTACCGCAAGGTGCGCCGGGTCGCGCTCTGGGGTGATTATGCCTCTGGCGATCAAGGCGAGGACATTGTTTCCGGCCTTGTCACCAGCTATCCGATCTCGGTGGAGCAGGCGGAGCTGGATGGCCGTTCGGTGGAGCAGAGCTTGGAGCGACGCTTTCCGGCTATCTACGAGCGTCTTCTCAGTATCTCCCGCGATTTGGTCTATACGAAGGAGTGGAATCCGCAGGAAATTGAGTTCACCTTTGAAAGCCCTGCCCCGGAAGACCTCTACGTCCTTCAGACCCGTGACATGATCACCATCAAAAAGAAGGAGCATTTCTTAGTCTTTGAGGAAAGCGAAGCGCGGCAGGCGGCGGTGCTCGGTAAGGGCATCGGTGTGAGCGGCTCGGCTCTGCCTGGCTTGGCTGTCTTCACCGACGAGAACATCCGCCAGCTCAGGCACGAGCAGCCGGACATGCCGCTCATCCTCCTGCGTCAGGACACGGTGCCGGAGGACATCCGGGAGATATCGATGTGCGATGGTCTGCTCACCGCGCGCGGCGGCCAGACCTCGCACGCCTCAGTGGTCGCCACCCGCTTGGAGAAGACCTGCGTGGTCGGCTGCCGGGATTTGTTGGTGCTGGAAGCCAAAGAGGAGGCCTTGATCAACGGCTTCCGCATCCGCTTCGGCGACCCAGTCTCCATTGACGGACGCAGCGGCTTGTTCCTCAAAGGCGTCCATGCGACGAGGGAGGAAGTGCATATTCTGCCGCTGTGACTGTGATGACTTTCCTGATCATGGATTCCGGGACAATGTCTGCTGATTGATGAACTTCTGCATCCTTGGCTCTGGCTCCAAAGGCAACTGCATCTTGGTTGAGTCCGGCTCCACCGCCATTCTCCTTGATGCTGGGTTTTCCGGGAGGGAGATCAGCCGCAGGCTATCACTGATCGGCCGTTCTGCGGAGGATGTGACCGCCATTCTTCTCACGCATGAGCATGGTGACCACGTCAGCGGTGTCGGCGTGCTGTCACGGCAGTTGCGTCTGCCAGTCTATGCCAATGCCGGAACGCACCGGGCGGCGGAAGCCAAGATCAATCGCCTGCACCAACGAGCCGAATTTGAGACTGGCGCAACCTTCCGTGTGAACGGGCTGGAGATTCACCCTTTCCACATCTCGCATGACACCGCTGATCCCGTGGGTTTCGTGGTCTCGGACGGCAGCAGCTCGCTCTGTTGCTGCACAGACACCGGCACGGTCACTGCGCTGATCCGGCAGCGTGCCCGCTGCTGCCAAGCCCTCATCATAGAGTCCAACTATGACCGGCAGATGCTGGCCGACAGCCCTTATCCTCCGCATGTCAAGCAGCGGGTGCGCTCCAATCAAGGCCATCTCGCCAATGATGACGCAGCCCATTTTCTTGCTGGGCTGACTGATTCCCCCCTGCGGCAGGTGGTGCTGGCGCATGTCAGCGCAACCAACAATCGGCCTGAATTGGCACTTGCCCGGATTGAGCAGGAGCTGAGGCCGCTCAAGCCCGCTTTTCAACTGGACATCGCCACGCAGATGCAGCCGACACGTATCTTTGCGCTGTGAAACTCAGGCTACCGCCAGTCGCAGCAGGGCATTGACTGCGGCCACAGCCACAGGCGTGCCGCCTTTTCTGCCCAAGGCGGTGATGAAGGGATAGGGTTTGCTGGCGAGAATTTCTTTGGACTCCGCTGCATTGACAAAGCCCACCGGCACGCCGATCACCAAGTCAGGGTTGAACACGCCGCGCCGGATCAGCTCCATCACCTTTAGTAGGGCGGTGGGCGCGTTGCCAATCACAGCAATGCCGATGTTCTCTCCCGCAGCCAGCTCCACAGCCGCCTCGGAACGGGTCATCATGCCATCTGCCGCCCGCTCCGCCGTTTCTTCATCCGCCACCCGGCAGATCACCCTCCCGCCACAACGCGCCAGCAGGCTTTTGGAGATGCCGCTGGCCGCCATAGTCACATCAGCCAAGATATTCTTTCCAGAACGGATTGCTCGTAGCCCGGCTTGTATCGCCAAAGGGTGAAAGCGCAGGGTTTCAGCAAAGGAGAAGTCGCCGGTAGCGTGAATGCAGCGCCGCACCACGGCAAACTGTTCCGGCGTGAAGGCGGTCGGGCCAAGCTCGGCCTCGATAATGCGAAAGCTCTCGGCTTCAATCTCAAGCGGGCTGATGGAGTGAATCGTGGGCAGGGTCATAGAATGCGGGCGGGTCAAGTTGGTGAACGCTGCTGGTCTGCCCATGTAATAAAGGCTGCCGTCTCCCGTGTCAAGCCTTTCCTGCGGCATCATCACCGGAGTGGCACCGCAGTCAGACGTTCCATCTTGATATGTTGCATAATCAGAGCTATATTCCGCAGACAGGCCCGCCTGCATTCACGTGACCGGGTCAAGACAAAGCGTATCCTTTGTGGAGGAGGAGCAACATGGGAAAGCAAGCATATTGGCGAGTGGTGCTGGCGGTGCTCATTCTGCCAAGTCTGCCGCTGGCTGCGGCCCAAGCAGTAAACATCACTGTGGATGGCACAGTCTGCACTTTGGCCGATGCAATTACTGCGGCCAACACGGATGCAGCTGCAGGCGGATGCCCGGCAGGTTCCGGCGCGGACACCATCACCTTGCAGAGTGATGTCATCCTTGCTGTAGCACTCCCGCAAATTGCCAGTGCAGTCACCATTGATGGTGGCAATCACACCATCAGCGGCAATAATAATTCTAGGGTAGGCACGGTGCTGACCGTGGCCGACACCGGCAATCTTACCCTAAATGAGACTACGATTACCGGTGGATGCAACACTGCGTCAGTCTCTGGCGGTGGCATTTGGAGCTACAGCGGCACAGTCACACTGAACAACTCCACAGTCAGTGAGAATTTTGTTTCATCCTCCTCATATTCCTACAGTGACGGCGGCGGCGGCATCTGGAACTATGAAGGCTCTGTTACGTTGAATAACTCTACGGTCAGCGAGAACTCTATCTCATCCTCCTCATATTTCTACAGTGACGGTAACGGTGGCGGCATTTGGAGCTATAGCGGTACAATCACACTGAATAACTCCACGGTCAGTAAAAATTTTGTTTCATCCTCCTCATATTCCTACAGTGACGGTGGCGGCGGCGGCATCTGGAACTATGAAGGCTCTGTTACGTTGAATAACTCTACGGTCAGGGAGAACTCTATCTCATCCTCCTCATGTTTCTACAGTGACGGCGGTGGCATTTGGAACTATGAAGGTACAGTTGTATTGTGCAGCTCCATAGTCAGCGGGAATAAAGCTTACAGGGGCAATGAAATCTATAACTATAGTAGCACCGTAATAGCAGATAGCTATAATCTTTTCGGCCACAACGGTGTGACGGGTGCCCAAGCTTTTGTCGGCCTCACTCCCGGTAGCAGCGATGTCACCGCCACTAGCGACGGCACCAAGCCGACAGCACAGGCAGCTATCCTCAGCTCGCTGGCGGACAACAGCGGCCCTACGCTGACTCATGCCCTTCCTGAAGGCAGCCCGGCTATTGATTTGGATACGGCGTGACCACGGATCAGCGCGGCAGGCATCGTCCCTCCGGCAATGGCTGCGATGCGGGGGCTTATGAACGCCAGACAGCCGTTAATCTTCAGCCAGTGTACCAGCTCCTGCTCATGAAGAAGATATAGGTCAAGTCAAGCAGATGCGTCGGCCCCCATCGCCCGAACAAAGCACCCCGCCGTCTCCGGGCTTCCACCCCAATGCAGGTGGACATAGCCAGCCAAGGTATTGCCGAGCAGGTAGCCCTCAGCCCTGCCGTCATCGAGGGAATAGACGCGCCGCACCTGTTCCGGCATGGGGTCAATGTCGGAGTAGTGGAACTCGTGGCCAGAGAACACAGTCCCTGCCGGGCCGAGCAGGCAGTCCTCGCGCAGCTCCGCGCGGCAGTAGCCCAGCCGCAGCAGCCGCTGGCCCATGCGGGCCTTCGTCCAGTGCTGGAACCGTCTGTGGCAGGTTTGGTGCGGCGGGTATCGATCGGGCAACCTTCCACGGGGCACCGGTGCGCAGCACCCATAAGATACCGTTCAGCACCTCGCGTGGGTCACGCGGCTTGCGGCCACGGGTATCTTTCTTGCACACCGACTGCAAAATAATCGGCTCAAGCCTTGTCCATTGCTTGTCTGTGAGTTCCATGACGCAATTCTAACAAATATAACCCAAGTTGTGACTTATAACTTGGGTTTATAGCTACAGCAATATAAAATGACTATATTGTACTTATGGGATACTCAATAGATTTTCGACGGAAGGTCTTGGAGATCAAAGACCGGGACAGGCTGAGTTGTGAAGAGACGGCAAGCCGTTTCGGCATCAGCAAATCGAGTGTGAGCCGT
>DHWV01000036.1:11574-12627 GCA_002413355.1 Desulfobulbaceae bacterium UBA5173 | reverse complement strand
CCGGGTTCACGCCCTTGTGCGGCTCTTTGCCGAAGATCGCCTTCACCTTCTCCTGCACTTTCGGCATCCGGGTCATGCCGCCGACCAGAATCACTTCGTCAATCTTGGACGGATCAAGTCCGGCATCCTTGAGCGCGGTGCGGCAGGGGCCTTCGCAACGGTCAATCAGATCAGCAACCAAGGCTTCCAGTTTGGCCCGCGACAGACGGATGTTGAGGTGCTTCGGCCCGGTTGCATCAGCCGTAATGAAGGGTAGGTTGATGTCCGTCTCCAAGGAGGATGACAGCTCTTTCTTCGCCTTTTCCGCCTCTTCCTTCAACCGCTGAAGGGCCATCTTGTCGGTGCGCAGATCAATGCCGTTCTCACGCTTGAACTCGTCGGCCAGCCAGTTGACAATGCGCATGTCAAAGTCCTCACCGCCAAGAAAGGTGTCGCCGTTGGTGGATTTGACCTCGAACACGCCGTCGCCAATCTCCAGAATGGACACGTCAAAGGTGCCGCCGCCAAGGTCAAAGACCGCCACCGTCTCCTCGCCCTTCTTGTCCAAACCATAGGCCAGCGCGGCGGCAGTCGGCTCGTTGATGATCCGCTGCACGTTCAGACCGGCGATCTTGCCTGCGTCCTTGGTGGCTTGACGCTGGGCATCGTTGAAGTAAGCCGGCACCGTGACAACTGCTTCTGTCACCGTCTCGCCGAGATATTCCTCCGCCGTCTTCTTCATTTTGCCAAGAATCATGGCTGAGATCTCAGCAGCAGAGTAGGTCTTGCCTTCAACCTTGACCATTGCGTCGCCGTTCGGCCCTTCGACTATCGCGAACGGACTGAGCTGGATGGATTTCTTCACTTCAGGATCAGAGAACTTGCGCCCGATCAGGCGTTTGATCGCAAACAGGGTGCGGGTGGGGTTGGTGACAGACTGCCGCTTGGCAATCTGCCCGACCAAGCGTTCGCCGCTGTCGGGAAAGGCCACGATAGACGGGGTGGTGCGGGTGCCTTCGCTGTTCTCGATCACCTTAGGGTCGCCGCCTTCCATGATCGCCACGCACGAGTTGG
>DHWV01000036.1:0-11250 GCA_002413355.1 Desulfobulbaceae bacterium UBA5173 | reverse complement strand
CCACGCCCCCGCGAGGGGGGCGACTTCAAAGCTGCCTGCCGCTCTCTACAATGTGCATGAAAATACCGCTGTCAAGGGGACTTGTTCAGCGGCAGCAAGAATTCTCGGCAGGCTATTCTGTTTTCGCCGGGCCGCTGGACACCACCACTTGCGCGTGGCGCAGCATCTTGTCTTTAAACAGGTAGCCCTTGGCAAACTCCCGCACGATATGGTTGTTCGGAATCTCCGCGCTGGCTTCCATCGTCAAGGCATCCATCGCGTCAGGGTTGAACGGCTGACCGACCGAGGAAACTGGGGTTACGCCGCAGCGTTCGAGCATGGTGTCCAAGCCTTTCTTGGTCAGCTCCACGCCTGCCAAGAGCGCGGCTATCTGCTGTCCCGGCTCGCTGGTCTCGACCTTGCCCTGCTCTAAGGCACGCTCAAGGTTGTCCGCTGTATTGAGCAGCTCGCGCAGGATGTTCTCGCCCGCATATTTGACTAACTTCTCTCGCTCCCGCTCCATCCGCTTCTTGGAGTTCTCTGCCTCAGCGGCAAAGCGCGTCACCTGATCCAGCTTGACGCGGGTCTCCTCCAGCTCCTTGGTCAGGGCAGCGATATCCGGCCCTGCTTCTTCGACAGCTTCCAGCAATTCCGCTTCCTCAGCAGGAGCGGCAGCAGGCTGAATTGGAGTCTCTTCCGTCATCTCGTTTTTGGTCTCGTCAGCCACGTATGTTCTCCCTTTTCTGCGTGTTGTTCGTCATCTGAATGCAGCAAATCTGCGGCAACAGTAAGCACAAGGGGGAGGGGTGTCAAGGGAGAGAAGGGTAATGTAGCAGCATTCAGGGAGACGGTGACGAGGGCGGCAATTTCATCTCCCGAAACAGCTTCAGGGCCATTGCTCCCACAACCAGCACTCCGGCAATCAGCCCGGCCCAGAGCAGCCAGACGCGCCACGGCAGCTCTGTCTTTGGCACTAAGGCAGAACTGCCCGCCAGCACAGTCTGCGCTCCGGCCTTTGCCGCCTCAATCAGTGAACCGCCGCTGACCGGCTCCACTGCCCTGAGGAGCTGCCCCACCTGCGAGCGGGCAGGCTCCAGCCCGGCTCGGCCATAGGCCAGGCTATACGGCCTCTCACCCTGGGCCATGAACACGAACTGGCCCGGCAGCCAGCCTAGCTCCAGCAGCGGAGCCGCGCCGCCGCTGGCCTCGGTTTCCAGCCGCCAGAAGCGGTCAGCAGTCGGAGCAAGGTGCAGGGTGCCGTTTTCCAGATTCACGCTGTTCACAGTCAGCCGCCACGCCAGCAGAGAAGTCCGCCGCTGCCATTGCTCTTTCTCGTCAGCTCGTGAAGACACCGCAAACTCTGCCAGCGAGTTCTGCTCCGGCAGGCGGATGTTGAGCTGATCGACAGGAAAAACGCCGTCGGTCGTGTACAGCCAAGCGGCGCGGCCTGCCGCTGCCGCATCCGGCTGCCCGGCTAAGGTCAGCACGGTGCGCGGCTGCGTCCGGGTCTCGCTCTCATACCCAGCCTTGACCGCGCTCAGGCTGACACCATCCTTGCCTGAGGGCCACGACAGGCGCAGATACTTGCCCGCCGCGTTGTTGTGGCCCAGTTCAATCCGGTTGCGCAGGAGCTTGTGACCGCCAAAGCTCAGTTCGGCCAAAGCGGCTGAGGCCACGTGCTGCCAGCGATTCAGGTCGTCGCTGCTGTCCAATTGCACTGAGACGGAGAACTGCTCGCCCTGCCCTTGCCAGGCAAAGTCGAGCCAGTCTGGGCGGTGCTGCAAGGACGAAACATCAAGAAGATAGGCAGTGACCGTCTGCGTTGGCTTCTCTGCTCCGCCTGCGCTGATGGCGATGAGCGTGCCGTTGCTACCAATGGCAATGCCAAAATCCGCTGCGCGGCTGGCTCCGGCAGGAGCGGAGAGCGGGAAGAACGGCAAATCCTGAGCAGGCTTGGCGGTCTGCTCAGGCTGAGGCTGGCGGAGCAAATGCGGCACCGGGCCATGCGCATTGAAGACCCGCAAGTCGCCAAGATCAGGCCGGGTGCAGCCTTTATAGATAGCAGCGGGCAAGGTCAGGCTGTACATGGCGTTCTTGCCGCTTATGGTCAGCTCCATGCCGTAGGCGAAATCCTCGCGGCGCAAAGGCTGGGCTTCATCCGCAGCAAAGCAGGGCGCGGCAGTCAGCAAAGCAAACAGCACGAGCAGGTGTTTCATGCGTGCTCCTCCTTTTTGGGCGGCAAGGGCGAGAAGTAGCTGATCACAATGACTAAGAGACCGACAGAGATGAAGGAGACGATGCGCTCCACCGCGCCGCTGTTGGCCAGATCAATCAGGAAGAGTTTGAGCACCGTGGCTCCGATCAGGACGCAGCCCGCGAACCAGAGCGTTCGGCTTTGGCGGCGGTCGGCGGCGACCATCAGGGCAAGGGAGAGCAAGGCCCAGAGTATGGCCAGCGAGGTCTGATAGAGGCGGGAGGCCAGCATCATGCCCACATCAAAAGGCACAGCGGCGAAATGATGTACCGCGCGGGCTAAGGCGGTGTTGAGCCAGAGGAAAACCGTTCCTGCGCCGACAACCGCAAGCATCGACGCGAATTCAGCGCGCGCATGATGGCGCATTGTCCACCAGACCAGCAGGAGCATCACCGCAAGCTGACTCAGCTCCAGCGGGTTGAGCAGAGGAATGAACGGCAGCGGTGCGGCATTGCCCGAATTGCCGAAACTGCTGCTGATCAACCAGCACCAGAGCAGTGCGGCCAGAATGCCAGATGTCCATTGTTGGTAGGTTTCAGCGTATTCAGCCAGCGGCCAGCGCGCTTCCAAGCGGCGGCTGTGCGCCAGCAAGACCATACCCGCTGGAATCAGGCCCCAGACGATCAGAGGCCAAACGCCTTCCCCGCCAGTGAAGCGATGCAGTAGCCAGCTTGTTTCCGCCGTGATAATAAAGGTGAGCAGAAGAAAACCGATGATGTGATTGACAAACAGGCAGCGTTCTGTGAGCTGACCGCGCCCCTGCCGCAAGCTGTCGTGGAGAAGGATAAAGCTCAACGGCCAGACTGCCCAGCCCATATCAGCAAAAAGGTGTTTGTAGCCCTGCCAGCCAATGTTCTCCAGTGCCATAAGCACCATGAAGAGCGGCAAGACCAAGCTCGGCCAGGCAGCAGTCTTCCAATGCAACCGGGCGGCGAGACGAGTGAAAACCGCACAGCTCAGGGCAACAAAAAGGAGATTGAGATGATCCTCAATGCGGGATAAGAAGAGCCGGTCAATCTCAGTAATCCCGGCGCAGAACCACCAGAGACAGCCCCAAAAGAACAGCGGCAGATGGTTCCACTTTTCGCAGTGGCGCAGGTTGTCGGCCTTATAAAGCTGCCACGAGGAGAAGAGCGCGGCTATGGCAATGATCACCGAGCCAAGATAGTCGCCGTTGAGCACAGGCAGCGGCGTTCCTCCGTAATGTCCGCCGTCCGCAAGGAAGCAGAAGCCTGCCGCAAACTGGAGCAGGAAGCCGCTGCTGCGGGCAAGAACGCGGTTCTGCCGAATGCCTACCCAGATCAAAGCTGCGCCTTCCATCGCCCAAGTGACGGCAGTCCAGCGTCCGCTCAGAGCCAGCGGCACGGCCAAGGTGACAAAGACCACGCCAAGGGCAAGGAATGCCTCGGTCAGTGTGCGCATACCTTGGCGCAGCCGCTCATCGCCTTTGTTCCAGAGGAAGGTCGCCAGCACGACATAAAACAGGCTCATGGCCAGCGCACTGTAAGCGAGGCCATGCTGCATGTGCTGCACCATCCCCGCTTGCAGCGAGAAGCAGACCACTGGCGTGCCGAAAACAAGGGTGCCGTCCACGTAGCCGCGCAGGTTCGGCGGCTGGCGGAAGGCGAACAATACGCCGATGGCGTTGAACATCAGGAAGAAGAGGATCAGGAACGGCTCGGCAGTGGCGAAATGCTGAGGCCGGTAGCTGCTCAGGCCCCACACTGAGCCGATGCCAAGGGTGAAAATGAAGCCGAGCAGGTTCAGGCTGCGCCACGCCTTGAACCACGAGACCGCCAGAATGCCTGAATTGAGCAGGGCGTAATAGCTGAAGAGCGCGACATGATTGCCGCTGCCGGTTGAAAGCAGTACCGGCGCGAGAAAGCCGCCTGCCGCGCCGAACAGGGCCAGCGGGCTGGAATCTTGCAGCAGAGCGAGGGCCGTGGAGGCGGCGACCAGTCCGAGCATCAGGCCGAACGCCAGCGGTGTCGGCACCAGATGATAGAGCTTGAAGGCGGCGAAAACGGTCAGATACATGATGCCGATGCCGCCGCCTTGCAGCAGCAGGGCAAAGCCGGGCCGCGCCGTCCGCTGCCGCCAGCCGAAGCCGAGCAGGCCCAGTCCGCCCAAAGCCACGCCGAGCAGCCGCAGCTCTATCGGCACCACATTGCGGTCGGCAGCGTATTTGAGCAGGAAGGCCACGCCGAAGAAGAGCACCAGCAGGCCGACGCGGAGAACAACGTTGCCCTCGGTGAAAAAGGCTTTCACCTTGGCGGTCAGCCGGTCTTCCCATGCAGGCGGCGCAGGTTCAGCGCGGCGCGGCGGCATCTCCTGCTTTTTGACAGCTTCTGCTGGAGGTGGTGCAGGTTCGGTTGGCGGCTGCTCAGGCGAGACACATGCTGCTACCTGCTGAACTGGCTGCGCCTCCTCCTCTGGCATTTCCTCGATCAACGCTTCAATATCCCGCAGCCGTTGTTCCAAGCTGACCAGCTTTCGGTCTTGACGGACGCTCCGCGCTACCAGCCAGCCGAACAACATCCCGACCAACCAGCCGCCTGCTGAATGCTCCAGTATCCAAGCCCCCAGAATACCGCCAACAATAATGCCGACCACAGCAAATGCGTCCACAAGGCCCCCTTGGTGTCAGTGATTCACGGCGTTTTGCTCACGTGCACGGTGATTGTCTTGCTAATCAGTCAGCTACGGCAAGCACTCAACCCGGTTTCGCCCTTTTTTCTTCGCTTCGTACAGTGCCTTGTCAGCAAGGTCGAGCAGATCATTGCAGCTATCTGTATCAGCAAACTGGTCAGAAGAAGCTACGCCAATGGACAACGTGACCACCTTGGCGCAGCCGGATGCGCTGTGCGGGACAGCAAGCTGCTCCACAGCCAGCCGAGCTTTTTCCGCCACGGACATGGCTTGATTGAGATCGGTATTGGGAAGCAACAGAACAAATTCCTCGCCGCCGTAACGCGCTGTGAAATCACCGGGCCGGGCGATCTTCTGGAGTTCATCCGCAACAGCTTTCAGGCAGCTGTAGCCGGTCATCAGCCCGCAGGTGTCATTGTAGCGTCTGAAAAAATCAACATCGCCGATCAGCACGGAGAAAACAGTCCTGTCCCGGCACCAGCGCAGCCATTCTTCGCACAGTCGCCGGTTAAACGCCCTTCTGCTGTGTAGCTGGGTCAGCTCATCATACCGCGTCTGCCGAATCAGGATGCCGTTCAGCCGCTCCAGTTCCGTTTCGATGCTGTCCTGTCTGATGATCTGACGGCGGGCGAAACGGCTGACAAAGACAATGCCGCTCACACCGAGCAGCCAGAGCAGGCCGTAGGAAAACAGTAGCAGTCTGACTGTGGGGCGTTTGATGGCAAGGTAGGGTTCCAAGGGGACGGAAACGCCAATGCCACCCCGCACTTCGCCTTTTTTCCAGACATGCTGCTTGAAATGACAGCTCAGGCAGCTTTCTTCCTCATAAACGGCCTGCATATAGCGGAGATACGGTTTGCCGCCGATTTCCGCCACCTCGGAGATTTCCCGTGCTCCGCGCTCAAACTGCTCAAGGACTGCGGTTTCCCAAGGATCAGGGGCGTTGTCCGGGTTGACAGGCTTCAAGCTGGTGATCCGGCATTTGACCCCGTAGAGTTCTGAAAACTCATTCATGGTTTGCCGCAGCATGTAGCTGGTGTTCATCAGGGTGAGCTGCTTCCCTGAAGCCGTCCGCACATCCCGTTCCGGCATATCCGCCAAGTACGGGTTGGGCGGCGTGTTCTCGGACACCGGGACATAGATGCCGCCCCGCTTGGAAACCCAGTTCCGCAAGGCCATGTCCTTGTTGAAATTAGCTTTGGCCTCCAGTTGCGCATACTGAAGGACATGGTCTTCCTCTTTCATCACCGCCCAGCAAAGCAGACTGATCAGCGCACCGCTCCAGAAGAACAAGGCGGCAAGGAAGATGCGTTTGAGCGTTGCCAGCTTGTTCGCCGCTGTTCCGACAGGAGCGTTCACCAATGAACTCCTACGCTATTTTTTGAGGGAGCTGCTTTTATTTCTTGCCAGTGATGATGGTGATCGGATTCAGGCGCAGGCCGGACGGCTGCCCGTCCTCGCCATAGTCCTTCTGCTCCCGCGTGACCGCAATGGTGCGGGCATCCGCCTCCAAGCCATTGGCTGCCATTAGCAGCGGGGCTTGCTCGGCGGTGTTTTGCAGCACTGCGCTGACCACCAGCCTGCCGCCTTTGCCCAGCCGCCGGGCGCAAGGGGCAATGATTTCTGCCAGCAAGCCACGGCTGCCGCCAATGAACACCCGGTCGGGATCAGGCAGACGGGGAAACACATCCGGGGCTATGCCGCAGATCAGGCTGATGTTATACAGGCCGTAGCGGACAATGTTGGCCCTGATGTTGCGCTGCCCCTCTTCCTTCTGTTCAACCACATAAATGGACAGGCCGGGACAGAGCCGGGCTGCTTCGAGCGAGATCGAGCCAGAGCCGCCGCCGATATCCCAGAATACGCCGCTGGTCGGCAGGCGCAGCCGATGGAGGATCACAGCTCGCACCTCGTCTTTGGTGATCAAGCCACGTGAATGATTGATCTCGTCCTCCTGCAAGCCGAAGACAGAACTTGTGCCGGGAGCTTCAGGCTGCTCAATCAGCATCAGGTTTGGATCCGCGAACCGTTCCCGCGCCGCTTCCTCTAAGCTGCCTTCCCAGAGCCGCTCCTCAGGCCAGCCAAGGTTCTCCGCCACACGGACATGCAGTCTGTTGATGCGCTCGGTGTCGTTGTGCGCTTCCAGCAGGGCGAGCAAATCGGCGGCAATCCGGCTTGGGCTGCGCTGCGGGTCAGTGAGGAGCAGCGTTTTCGGCTGGGCGATCAGTCTGCCAGCCAGTAGCTCGATTGGACGGCCATGCAGGCTGATCAGGGGTAGGTCATCCCACGGAATTTTGAAGCGGGCGCAGGCGAGCTGGACAGCGGACAGGGCAGGAAATATCTGCACCCGCTCCGGGCCGAAGCGTTCCATCAGCGTGCGGGCGATGCCGAACAGGAGCGGGTCGCCAGAGGCCAGCACCGCCACATCGCCGCTCTGAAGGGCTACGGCCAGCTCAAAGATCATGTCTTCAACCGGCGTGATGGCGATCCGGTGGATGTCCAGCCCGGCGAGCAGCCCGTGGTGCCGCTTGGAGGCCACAACCGCGCCGCAGCCTTTGATCCGCTGCTGGTGCTCCGGCTCCAGACGGTTTCCGCAGATGCCGATGAGCAGAATGTCAGACATGGTCATCGACAGGTTGCTTTCCGCCGCTACAAGCAACCTGTTTGCAAAGATTATTGGCAATCCAAGCGAAAACAAGCAGACCGTATTGCAGCATTCAGCCTACCTTCCCTCGGCAATCATCCGAATAAGATCGGATTTGCCGATCACGCCGACAAGCTGGCCGTCCTGATCCAGCACTGGCAGAGTGTGAATTCTCTTCTCCGCCATCAGCGTCGCAACCTCCTCCAGCGGTGTATCCTGCCGCACCGTGATCGGATTGACTGTGCAGATCTCGGCCACGGTAACACCCGCCATCTTCCGCAGCTCCCGCTCCATCCTGTCCGGGTCTTCAAGAAAAATGAAGGCATCAAGAATCGCCAGCGCGGTGGGGATATGCACCTTCTTGTTCTGAAAAATCAGGTCGCTTTCCGTGACCACGCCGACCACCTTGCCCAATCCGTCAATCACTGGCGCGCCGCTGATCCTGTTGTCCGAGAAAATTTTTGCCAGCTCGCGCACGGCAGTGTCTTTGGTCACGGCGATGACATTGATAGTCATCAGGTCTTGTGCGGTCAGCATAGTAGTTGGCCAAAAAAGGCGCGGAAAGATGGTTATGAGTGGAAGAGTTCCATGAAGGCCGACGGCAGGGCTGCGGCAATTTCCGAGGCGGTGAAGCCTTGAATGCGCTCTTTGGCCAGCAGATCGGCAGCTAAACCATGCAGAAAGACTCCGGCAGCAGCGGCCTCCCACGGCAGGAAGCCCTGTGCCAGCAGACCGCCGATCAGGCCGGAAAGAACATCGCCCGCCCCGCCGACCGCCATACCGCTGTTGCCGCTGCTGTTGACCGCCCAGCGGCCTTGACTTGAGCAGACCACAGTTCCTGCGCCTTTCAGCACAGTGATCATTTCGTGATCATCCCTGATCCGTGCCTCGGCAAGCCAGCGCGCCGCCTTGAGCCGGTCGGCCTGAATTTCGGCGGTCTTCATTCCGGTTAGATGAGCCATTTCACCGGGATGGGGCGTGAGGATGCGCGGGCCGGCACTGTCTTCAATGCAGAGCAGATTTTTGGCCAACAGATTGAGCGCGTCGGCATCAAGCAGGACAGGCTGGCTCAAGCGGCGGTGCAGCCGCAGCAGCAGTTCGCCGGTCTCCGGCGCGGTACCGATGCCGGGGCCGATGACCACCGCCTCCTTATCCGCTGCCAGCGCACTGATCAGCTCATAATCTGCGGCAGAGATGGTTTTGTCCGAATGCGGAAGCGGCACCGTCATCGCTTCGGGCAGAGCGGCCTCGAAGATCGGGTTCAGGGCCGCAGGCACGGCCAGCGTCACCAAGCCGCAGCCGCTGCGCAGGGCAGCATGAGCCGTCATCAAAGCCGCGCCGGTTTTGCCTTCCGAACCGGCAAGAATGAGCAGGTGGCCGAAGGTGCCTTTATGTCCCGCTTTGGGCCGGGGCCGAAGCATGGCGGCGACAGCCGGGCGGTCAAGCAGCGTGCCGGGCAGTTTGGCGGCCTCAATAGCCTGCAACGGAATGCCGATGTCAACGACAACGAGCTTGCCGACCTCCGCGCCGCCATGCAGATAATGTCCTGGCTTGGCAAGACCGCAGCTTACGGTCAGATCAGCCTGTACCGCTATGCCGAGCGGCATTCCGGTCTGGCCGCACAACCCGGAGGGAAGATCCGCCGAGACAACAGGCCAGTGCTGCCGCTGGGCAAGGTTATTGATGAACCGCACAGCGGCGGCGAAACGGCCTTCCAGCGTGCGGGTCAGGCCGGTGCCGAAGAGCGCGTCCACGATGCTGTGCATCAGACGGTCAAAATGGAGCTGCCGGATGCGCTCTTCGGCTTCGGCTAAGTCTGTCTCCTGCCGGATGACGCAGCGGGGTAAATTCAGTTTGGCGCAGATGGCCGCATTGACTGCCGCGTCGCCGCGCAGCGTGTCCGGCTCGGCCAAAAAAATCAGCAAGGGCGAGCCGCCGCGCTGAAGGACATGTCGGCCGATGACTAACCCGTCACCACCATTGCTGCCCGGCCCGACAAAGACGCAGACGCTCCTGTGCGCCACCGGGCCGAATTCCGCCTCCATCTGCTCCAGGATTGCCCGTCCCGCGTTTTCCATCAGCACAAGGCCGGGAATGCCAAAATCCTTGCTTGCGGCCCGGTCAAGGGCTAGCATCTGCTCCGGTGCAGCGAGGTTCACAGAGGCCCTCTGTTAGAATTTCACAGCGAAGAAAAGAATCAACTGCTTCGCCATGTCAGCGGCGGCACGTGCTCACCTGCCGCCACCACACAGTCGTGCAGCACGCAGTGCGCGCCAATCACCACGCCCACTCCGATTACACACCGTCCGCTAATCTGTGCACCGGCGTGAATGATCACGTCTTGGCCAATGCTGCTTTCCGGTGAGACCAGCACCGTCTCCGGCGAATATATCGTCACGCCTGCCAGCATGAGCTGACGGTTGCGGCGTAGCTGTAGCTCGGCGTGCGCCTGGGCCAGCTCCACCCGCGAATTCACGCCCAGCACATCAACCGCCGGATTATGGACAAATTTTTCCACATGGCGGCCTTCGCTGACAGCGATGCCGACGATGTCGGTCAGGTACACCTCGCCTTGGCTGTTGTCACAGCCCACTTGACGTAGCGCGGAGAAAAGAAAACTTTTTTCGGCGAGATAGATCCCCGCGTTGATCTCCCGGATCGCCTGCTGCGCCCCGTCCGCATCCTTCTGCTCAACAATGCGTGCAATATGACCGCTGCTGTCGCTGATGATTCTGCCGTAGCCGAATGGATGTTCCAGCTCTGTGGTCATCAACGTGAGGACAGCCCCTTTTCTCTGATGCAGGCCAAGCATGGCCTGCAAGGTTTCCGGGCGGATAAGTGGTGTGTCTCCGCAGAGGATCATGATCAGCCCTGCGGCGGCGCAGGCTGCCTCAGCGCACAGCACTGCGTGGCCAGTGCCGAGCTGCTCCTCCTGAATAACCGGTGTGATGCGGCGATCGCGCAGGGAAGCTAGCACCTCTTCGCGCTGATGGCCGACGATCACAGCAGTCTGCTCAATTCCGGCGGCCGCGACCGCGTCCAGCACGTGATGGAGCATGGGCTGGAAAAACAGCTCGTGCAGGATTTTGGCATTGGCCGATTTCATGCGGGTGCCTTTGCCTGCGGCAAGAATGACGGCGGTGACAGCAGGAACGTTCATGTCAAATTCCGTCATGCGGTTCAGCGGCTCAGACCGACTCGACTGCGGACTGAATCCAAGGTGACTGTAGCCTTAGCCCGCGCCTTGTCCGCGCCCTGCCGCAATACGTGATGCAGATAATCCTGATTAGCCATCAGTTCTTTTTTTCGCTCACGGGCGGCGGCGAAATGATCGCGGATTAGCTCAAACAAATCCTGTTTCAAATAACCGTAGGCTGCACCGCCGTTGAGATAAAGATTCCGCACCTCTGTCAGCTTCTCTGGCGGGGCAAAGAGCTTGAGCAGGGCGTAGAGACTGCACTTGTCCGGGTCTTTAGGATCCTCCACCGGCGTGGAGTCGGTCTGAACGCTCATGACCCGTTTACGCAGCTCCTTATCCTCCATAAACAAGGGAATGGTGTTGCCGTAGGATTTGGACATCTTCTGGCCGTCGAGACCGGGAACGATAGCTGTACTCTCGCTGATCGCCGCCTCCGGCAGAACAAAAGTCTCGCCGTAGGTATTGTTGAAACTGACAGCGATGTCACGGGTCACTTCGACATGCTGTTTCTGATCTTTGCCCACC
>DHWV01000093.1:44775-45215 GCA_002413355.1 Desulfobulbaceae bacterium UBA5173 | reverse complement strand
GTCCGGCGAGACCGCCGACACCTTGGCTGGAACGCGGCGGGCCGCCTCGCTTGGCTCGAAGGTCGTCACCATCTGCAACGTGGTCGGCTCGACCATGACCCGCGAGGCGGACGGCATCATCTATACCCATGCTGGACCGGAAATCGGCGTGGCTTCCACCAAAGCCTTCACCTGCCAGCTCTCCGCCCTCTTCCTGCTGACCCTGCATTTGGCGCAGGTGCGCGGCACGGCCTCGCCAGAGGCAATCAAGGAGTTGGGAGCCGCGCTCATCGCTCTGCCGCCGGTGATCAACGCGGTGCTGCCCGCCATTCAGAAACAGATTCAGGCAATAACCGAGCAGTATTACGATGCGCGGGACTTCCTCTTTGTCGGACGCGGCCTGAACTTCCCCATCGCCTTAGAAGGCGCGCTGAAACTGAAGGAAATCTCCTACATCCACG
>DHWV01000093.1:19705-44516 GCA_002413355.1 Desulfobulbaceae bacterium UBA5173 | reverse complement strand
CCTACATCCACGCCGAGGGCTATGCAGCAGGCGAGCTGAAACATGGCCCGATTGCCCTGATTGACAAGGACATGCCGGTGATGGCCATTGTGCCGCAGGATGCGGTTTATCAGAAGAGCATTTCCAATGTCGAGGAGATCAAGGCGCGGCAGGGCCGCCTGCTGTTGATCGGCACTGAAGGCGACGCGCATCTGGCTGCCCTGACTGCGGATGTGCTGTATCTGCCCAAGGTGCATGAGGAATTGAATCCGCTCCTCTACACCATTCCGGCCCAGCTGCTGGCCTATGAGATCGCCTGCCGCCGAGGCTGCGATGTTGATCAGCCGCGCAATCTGGCCAAGAGCGTGACGGTGGAGTAAGCAAAAACTAAGATGAGCCAGACACCACTTGCCTTTCTGAGCTATGTGAACTTAGATGACCAGCACGAGCATGGACGGCTGACCCAGTTCTGCGCCTGCCTGAGCGGTGAGGTGCGGATGCAGACTGGC
This sequence comes from Desulfobulbaceae bacterium UBA5173, assembly GCA_002413355.1. Lineage (GTDB taxonomy): Bacteria > Desulfobacterota > Desulfobulbia > Desulfobulbales > Desulfobulbaceae > Electronema. The sequence continues at coordinate 44,028 of DHWV01000093.1, read as the reverse complement.
GCACCATTCGACATCTTTCAAGACCGGAAGGATATTGCTTGGGGCCAGCAGTGGCAAGAGCGGTTAGACACCTCGCTTGATGATGTCACCTTTCTGCTGCCGATCATCACGCCCGCCTTCTTCAAAAGCGATGCCTGCCGTGCCGAGCTGGAGCGTTTCCTCAAGCGAGAAGAGAAGCTGGGGCGAGGCGATCTCATCCTGCCTGTCTATTACGTCAATTGCCCTGTGCTGAGTGATAAAGCCAAGCTGAAACTTGACCCGCTGGCAAAGATTATCGCTGCTCGGCAGTATGCTGATTGGCGCGAGCTGCGCTTTGAGCCATTCACCTCGCCGCAGATTCGTAAGTCCCTTGCGAAGATGGCGCAGCAGATTGTGGCGGCATTGGAACGAAGTCACTCCGGCACGGCCATTCATCAGAAAGAGACAAAGACTGCGCCGACAGCAAAGCAAGAGCCATCAACCGTAGTAGTGGATGCTTGGCACCGAGGCGACTATGTAACAATCACTGATGCACTCAAGGCCGTCAAACCAGGCACACGCATCCTTGTTCGACCGGGCATGTACCGAGAAGGCATTGTGATTGACAAGACAGTGGCGATCATAGGTGATGGGGAACGAAGCGATATTGTGATTGAAGCTTCCGGCAAGCATACTGTTTCTTTCCAAGCCGACAATGGACGAATTTCCAACCTAACTCTGCGCCAAGCTGGTGGCGGTGACTGGTATGGTGTTGATATAGCGCAAGGCAGGCCTACACTGGAGGATTGCGACATCTCAAGCCAAAGCCTGGCATGTGTGGCAATCCACGGCAGCGCAGACCCGATACTGCGGCGTAACCGCATTCATGACGGGAAGAAAAGCGGTGTCGTTGTCTATGACAACGGCAAGGGGACGCTGGAGGACAACGAGATATTTGCCAACGCGCTGGCCGGTGTGGAGATCAAGACAGGTGGCAACCCAACCCTGCGGCGTAACCGTATTCATGACGGGAAGGCAAGCGGTGTCATTGTCTATGAGAACGGCCAAGGGACGCTGGAGGATAACGAGATATTTGCCAACGCGTTCTCCGGTGTGCAGATCAAGGAAGGCGGCAACGCGACCCTGCGGCGTAACCGTATTCATGATGGGAAGGCAAGCGGTGTCTATGTACATACGAACGGCCAAGGGATACTGGAGGACAACGAGATATTTGCCAACGCGCTGTCCGGCGTGGATATCAGGACAGGCGGCAACCCGACACTGCGGCGTAACCGTATCTCCAAGAACAGTTCCAATGGTATTCAGGTATGGGACAAAGGAGGCGGCATCTTCGAGGATAATGACCTTCGTGGCAACACTAGGGGAGCATGGCGCATTACCCCGGATTCAGAAGCACGGGTGCAGCGGAAGGGCAACAAGGAATAGAGCAGGGCATTCTCTTCCGCAGGCAGTCGGAAATAAAGAGACACTATAGTGTCTCGGCGGGGAGTAACCATAGTATCTCCGCAAGAGACACTATGGTTACTCCGACGGAGCGTGCTGGCTGGGTATAGAGAAGACTACGCCAGACAATGCAGTATGTGTGCAGTGGAGAGGTAATATTGAATAAGGGGCGTGTAGTGGCACCTCAAAAGCAGAACAAAAGACAACAGACAGCCTGTATGTGATATGATACTCTGGGATGACGGCAAGAACCAAAAGCTGCGGCTGGAACGGAACATCTCCTTTGATCAGATCGCCGAGCTGATTTTGAAGAAAGAATACCTTACCATGTCTGGAACATCCTTCAAGGCCAAATCAGCAGATATTTGTGCTGCTGCTGAATGGATACGTCCATGCAGTTCCCTTTGTCATTGATGAACAGGCAAACACCGTGGCCGGATTGGCAATTGCCAATCCATCTTCACCACATTCTGCAAATCATCCCGCATCACAGCCTCTTCCGCAGCGGAGACAGATGCTTTTCAGTGCAGCAGGCATGTCGTCTGCTGCCCATAAGACAACATTGGAGAAACTGCTCAATGCGATTGGCAGATTATGTGATTCAGGCTTGGCGGATGCGGGTTTCTGCGCCGTGGATACTTGATGACAGCCAAGTTTTAGAGATAGGCTGTCATCAAGGAGAATTTCTGAAAATGCTGGAGCCGCGCCTGAGAGCCGGAAGTCTTGGCCTTGACCCGCTCTTACAGCACGAAGAAAGCACAGAAAAATATACACTCAAAGCCGCTCTGTTTGAGGATTCGCTGCTCTTGCCATCACAGTCCTTTGATGCCATTGTGATGCTGGCCACGTTGGAGCATCTTGAGGATAAAGAAGCCATTGCCCGCAAATGCTGTCAACTGCTCCGTCCGCACGGCAGAGTCATTGTCACCGTGCCGTCTGAGGCGGCGGACAAAGTGATTGACATGCTGGTGTTTCTGCGTTTGGCCGACGGCATGTCCTTAGAGCAGCATCATGGTTTCAACCCGGAGCACCTGCCGGGAATTTTTGAGCGACACGGCTTTCAGACCAAGGCGTGGAAGAAATTTCAGTTTGGCCTGAACAACCTGTTTGTCTTTGAACGCGCCTCATGACGTTCATTTTGTCCGCATACCATCACAAGGAGAATTAACATGGCTTGGCTCGCTGACCCGAATGCGTGGATCGCCTTTCTCACCCTTGTTCTGCTTGAACTTGTCCTCGGCGTGGACAACGTGATTTTCATCTCCATCCTCTCCGGCAAGCTCCCGCTGAACGAACAGGGCAAGGCCCGCACAGTTGGCATTATTTTGGCCATCGGCACGCGCATCCTGCTCCTGCTTTCGCTCTCGTGGATCATTGGCCTGACTGAGCCGCTGTTCACAGTGCTCAAGCACGAGATCACCGGGCGGAGCATCATTCTCATCCTTGGCGGCCTCTTCTTGATCGGCAAAAGCACGCATGAGATCCACCAGAAGCTGGAGGGCGACGAGGAGCATGTCTCCGGCGGCGGCAGAACCGGCCCTTCCTTCCGCAGTGTGGTGATTCAGATCATGCTGCTGGACATTGTTTTCTCCCTTGACTCAGTAATCACTGCTGTCGGCATGGTGGATCATGTGGACATCATGATTGCGGCGGTCATTGCCTCATCCTGCGTGATGGTCTTTTTAGCCAAGGCGATTGGCGATTTCGTCAACCGCCATCCCACAGTGAAGATGCTGGCCCTGAGTTTCCTTTTGCTGATCGGCTTCACCTTGATCGTCGAAGGGCTTGAGTACCATATTCCGAAGGGATACGTCTATTTTGCAATGGCCTTCTCGGTCTTTGTTGAAATGCTCAATCTGCGGCTAAAGAAAGTCAGCAAGCAGCCGGTGAGTCTGCGAAAAGCCTACACCACCGAGAACGAAAAAACTGTTTGATGAGCTTCCTCGAACTTGTTGTCATTGCCTGCGGCTTGGCAATGGATGCGGCTGCCGTATCGCTCGCTGCGGCGGCAGCCGGTTTTGTCCAAGATTTTCGCGCCGCCAGTCGGCTGGCCTTTCACTTCGGCCTGTTCCAGTTTCTCATGCCAGTGATCGGCTGGGCGGCGGGAGTGAAGTTCGCTGCCTCTTTCGCGGCGGTTGATCATTGGATCGCCTTTGCCCTGCTCGCCTTTGTCGGCGGGCGGATGCTGAAGGAAGGATTTGACCCAGATCAGGAAAAAATCGCCGATGATCCTTCACGCGGCCTAACCTTGCTGCTTCTCAGCATTGCCACCAGCATTGACGCACTGGCAGTCGGTCTTAGTCTGTCCATGCTGGAGGTGAGCATTTGGTATCCTTCCGTGATGATTGGCATTGTCACCGCGTTGCTTTCATCTGCCGCCATGCTGATCGGCAAAAGGGCCAGCATAAAGACAGGCAAGCGGATGGAGATGATTGGCGGCGTAGTGCTGGTGGGAATTGGAGTTAAGATTCTGATCGAACATCTTTCCTGAAACACATGACCACTCTCGGCATCGAAGAACTCATCGCCGCACCACCGCGCTCGTTTGCAGGCAAACGGCTGGCCCTGCTCTGCAATCAGGCTTCCACAGACAGCCGCTTCCGGCATAGCCGCGACCTGCTCATGCAGGCGTTCCCCGGCCAGCTTGCCTGCCTCTTTTCGCCGCAGCACGGCTTTTTCAGCGAGAAGCAGGATAACATGATTGAGTCCGGGCATGGCAGGGACGCGGCAACCAGTCTCCCGGTCTATTCGCTCTACGGCGAGACGCGGCAGCCGACTGCCGCGATGTTTGAGGGCTTCGACATCCTGCTGATTGATTTGCAGGACGTGGGCACGCGGGTGTACACCTTCATCTGGACGGTGGTTTATTGCCTCCAGCAGGCGGCGGCCTGCGGCAAACAGGTTGTCGTTCTCGACCGTCCCAATCCGGTTGGCGGCCTGATAATCGAGGGCAATCTGCTCAGGCCGAAGTTGCGCTCTTTTGTCGGCCTGCATGAAATTCCCATGCGCCACGGCCTGACCATGGGCGAGCTGGCCCTGCTCTGCAACCGCGAGATGGGCATCAACGCTGACCTTGACGTGATCAGGATGCAGGGCTGGACGCGGGAGATGTTCTTCGCCGACACCGGCCTGCCCTGGGTTTTCCCTTCGCCGAACATGCCCACGCCGCTGACCGCGCTGGTTTATCCCGGCCAAGTGATCTGGGAAGGCACGAACATCTCCGAAGGGCGCGGCACCACGCTGCCGTTCGAGCTGGTCGGCGCGCCTTTCATCAGGCCGCAGGAGGTGCTGGAGCAGCTGCGCCGCACAGAGCTGCCCGGCTGCGTCCTCCGTCCGCTGGTCTTTGAGCCGACTTCCGGTAAATGGGCGGGTCAGCCCTGCGCAGGCTTTCATATCCATGTCACGGAACCGCGCCGCTTTTTGTCATACCGCCTCAGCCTCGCTCTGTTCCAAGCTGTCATCCGGCTCTGTCCGGGTGAATTTGTTTACAAGCAGCCGCCTTACGAATACGAATACGAGAAGCTGCCGATGGACATGATTCTCGGCGACCAGACCGTGCGTGAGGCTCTTGAGGATGGCGCGGACATCCTTGAGCTGGAGCAGTCTTGGCAGGAAGAGCTGGCCGCTTTCGACACCCGCCGCCGCGCTGTTTTCCTTTACCCTGAGCGATAAATACGCTATTCTGCAACCGTGCATCCCGCTGGGGCGTTTCTTTTGAAACGCCCTTTTCGTCAGCAACAGGAAGACTATGAAAACAGCACGCCTTGCGGAGCTGGCCGCGCTGGTCGGCGGTACCGTGGAGGGCGACGACGGCAGTATCGTCATCACCGCCCTCAACAGCCTCGATCTGGCGGAACCGGGCCAACTGACCTTCATCAACAGCGGGAAGCTGGCTGACAAGCTGGCCGCAAGCAAGGCTTCGGCCTGCATCGCCCCGCTGGATTTCTCCTCAGACCAGCTGCCGTTGATCAAAGTCGGCAACGTGGACTTGGCGGCGGCGCGGATTCACAATCATTTGCTGGCCGAGCCGTTCAAGGCGGCGGGCATTCACGAGCGGGCGGTGATCGGCAAGGACTGCGTGATCAGCAGCCAGGTGAGCATCGGCCCGCTGGTCTGCGTCGGCGAGCGAGTGCGCATCGGCGAGCGGGTGCGGATCGAGCCGGGCGTGATCATCGGCAATGATGTGGAGATCGGTGACGACTGCATCCTTCATGCCAACGCGGTGGTGGCCTATGGCTGCACGCTGGGCCGCCGGGTGGTGCTGCATCACGGCGCGGTGATCGGCAGCGACGGCTTCGGCTTTGCCACTGATCCGGCCACAGGCGCGCATGTGAGCAAGCCGCAGGTGGGCATTGTCCGCCTTGACGACGACGTGCAGATCGGGGCCAACACCTGCGTGGATCGGGCCGCCTTCGGCGTGACCTGGATCAAAAGCGGCGTGCGGATGGACAATCAGGTCATGGTCGGCCACAACTGCGTCATCGGCGAGAACTCTGTCCTTGTCGGCCAAGCAGGCGTGGCAGGTAGCACCATTTTGGGCCGCAATGTGGTGCTGGCCGCCAATGCAGGCGTGAGCGGTCATCTGCACATTGCCGACCGGGTGATGATCGCTGCCAAGGCTGGGGTACATAACGACCAGAAACAAGGCGCGATGGTCGGCGGCATTCCTGCCATCGAGATCAGGCAATGGGGTAGGGCTGTGGCCGCCTTCAGCAGATTGCCGGAGATGCTCAAGGAGCTGCGCCAGCTCCGCAAGGACATGGACAAACGTGGCACCTTGGACTGAGCGGGCGACACTTTTTCAAGCGGTGGCGTTCTGCCGCATCCCTTTTGCCTGTTTACATTTTCAACCGCACGTGGTATGAAACTTTGTCGGTCTGTGTTGAACAATCTCAGCGCAGACCGACTGCCATTTGATTTTGTTTCGCGCAGGTCGGCCTTCGCCTGATCTGTCCGCATTTCTTTCGGAGTTATTTCTATGCGGCTGCACCGTTTCCTCGTTGGCGGGCTTCTTGCCTCGCTGCTGCTTGGCGCGTCAGTTCACGGCAAGGTCATGCCGTCAGAATTTGATGCTGGACGCAATCGGCTGATCGCCTACATGTTGAGCCGTCAGCTTCCTGCGCAGCATTTCAGCCACAAGGAGCTGGATACACAGACCTCCAAGGCGGCCTATACTCTCTATCTCAAGCAGCTTGACCCGCGCAAGCAGTTTCTTCTTGCTGAGGATGTGCGCCAACTTGACGTGTTTGCTGACAAGATCGGCGAAGAAATCAGCCGGGGCCGCCTCCTCTTGCCTGACGCAGGCATGGGCCTGCTCAACCGGCGGGCCGGAGAGGTCAGTAAGCTGATCGATCAGCTTTTGGAGGCCGGATTTGATGCGGACCGGGCTGATTACCTCCAGACTGACCCGGAGAAGACCGCCTGCCCGGCCAATGCGGAAGAACTGCGCGACCGCTGGCGACGTATTCTCAAGCTGGACGTGATAGAAAGCTATTTGGAGGCGGTGGAAAAAGAGAACACGAAGCGGAAAGAGGCGAAGAAGACCCTGCTCAAGCCTGAAGATAGCCGTGTTGATCAACCGCTTTGGACGGAAGCAGTGGAAAAAGTGCGCAAAAAAACGCACAGCTACCTTGACCGGATTCAGAAGACCGACCGGCAGGAGCATTACAACCGCTATTTTGATGCCATCGCTCGCGCCTTTGACCCGCACACCAGCTACATGGCCCCGGAATCAAAAGAGGATTTCGACATTCACATGAGCGGTTCGCTAGAAGGCATCGGCGCGCTGCTGCGGGAGGATGACGGCCATATCAAGGTGGTCAACATCATTCCCGGCAGCCCGGCCGAAGCGCAAGGCCAGCTTCAGGCTGAAGATGTCATCATGGCGGTGTCGGAAAAAGACGGCGAGCCGGTGGATATTTCAGCCATGAGCATCCGCGAGGCGGTCTCGCACATTCGCGGCCCCAAAGGCACTGAAGTGCGACTGACGGTGTCCAGAGCGGACGGTGCCCGCTTGGTGATTCCGCTGATCCGCGATGTGGTCAAGCTGGAGGAGACCTATGTCAAGTCCACCGTGCTGAAAGACAAGCAGGGCCGCAAGGTCGGTTTTTTGAAAATACCCAGTTTTTACCGTGATTTTGAGAACAAGGACGGCAGAAATGTCACCGACGACACCCGCAGCGAGCTACAGAAGCTGAAAAAGGAAGGCATCACAGGGCTGATTCTGGATCTGCGCGGCAATGGCGGCGGCTCGCTTTCGGATGCGGTCGATGTGTCCGGCCTTTTCCTGCCCGGCGGGCCGGTGGTGCAGGTCAAAAACTCTGAAGGCAAAATCATCCTGCTGGAAGATGAGGACAAGAACATTGCCTATGACGGCCCCATGATGGTGCTGGTCAACCAGTTTGCCGCTTCAGCCTCAGAAATTCTCGCGGCCGCTCTTCAGGATTATGGACGCGCGCTGATCGTCGGCGGAGCGCACACGCACGGCAAAGGCACTGTGCAGGCACTGGTTGACATGAACCGCAATTTGCCCCTGCTGCATCTGAAAAAATACGACAACCTTGGCGCACTCAAGGTCACGATTCAGAAATTCTACCGGATCAGCGGTGGCTCGACCCAATACAAGGGGGTAATCCCGGATGTGGTGGTGCCGAGTCTTCTTGATTATCTGGAGACAGGCGAGCAATATTTGGACTATTCTCTGCCTTGGGATCAGGTGCAGGAGGCACAGCACACGCTATGGAACGGACAACATTTTGATGCTGGCAAAGCCAAGAAAGTAAGCGAAATCTATTTGGCTGCCAGTGAAAAATTCAAGAAAATCCAAGCAGAAAGTCTGCGGGCTAAGGAACGCAAGGAGAAGAGCCTTGCACCTGTCTATCTGGCTGGAGTTCTGAAAGAGCGGAAGGAGCTGGAACGGGCGAAAAAGGCGGCGGAGTCAGCCGGAATCATGGGCGAGGAAGAGGAGGATGAGGAACATCCTGCTGGCAAAAAGGAGAAAAAGACCTTGGAGCAGGAGCTGGCCCAAGATCCTTACGCTGATCTTGCCTTGACGCTGATGGACGCGGCAGCAAGCTCTGGCGGCAAGAAATAATTTTTCCCTTGAAATTCCGTTGACAGAGCTGAGTCCTTCACCAAAATGAACCTCTCGGAAGCCTTGAAGCGCAACGAGGAAAAAATCCTCGCCCTGTGGACAGAACGGACGCTGGACACCTACGAGTCATCCAGCTTTTTCAAGAAGTCGCAGGACAGATTCGCCAATCCGGTTGGCATGAACATCCGCGAGGGCTTGGCAAAGCTCTTCCGGCTGCTGGCTGAAGGCGCGGCGGCGCAGGCTTTCGCGGAGCCGCTCGATCAGATCATCCGCATCCGGGCGGTGCAGCAGTTCACGCCCTCGCAGGCGGTCGCGCCGGTGCTGGATTTGAAATGGGCGGTGCGGCAGATATTGTCAGCAGACAAAGATTGCCGCGAGCTGCTGCCGGAACTGGCTCCTTTTGACCGCGATGCAGATAGGGCGGCTTTGCAAGCATTTGATCTGTACATGGACTGCCGGGAGCGGCTGCACAAGACGCGGATACGGGAGCTGAAAAGCGGCAGTTATATCCTGACTGATTCAGCCTGTGCTTCAGCATTGATCAGAGACAATCTGCGGGAACTGTCGCCGACGGGAGGCTGCGCAGCGGACAAAGCATAGCAATATGCTTGAAGATATTTTATCTTTCTTTAAAAAGGGAGCGATCAATGAAGTACACCTTCCCCTTGGTCGCAGTCATCGCCTTGGCGCTGATTGCGTGGATAGGGTCTGCGCTTGGCTTGCAACACCTGTTTGGTGTTGTGGTGCCCTACGCGGCCCTGCTGCTCTTTGTCGGCGGCTTCTGCTGGCGTGTCCTTTACTGGGCCAAGTCGCCGGTGCCGTTCCGCATCCCCACCACCTGCGGGCAGGGTTTTTCCATGCCATGGGTGAAGCGGGACAAGTTCGAGGCCCCGGTCAGCACCGGCGAAGTGCTGTGCCGGATGTTCATGGAGATATTCCTGTTCCGCTCCCTCTGGCGCAACACCAAGGCTGCTGTCAAACCCGGCCCGGAACTGACCTACAGCGCCACCCGCTGGCTCTGGCTCTTCGGTATCCTGTTTCATTACAGCATGTTGATCATCCTGCTCCGGCATCTGCGTCTCTTTGTCGGATCGGAGCTGTTCTTCGTTAAGGCGTTGGATGCCATTGACGGCTTTACCCTTCATCCCACCCCTGAGCTGTCGCTGTATCTCACCGACGCGCTGATCCTTGTCGGCCTGATTGCCCTGCTGGCCCGCCGTTTCGTGATCAAGACGGTGAACTACATCTCCTTGGCCAACGACTACTTCCCGCTTTTCCTGCTGATCGGCATCGCCCTGACCGGCATTCTGATGCGCTACTTCCTCCGCTCCGGCGTGGACATCGTGGCCATCAAGCAGCTCGCGCTCGGCCTGACCACCTTCAAGCCGGTTGTTCCCGCAGACATCGCCTCGATTTTCTACGTGCATTTGTTTCTGGTCTCCTGCCTGCTGGCCTATTTCCCCTTCTCCAAGCTGATGCACATGGGCGGCGTGTTCCTCAGCCCGACCCGCAATCTGGCCAATGACAGCAGAATGCGGCGGCACATCAATCCGTGGAACCCGGACATCAGGCCGCATTCCTATGCGTCCTACGAGGACGAGTTCCGTGCGGACATGATCGAGCAGGGCATTCCGGTTGAAAAAGAACTGCCGCAAGGCTGAGAATATACAGGTGCATAGGGGACAATCACAATGGCTGTCATAAAAAAAGATGCGCTAGCGCGGAGCGTGGTCGAAGACCCGACCCTGATGACCGGCTCCATGCCGGACAAAGACTGGATGGACATCCCGGCGGTGTTCAAGCCGGGCAACTACGCCTACACGACCAAGCCGGAAAAGCTGGAGTACCTCAACAGCCAGCAGGGCGTGAGCTTTCCCAACGCCCGCGCTTGGAACCCGGAGGACGAAGACTGGAAGCTGCCCGCGAACTGGAAGGAGATCATCCTCAAGGGTTTGGCTGACCGGCTCGACCGCTTCCGCTCCTTGAAGATCTTCATGGACTGCTGCGTCCGCTGCGGTGCTTGCGCGGACAAGTGCCATTTCTTCCTTGGCACTGGCGATCCCAAGAATATGCCGGTGCTGCGGGCCGAGCTGCTGCGCTCGGTCTATCGCAAAGAGTTCACCTTGGCGGGCAAGCTGCTCGGCAAAATGGCAGGCGGTCGCGAGATGACCGTCAGCGTGCTGAAAGAGTGGTTCATGTACGCCTACCAGTGCACCGAATGCCGCCGCTGCTCGGTCTTCTGCCCCTACGGCATTGACACCGCCGAGATCACCATGATGCTGCGCGAGCTGCTGCATTTGGTCGGCTGCGGCATCAACTGGGCGATGGAGCCGGTTTCCAACTCCAACCGCACCGGCAATCACATGGGCCTGACCCCTCAGGCCTTCAAGGGCAATGTCGAGTTCCTCTGCGAAGACCTTGAAAATCTGACCGGTGTCAAAGTCAACCCGACCTTCAACCGCAAGGGCGCAGAGGTGCTGTTCATCACCCCGTCTGCCGACGTATTTGCCGAGCCAGGCCTCTTCACCTGCATGGGCTATCTGCTCCTGTTTGAGGCCATCGGTCTGGACTACACTTGGTCAACTTATGCCTCTGAAGGCGGCAACTTCGGCCTCTTCACCTCGAATGAGATGATGAAGAAGTTGAACGGCAAGATGTACACCGAGGCCAAGCGTTTGGGTGTGAAGTGGATTCTGGGCGGCGAGTGCGGCCACATGTGGCGCGTCATTCATCAGTACATGGACACTATGAACGGCCCGGCAGACTTCCTCGAAGTGCCGAAGTCGCCGCTCACGGGCACGGTCTTTGAGAACGCGGCCTCGACCAAGATGGTGCATATCAGCGAGTTCACTGCTGACTTGATCAAGAACGGCAAGATCAAGCTGGACAAGAGCCGCAACGCGCACATCAAAGCCACCTTCCACGATTCCTGCAACCCGGCGCGGGCCATGGGTATGCTGGAGGAGCCGCGCTACATCCTCAATAACGTGCTCGACGAGTGGCATGAGATGCCGAAGAACACCATCCGCGAGAAGACCTTCTGCTGCGGTTCTGGCACGGCTCTTAACACCGAGGAGATCATGGAGCTGCGGATGCGCTCCGGCCTGCCGCGCGCCAACGCGGTCAAGCATGTCTATGACAAGCACGGCATCAACACGCTGGCCTGCGTCTGCGCCATTGACCGCGCCACCCTCAGTGCCCTGATGAACTACTGGGTGCCGGGTGTGCAGGTGGCTGGTGTGAGCGAGCTGGTGGGCAATGCCTTGGTGATTGAAGGCGAAAACAGACAGGAACTTACTGAGGGTCTGCGGACTCTGGTCTAAGCCAGCGACGGAGGATATACCATGTACGACAGCGGCAAAATCATTCCGGGACTGGCGGTCTTTGTTCTTCTGATCACCTTCCCCTTCTGGTACAACAAGCTCGTTTGCAATGTTGGCGCAGCCCCGGTCAAGAATCCCAATTTGTCCAAGGAGATGCTGCAAGGTGCCAGTTTTCCGAACGGCCAAAGCCATCTGCCTGCGGCGGAGATGCGGGCCAAACACATGAATGTGCTGCAAGGCATTCATACCACGGCCAAAAGCTACGTTTCCGGCAAGGACGAGAAGAAGCCGACCATGAGCTGCATAGGCTGCCACGGCGCGAAGGAGCAATTCTGCGATAGCTGCCACGCCTACGCTTCGGTGAAGACACCAGACTGCTGGATCTGCCACACCAAGCCGTAACAACGTATAAGTTTTGAGGTGCGGCCCCTTGACCAAAACCGGTCAGGGGGCTTTTTTTATTTCCGCTTCTGTGGTAAAGTATTCTCCCTTTGCTTATCAGTAAAAATGAACGGTTCCATCTATTCCGACCAAGCAAAGGTGTCCCATGAGTGGCAGCACGGCGCAGCCCAAGCGCATTCTTGTATTATATTATTCGTTCAGCTCGCAGACGAAAAACCTTGTCCAGTCGCTGCTGGACGGCATGGCTGAGTACGAGGCCGAGGTGGTCTGCGAGCGTCTTGTCCCAACCATTCCCCAGCATTTTCCTATCGGCACTATCCCGAAGACGTTCAAAAAGATGATCGTCACGCTCTTCCGCCAGCGCATTCCCATTGAGCCGCTGCCGGAACGCTGTTTTGAGCCGTATGATCTGATCATTCTCGCTGGCCCGACGTGGTCGTACAACCCCAGCGGCCCGGTGCTCTCGCTCTTAGACCGCGACGGCAAGCGGCTTTTCGCACAAAAAACAGTGCTTCCGGTCATCTCCTGCCGTGGCTTCTGGCGGATGCACTGGTGGGGCATCAAATCCCTGCTGAAAAATCTGGGCGCGCGGGTGCCAAACGGCATCATTTTCACCCACACCAGCAAAGAACCGTGGCGGACCATCGGCGTGTTCCTCAAGCTGGCGGGTGAAACCCCGGAGCGGATGTCGTGGATGCAGGATCACTATCCAAAATACGGCCACACCCGCCAGCAGATAGATGAAGCCCGCCATTTTGGCGAGTTGATCGGCAGGACAGTGACTCAGGGCGAGGAGCTGGAGCGGCTGGAGTTCAACACAAAATTGGCGATTTACGAGGAATGAGATAAAAAAAGAGGGCGTTTGGCTTGTGATGAGGTTATTTTTGCAGAAGCATTGCAGTCAGCAATGGTTGTGCGCAAAAAAGACGCAAGATGCACTCACAAGAATCGCCATTTTTTCCTATGCCCTCCTTCATCCACCCTGTCTGGCTTGCCGTCGGCCTGCTGTCCTGCTGCGCCGCCATTCTTTTCATCACCTTCAGCACTGTCCGGCGGCGAAAAAAGCTGGCGCATTTTGCTGCGCCGCATCTGCTGCCAGTCCTGACCGCCAACGTCTCGCAAACCCGGCGGCGGCTGAAAGCCACGCTGTTTGTGCTGGGGCTGGCCTGTCTTTTTCTCGCCTTAGCCCAGCCGCAGTGGGGCAATCATCTGATTGAGCTGCGGCAGAAAGGCATAGATATCCTGATCGGCTTTGATGTGTCCAAGTCCATGCTGGCTCAAGATGTCAAACCGAACCGCTTGGAGCGGGCCAAGCTGGCAGTGCGCGACTTTGCCGCCAAGCTCGACGGCGACCGCATCGGCCTGCTGCCCTTTGCTGGCACTTCCTTTCTGATCTGCCCGCTGACTGCGGATTACGATGCCTTCAACGCCTCACTGAATGCTTTGGATGTCAACACCATCCCAAAAGGCGGCACCAATATCGGCGCGGCGATTCACGAAGCGACCAAGGTGCTGGCCGGGGAGCAAAATCACAAGATTCTCATTTTGCTCACTGACGGAGAAAATTTGACTGAGCAGCACGATACACTCAAGGCGGCGGAGCTGGCAAAGCAGGAAAAAATGATTATTTATACGGTCGGAGTAGGCACGCCGCAGGGTGAACTGATTCCACTGCCGGGCGGCGGAGCAGGCAACTTTGTCAAAGACGAGCGCGGCGAATTTGTCACCTCCAAGCTCGATGAAAAGACATTGACCGCCATTGCGGAAACCACCGGCGGTCTTTACGCCTCGCTGGGCAGCATGGGGCAAGGGTTTGATACAATTTATGAAAGAAAACTGGCCTTGATCCCTAAGGAGGAGCAGGCCCAGCGCAAAAAAAAGGTGCCGATTGATCGCTTCCAATGGCCGCTGGCCGCAGCTCTTGTGTTCTTCAGCCTCGAATTTTTGCTCATAGGCCGCCGTCGTGCTGTGCATCTACCCTTTATTTTCACCGCAGGCCGGAGGAAAAAGCAGCAGGAGACCGCAGCGGCAGTTATGCTGGTCTGCCTTTGCTTGGCTGCGCCAGCGCGGGCGGACAAGGGCAGCGATTTGTTTCACGCCGGAAAATACAAAGAAGCCGAGGCGTTCTATCAAGGCAGGGTATTAGAGGATAGCGGCAATGCCGCGCTGCATTTCAATCTCGGCACTGCGCTGCACAAGCAGGGCGTTTACGGGCGGGCCGCTGAGGAATTTAAGCAGGCATTGCAGACCGATGATCTGGTATTGCAGGCAAAAAGCTATTACAATCGAGGTGTCAGCCAGTATGAGACAGGCAGGACGCTGGAAGCGGCTGATTTAAATCAGGCCATCACACAGCTTCAGCAGGCGAAGCAATCTTTGGAAGCAGCTCTTAACCTGAAGCCGGAGAACGCAAAGGCAGCCCAGCATCTGCAAACAGTTGAAAAAAAACTGGCAGAACTACAGAAGAAGCAGGGAGAGGAACAGCGGAAGAAAGAAGAGGAAGGGAAGCAACAACAGAAGAACGATTCTCAAAAAAAGCAAGGGCAGGTGGGAAAGAAAGAGGAGCCGGGCAGCCAAAAAAACAACGATCAGCAGGGGCAAAATAAAGAAGAACAGAGCGAAAAGGCGCAGCAAGCTCAAGAAAAAGACGGGGAAAAGAAGCAACAGTCGCAGCAGAACGGCAAACCTGATTCAGTAGACAATCAACAAGATAAGAAAGGCAGCAGTAATGCTGAAAAAAAAGCGGAGCAGCAGGTAAATTCGGAGAAACCGCCGCTAAAGGGGCAGGAGGAGGCACCCAAAATGATGGGCAAAATGACAGAGGAAGAGGCACGGAACCTACTCGACAGCCTGAAAAACGAGCAGGGTGAGTTGAACTTCATTCCGCAAGAGGTTGCCGACGAAAGGTCGGACTGGTGATGCGGCGGATTATGCTGCTGCTCGGCCTGATCTGCGGCCTTGCCGCCACAGGTTGGGCGGCGGCCATTCAGGTCACGGCAGAGCTGAACCCGGCCAATTTTACCGCAGATCAGGGGGCGTTTTTTGTCATCACGGTGAACGGTTCCAGCTCGGCCCAGCCAGAGTTACCGATAGCTGACGGGCTGCATTTCCGCGCCCTTGGCCAAAGCCAGCAAACATCTTGGGTCAATGGCCAATTCTCGGCCGCAGTTTCCTTCCGCTTCGCCGTGCAGGCAGACAAACCGGGCCAATATACCATCGGCCCGGTCAAGGTGCGCGTTGACGGCACGGAATACAGCACCAAGCCGCTGCGCTGCACAGTCAGCGGCTCCGGCGGTTCGACGGCGGTTCCGCCTGCATCTGGCCCCAACGCGGCTCCGCTGGCAGAAGAACGCATCGGCTTCATGCGCATCCAGTTGGAAAAAGACACGTTCTACGCCGGGCAGCTCATGTCGTTCACCATTAAAGCCTATTTCCGGCAAGGCAATCGGATTCACATCAAAACTGCCCCCCGCCTGACGAACGAGAACTTTCTCCTCCATGCCTTGGACAACGAGCCAACCCAGCAGCAGGAGCGGATGCAGGGAGAGCTGTTCACCGTGCTGACGTGGCACGGCAGTTTGTCCGCAGTCAAAGAAGGGACTGCGCCGCTGGCGGTGGATGTGGCCGCTGATCTGATGGTGCCGCAACCCCGCAGTACCCTTCCGTTTGATTCGCCTTTTCTCGACGATCCGCTGCTTGATGATTTTTTCGGCAACTCCACTCGCCGGGAAGTCAAATTCGCCAGCCCGGAAAAATCGGTGACAGCGCGGCCTTTGCCAATGAAAAACCGTCCAGCTAATTTTAAAGGAGCCGTCGGTACCTTCAGCTTGGCAGTGGCGGCTGCACCCACCGACGGCAAGCTGGGCGAACCGGTCACGCTGAAAATGAAAATCACCGGCAGCGGCAACTTTGACCGAGTGCAGCCCCCCGAATTGACTGACAGCACGGGCTGGAAGGTATATCCGCCTGCGGACAGCTTCACCGGGCAAGGCGGCAAAGGAGAGAAGACCTTTGAGCAGGCGGCAGTGCCGGTCAGTAGCAGCTTGAACAACGTGCCGCCGCTGCGTTTTTCGTATTTTGACCCGGCTGTCGGGGATTATATCACGCTGACCAGCGAGCCGATTCCGCTCCGTCTTCAGAACGTGGTGGAACCTGCACCTTCTGTCCAGCCACAGCCTGAACAGAAGGTGCCGCCGCCGGTTAAACCGCATTATATCGCGCCGCCCTTTAACCCAGTGCCGGGCGAATCAGTGCAGTTCTTCCAGCCATTGTATCAGCAGCGGCGGTTTCAGATGGTGATGGCTGGAGCAGCGTGCTGCCTCGCTGCCGGGCTGCTGCTCGATGTGCGCCGAAAACGGCTGGAGAGCAATCCCGGCCCTGCTCGCCGCAAGCAGGCGGAACGGCAACTGGCGCGGCATTGTCAGGCGATGCGGGCGGCAATCACCGCCGCTGATCAGGAGCAATTTCGACAACAGTGCTTAGAGGCGATGCGGCAATGGACGGGCGTGCTGTGGGATAGGAATGCTGCTGCCATCACCTTAGCGGACTTACGCGAGCGGCTGCCTGCGAACGAACCGGTGCTGGCGGTTTTCGCCCGGCTGGAGGAAAGCGGCTATGCGGGTGCGGCAATGACACCAGCGGAGATGGAGACAATGCTCGAAACTGTCCGGCAGGAACTGGTCAAACTGACATGAAAAGGCGCATCATTTTCCTGCTGCTGATCGGCTGTGTTTCGCTCGCCGTTGCGCAGGCCGCGTCTCTGTTTGAACAGGCGAATACCGCCTACACCAAGGGCCGCTATAGTCAGGCCACCGACCTGTATCAGCAAGTTATCGGCCAAACAGGCCTGTCCGCCGAGCTGCTTGGCAATCTGGCGGACAGCTATGCTGCTGACGGTCAGCCGGGTTTGGCGGTGCTGCACTACGAGCGTGCGCTGCTGGTGTCTCCGGGCAATGCTGCGCTGCGGACTGCGCTGACTGCGCTGCGCCAGAAGGAGGGCTTGCTTCAAGAACAGCGGCTACATGAACGGCTGGCGGGTTTGCTCGGCGCAGATCAGTGGCTGCTGTTGTCCGGCGCAGCCTTTGTCCTTCTTTCGTTAACCGTGCTGGCCGCCGGGCTGCTCGGCAGGCGGCGTTTTCCCTATGCCTGCCGCATAAGCGCATTCTTTCTTACTGCAACACTGCTGCCCTTGCCACCGGCTTGGCTGCGTTATCAGGCGTGGCAGGATGGCGTGGTCACAACAGAATCGGCCAAAATGCTGCTTTCTCCGTTTGCGGACGCGGAAATCATCGGGAACCTGAAGGCAGGCAGCATCATCCGTCCTTGCAACAAGGAGCACGGCAGCTACGCGCTGATTCGTGACAACGACGGACACAGCGGCTGGCTGGATCGGAGTAGCTTTCAGCGGGTTGTCGCCGGGCAGCTCTGATCGTTTCGGCGCAGCCTGATCAGAAGGAGCCAGCAGATCAGCGCAACAACTGCTGCCGCCGGGATCAGTACGGCAAAAATACCAAATTGAAGCGCGAGCCATGCTGCGCCTGTCACTGGCAGAAGCAGCATTCTCACGGCGAAGCGTAGGCTGCTGTGCTTGCTGATGAGATCGGCGATTGACGGCGAGTAGGTGTAATACAGGTCAATCAAGGAGCGACTGGCAGCATTGCCGCGCAGAAACTGATCCCGGAAATCGCGGAGTATCTGCACAGATGGGTGGAAGATGGAGCCGTAGGCCGCTGTCGCCACAAAGCAAGAGTCAGCGGTTCTGAAGCCGACTTGGTTGCCGTAGTAGGTTGTGCCGCCGCTGATGGCGTAAGTCCGTGCATAGAAGAAGGTGCCGGGCTTCAGATTGCTTAACTTGCTGCTGAATGCACCGCTGCCGCTGCCTTCACTGGTACTGCCCTCTTCAATGAAATCACTGGTAGTGGAAGAACTGTTCGTTGCTGAAGCCGTTGTTGTGCTTGCTGCGGTGCTGGTAGTGGTAGTATCTGCGGCAATGGCGGTGCTGAGAAAAAAGCTGCCGACATTTCGCAGCGCGTTGCTCATTATCTCTTCATCAGATGCAGCAACGAGTTGTTGAAAACGAGCAGGTGCTGCGGAAGATGACGCTGTGACAGTAAAGGAAATTTTCGTGTCCGCTGTGTTCACCGTTCCAGAGGAAGTGTTTTGGCAGCGCGCATAATACGTAGAAGTTCCAACCGTCAAACTGGTGACAAGCTGCGAGTGAGTCGTTGTTCCTGTGGTTGAAAAAGTGCTCCCTATCTGATCATAAGTTATATCAGCGGTTGTGCCATACTTGCAGGTTGCATTAACATCTGTAGTCAAGGTCAATGTTGCTGATGTGCCGGTTACGCTGCTGGCAGAATTATTCGTTATCACCGGCGCACCCGTGTTCGTGCTACTTGATGACGATGAACTGGTGCTGTCTTTCAACACCGGATTAGCCATGGAGCCAAACACAATCCCGCGTTTGGTGACACTGCTCAGACCGTCGAGTATTTCCGCAGGAATAATGGCCGTGGTTCTGGTCACTTCGTAGGGTTGTCCGGTCAGGATATACTGATTGCCAGCACTCAGCGATCCTGTTGTGCTCGTGGTGCTGTCTGGCATCGAGGACAGCGTGTATTTGCTCACTGCCGCGCTGGAACCTGATGCTGCTTCGCTTTCACCGACCGCAACCAAGCTCGTGGACGAAACAGCGGCAATAGCGGTGGAGGTGTCCTTGCCGCTGCTGAAGCCTGTAGTCAGCGCATCTGCCTTGAGCTGGCCGCCGGTCTGCATGGCTAAACTGCTGCCGCCGGTATTCTCCTGCGTGGAGCCTTGGGTGTAAGTGACCAGAAGAAACTCGCGACTGTCACCCGTGGTTTTGAAGCCAGAGGCGGACAGGGTTCGGCCAGCGACGGTCACATCCAGCAAGGCATCGTCGCCAGCTCCGGCAGAACTGACCAGCAGACCGTTTTGCTCAAAGCTACTGTCCGGCTGGCCTTCAGCGGTGAATCCAAACAAGGCCGCCTCGCGTTCGCCCTCCTTGCCCACCGAACCGGCAACCACAATCCGGCCTTCTTCAGTGACTACCATGCCGTAGCCTTCGCTGAAGGTGCTGTTGTCTGTCGGAACAGCCACGCCTTTTTCGCCAAACTGCTGGTTGAGATGACCGCTGCTGTCAAAGTTCAGCACCATCAGGCCGCGCCGCTGGCCGTCGCTGTAGGTGCCGGAGACGAGGATATGGCCGTCCTTGCTCAGAGCCACACTTTCCGCTTGGGCATCCACGCCCACCACGCTGAGAGCAAAACCTTTTTCGGCAAAATGTGGATCAGGCGTGCCATCAGCCAGATAGCGGCCCAGCACTACCACTCTGCCGTTCGCGCCTTGGGCCGCACCGGTGACGACAATGCCGCCGTCCGGCTGCACGGCCACATCAGTGATTTCGTCGTGACTGCTGCCAACCGGCGTGACCACCATGCCTTCATTGCCAAAACTGCGGTCAAGGCTGCCGTCGCTGCTGTAGCGGACTATGGCGAAATCGCGGTCTTTCTCGCTGGTGCTGTATCCTGCGGCGATCACTTTGCCATCCGGCTGAAGAGCTATGCTCAGGGCTTCATCGTCCGACGAGCCGACCGCCGTGGTGACAGTGCCGTCATGGTTGAAGTCCGGGTCAAGCGAGCCGTCCGGCAGGAGGCGAAAGAGCATGAAATCGCGGTCTGCTGTGCTGGTTGAAGAACCAGCGGCAACGATTTTGCCGTCCGGCTGGACAACGACGGCATTGGCCCGACTGCCACGAATGCCCAGATCAACGGCCACCCGTCCGTTTTCGCCGAAGGTGCTGTCAAGAGCAGCAGCAGAAGCCTCTAAAGAAAGGGCAAGGGACAGGGCGGAACACAGGGCAATCAGCCAAGGGAAACGAATAGTCATGATCAGCATCTCCTGCGGAGAAAAGGCAAAGGGAGAAAAAGTCCCCTCAGCATAGCAGATTCAGGTTGAAATGACAATATCTCGGCGAGGGACTGGAGCTGCGCTGCCTGAAAAATGCTGCAAGCATTCCAGCACGATTCCCCGGCATACATCCTTGATCATGCGCAGACATCGGAACGCTCAGGTGTGGGTGTATAGCCAAAGCAACACAATTCAAGGAAGAGAAGCGAAGATTCTTCGCGTTGCTCGGAATGACATGCAGGTTCACTGTATGCTGCTTCAGGCGCGTTTTATCTCTTTCTGCGCGGAATGCGGCGTGTTCACGGCTCAGCCGCCGCTTGCGCTGCTTGAGCACAGCCGTTGCGCACGAGCGTAGGATTTGGAATTCCTAAGCTCATAGAGCTGGAGCAGCACCATGCAATTTTTTTGCGAATCAAAAGGGTACCCTTCTATATACTAAAAAGTCTCCCTTTTGAGATATAAAAACCTCCTGTTTGATATATAGAAGGGAGGTATTTTGATAGGCAAAACCTATGCCTTTTGATTCGCAAAACCCATGCTGTTTTTCAGACGGTCGAGGGGGTGACGTGTTCATGGTGTTCTCCTCTCCTCCTTGCGCTTGTCTGCGCTGCTGTGGAAAGGGGCTTCATGGCTGAAGCAGCATACCGTGAACCTGCGCGTCATTCCGAGCAAAGCGATGAATCTCCTGGCAATTCCTTCCGCCCGGACTTTTGTTCACTTTGTTCCTTTCCCTTCCGCCGCGTTTTCGGGTAAACTGACAGCAAACCCTATTGCGCCGCGCTGCTGCGGCCCGCACTTCCAACAGGAGAACACCATGCTTGAGATAACCGATCTGGCTGTCACGAACGTCAAAGACTACCTGAGCCAAAATAACATCACCAACTCCGCCGTCCGCGTCTCCCTGATGTCCGGCGGCTGCTCCGGCCCCAGCCTGAGCCTGTCCTTGGATGATGCCAAAGACAGCGACCTGAGCGTGGCCAAAGACGGCATCAGCTTTGTCATCGACAAAGGCCTGTCCACCACCTGCGGCGCGGTCAAGGTGGATTTTGCTGAGTCCACCGGCGGCTGTGGCTGCTCCGGCGGCGGCTTCACCATCACCTGCGAAAACCCGCTGCCCGGCGCACGCAAGGGCGGCTGTGGCGGTTCCTGCTCCTCCGGCTGCTGCTGAGAGCCGTCCAGGGGCAGCACTCCGCGCCTATATCTCGGAGAACGCTGCCCCTCCTTAAAGTCCGCAAAGTTGATGCCGTCCAGCTTTTCTTTTGTGGTAGTTCAACCACGCAGTTCTTTGCCTGCCCCCTATTTTTCCTTGTTAGGACTGCGTTAAGCAGGTATTCTTGCTGCGCAATTGTCTGCTGTTCAACCTAAAAGGAGGAAAAACATGCTTGCAATATCTCGTGCTGCTCTTGAGCAGCTCAGGCGGCATCTGGACGGCCAGCGCATTGATTCGGCAATCAGGATCGCGCTGATGAAAGGAACTTGTTCTGGTCCAAGCCTGCATTTCAGCATTGATGAGGCCAATGCGGACGACCATGTTCTTGAACAGGGTGGCATCCGCTTCCTAATAAATAAAGTGCTTGCCGCATCCTGCGGGCTGATCAGCATTGATTTTCACGAGCATTTTGACCGCTGCCCGTGCAGCGGCAGAAACGGCGGTTTTCTGTTTAGCTGCCAGAACAACGACTGCTGCGCTGAAGGCCGCTGCGCATCGTGCTGTCCTGACAACTGCCAATTCCGCTGTCAACTCACAGGCTCTGCCGATTGCTTCCAGCCGGAAAGCTGCGCCGTCTGACGCGCTGCGGAACGTGCTTGATTTTCTGCTGTAAAGATCGTACACTGCGCCGCCGCCTGTTGTTTTTCAGGCTTGAAAACGTTCTGCGGCTGCACCGCCGCCACATTCGCTTCCCTTACTCTGCTGGTGTTCATCATGATGAAATGGAATGTTGCCGTCTTATTGCTGGCCTGCGTCTCGTTTGCCTCCGCTCCTGCATTTGCCTCGCCCCATGAGGGCATGGGCTGTGGCGCAGGCAGTTGTCGGGAATGCCATGCCCTCAGCAAGCAAGAAGCCTCCGCCCTACTCAAAGATAAGGTGGGTGAGGTGCTGGATGTCAAGTTCAGCGAAGTGCCCGGACTCTGGGACGTGGATGCGGTCTATGAGGGCCAGAAGGTGCCGCTCTATCTTGATTTCTCCAAGAAATACCTGATCAGCGGCAGTGTGATTAAGTTGGCGAACAACGAAGACCTGAGCGAGCGTAAGTTTGTCAGCATGAACCGGGTTGATGTGAACAAGATTTCGCTCGACGACGCAGTAGTGATTGGTAAGGCGGACGCGGCGGGCAAGATCGTTGTCTTTGACGACCCGGAATGCTCCTTCTGCGCCAAGCTTCACCCTGAGATGAAAAAGGTTGTGGCCGAGCATCCTGAGCTGGCCTTCTTTATCAAGCTCTTCCCGCTGCCGAAGCACAAAGGCTCACCGGCCAAGGCTAAAGCCATCGCCTGTGTCAAGAGCAAGGGCGACAACAGCAAGGCTGAGGCGATGCTCGCCGATGCCCTCAGTGGCAAGTCCCTGCCTGAGCCGGACTGCGACACCGAGCAAATCGACAAGAACATCATGCTGGCGAGGGAGCTGCACATCGCCACCACGCCGACCCTGATCATGCCTGACGGACGAGTTCTGCCCGGCTTCAAGGATGCGGACAAAATCGTGGCGGCAGTGAACGAGGAAGTCGGGAAGGATGCCAAGAAGTAAGGCACCCTGACGAGCGCATGTCCCGGTCTGAGGCCATACCGCAGCTCAGTCTCGGCTATTCTCCCTGCCCCAACGACACCTTCATCTTCTCCGGCTTGGCGCAAGGCAAGGTTGCTCTGCGCCAAGTCTGTTTCGCCGCACCTCAGCTTGAGGATGTCGAAACCCTGAACCGCTGGGCCATGCAGGCGAGACTGGACGTGACCAAGCTCTCCTTTCACGCTTTTGGCCACGTTCAGGATGCGTACACTCTGCTGAACAGCGGCGCGGCCTTGGGCCGTGGCTGCGGGCCGCTGCTGGTGACAACAGCGCGGGGCAAGGGCGACCCGGCATCGTGGACAATCGCCATTCCAGGGCAATACACCACTGCCGCGCTGCTTCTCCGACTCTTTCTGCCTGCGCACAGCAAAACCTTGATCCTGCGCTTTGATCAGATCATGGATGCAGTTGTATCAGGCCGTGCTGACGCAGGCGTGATCATTCACGAAAGCCGCTTCACCTATCAGGCGCGCGGCTTGGTCTGCGTGCAGGACTTGGGCGCATGGTGGGAGGCCACGACCGGGCTGCCGATTCCGCTGGGCTGTATCGCCGCTCGCAAATCTCTCCCGCCGCAGGTGATAGGCGAAATCGAAGAGGCCATTGCCGCCAGCATCCGCTGGGCGCAGACACATCCAGATGAGTGCATGACCTCTATCCGCCAGCACGCCCAAGAGATGGACAGTGACGTGCTGGCCAGTCATATCAGCCTGTATGTCAATGATTTTTCCCTTCAGCTCGGCGAAGAAGGCAGGGCCGCAGCGCAGGAGCTGCTCCGCCGGGGCAGGCAATGCATTTTTTTTCAACAGCCGGAACAGCGGCAGGCAGCAGAGGTTTGACAAATTGGAGCACTCTATCGCATCACATCACGCGGCGACGAAAACCGATCTGAAGAACCTGACTCAGGATGAGCTGGTGGAATACGCCGTTTCTCTGGGTCAGCCCGCTTTCCGGGGCCGTCAGCTCTTGGCCTGGCTGTACCGGCCCGGCATCACCGAGTTCAGCCAGATGACCGATCTCGCCAAGGAATTTCGGGCGGTGCTGGCGGAACATGCTCGGATGAGCAGCTTTGCCGAGCCGGTCACGGAGCATTCCGCTGACGGTGCAGTGAAATTCGGCTTCCGCTTGGAGGACGGCCTGCTGATTGAGTCTGTGCTAATCCCAGAGGAAGACCGCAACACGCTCTGCGTCTCCTCGCAGGCAGGCTGCGCAATGCAATGCCGCTTCTGCCTGACCGGCCAGATGGGCTTTCGCCGCAATCTCAGCCGGGCGGAAATCGTCAATCAGATCTGCGCAGCACGGGACTGGCTGCGGGCAAACGCGGGCGAGAATGAAGGATTGAAGCTGGGCCTGACCAACGTGGTGTTCATGGGCATGG
>DHWV01000093.1:0-19467 GCA_002413355.1 Desulfobulbaceae bacterium UBA5173 | reverse complement strand
TGTTCATGGGCATGGGCGAGCCGTTAGCCAACTTGGACAACCTGCTCGCCGCGCTGTCGATTCTCACTGAGCAGCGGGGACTGGATTTTTCGGCCCGCCGAATTACTGTCTCCACGTGCGGCTTGGTGCCGCAGATGCTGGAGCTGGGCGAAAAGACCAAGGTCAATCTGGCGGTCTCACTGCACGCGGCGGACAACGCCACCCGCAGCAGCCTGATGCCGGTCAACAACCGCTGGCCCATCGAGGAGCTGCTCACGGCATGCACCAACTATTCGCGCAAGAAGCGGCAGCGGATCATGTTTGAATACACCCTGTTCGAGGGCATCAATGATTCAGACGCGGATGCCCGCAAACTGGCCGCTCTGCTTCGGGATGTGCCCTGCAAGATCAATCTGCTGGCCATGAACGAGGGCGGCGGCCTGCCGTATTCCAGTCCGCCGTTTGAGCGGCTGCTCCGTTTTCAACAAATCCTAATGGCGGACAATTATACGGTTTTTATCAGGAAAAGTAGAGGTGCTGATATTTCCGCCGCCTGCGGTTTGCTCGCGAGCAAAGCTGAGGCCGCGCAGGAGCAGTCCGGCTACGTTTCTACCACGTCACCATATAGCAGGACAGAGTGCGACCTTGTTCAAGGTCTTTGCCTTCCATGAACCGCTGCATGGACTCAGCCGCTACCTTGCCTTGATAGACCGCTTTGGCAGCAGTCTGTGGGCCAAGCACATTATCGCCACCTGCGAATATCCACGGTACTGAGGTCTGGAGGGTGCGGGGATTGACCGTGTAGGTGCCCCAAGATTCCAGTTTGAGATCAGTGCCCTTGTCAGCCTCGTGCTGCACAGTTTGGCTGATGGCCGGAATCACCGCGTCAGCCTCGATGACGAAGTTCGAGCCTTCAATCATGATCGGGCGGCGGCGGCCTGAGTCGTCCGGCTCGCCCAAGCCCATGCGCACGCACTCTAGCCCGGTGAGCTTACCGCTAACATCAGTGTGAATCTTTACCGGCGCAGCAAGGAACTCAATCCGCACGCCTTCCTCCTCCAAGTGCCGTATCTCTTCCTTCGAGGCAGGCATCTCTTCTTTCGTGCGGCGGTAGAGGATGAAGACCTGATCCGAGCCGGTGCGCAGGGCGGTGCGGGCCACGTCAATGGCCACATTGCCGCCGCCGATCACCACCACCTTTCTGCCGAGCTTCACCTCCTCGCCGGTCAGCACTCGCCGCAGATAGTCCACGCCATGCAGCACGCCTTTGGTGGTATTCTCGCCCTCAATGCCCAGCCGCTTGCCCGCGTGTGCGCCGACCGCGACGAACACTGCGCCATAGCCTTCCTCGCGCAGCTCGTTCAGGGTTTTATCCTTGCCGATAGTCACGCCGAGCTTGATCTCCACACCGCAGCTTTTCAGCGAAGCCAGCTCCGCGCCGATGATGTCGCGGGGCAGGCGGTAATGGGGGATACCGACCGAGAGCATTCCGCCAAAGACCGGCAGGGCCTCGTAAATTGTGCATTTGTAGCCCTGATGCGCCAAGATGTAAGCGGCGGTGATGCCTGCTGGGCCAGAGCCGACTATGGCGGCCTTGCGTCCGTTGGGCAGGGCGCAGGCATGGGACATGGGCTTGCGGTGAGCGATCATCCAGTCAGTGAGATAGCGCTCCAGCATCCCGATGGCCACCGGCTCGCCGCTCTTGCCGCGCACGCAGCTACCCTCGCACTGGAACTCGTGCGGACAGACGCGGGAGCAGACCGAAGGCATGGTGCTGGTCTCGCGCACCTTCCAGTAGGCTTCCTCGAACTTCTTCTCCCGCAGCAGACCGATGAAGCCGGGGATGTCGTTACGGATCGGGCAGCCCTGCACGCAGGCAGGTTTCTTGCATTGCAGACAGCGGTTGGCCTCCAGCAGCGCGGTTGCCTCGTCATACCCGGCGGTGACTTCAGCAAAGCCTTTAATCCGCTCCGTCGGCGCAAGCTCCTTGGGGTGCTGGCGGGGAATGGCCATCCGTTCTTTGGTATTCATATTGCATTAGCTCCTGAAAATTGGTTGTTAGCTGAAACAAATTTCATAAATTCTGGGCATCAGTCGCTTTCGACAAAGCGAATCAGCTCATTTCTGGTCATGTAGCCAATCTGTTTCTTGATTTTGGTCTTGTTGGTGATCTTGATCAGATATGGAACGCTTTTGATGTCAAACCGCTCCGCCTTTTCCCGGTTTTTATCCCAGTCCACCGCATAGAACTGCACATTAGGATAGAGCTTTTTCAGCTTCTCATAGTCAGGCTTCATCTCCTGACAGTAATGACACCATTCAGCATAAAACTCAAAGACTTTGACATCTTCTCCCTTGCCATACGCAGCATTGGTGGGAATATCCTGCTCTTGAGCGCAGGAGCAGAGCGAGGCAAAAAGAGCAAACAAAACAAAAAATCGGCTTATTGCATGCATGTTCCACTCGTATCGTGATGGAAAACGACATGCTGTTGACATGAGTGTCAACACATTGGTCAGCTTTCCGTTATTCAGCCCAGAACAACTCCAGTAGCAGCGTGTCGCAGACTAAAGCCCGGCTGCAATTTCTGGATAGGTCGCTGCGGGCGGCCTCAACAATCTCCACCATAGCAGAAAGTCGCTGCAAATTCCAGCGTTCTCTTGCCGCAAGGACATGATCTTTCTGCACCTCCCCGCCGCAAAGAGTCGCCGTCATCACCTCCTTGAAGAACAGACTAAGCAGGTCGAGAACGAGATGCAGTTCCTCTTTGAGTTCCGCCAGCCGTGCGGCAAGGGCAAGAGACTGTTCCACCGCCTCGGCTTCGCTATCAGCTCCGGCCAGCAAAGCTTGCAGGCATTCTCTATGCAGATTGAGCACTTCGCTGCTGTGTAGAGAATCTGTCTGGCCCGGACAGCCACCAGTAAGCGTGGCCATTGTCCGCGCCTCATCCAAGCTGAATTGCGGATGACTGCGGCGGATGACTTGCACAGCTTGTTCTTCGGTCAGCGCGGCAAAGGGAATGACTTGACAGCGGGAAACAATGGTGTCTAACAGCGGCTCTGCATCGGAAGCGATAAGCAGAAGGAGATTGTCCGGCGGCGGCTCTTCTAAAATTTTCAGCAGGCTATTGGCCGCCTCTCGACCCATCGTCTGCGCGTCTTCGATAACCGCCACCCGCATTCCCTGCTCAAAGGGCGGAAAGCTGAGAGCTTTTTTCAATTCCCGGATTTGGTTGATCTTGATGCTGGCTCCGTCAGGTTTGATCTGGAGAAAATCCGGATGGCTGCCTGCGGCCAGCTTTTTGCAGCCAGAGCAATGACCGCAGGGCGGGCCTTCGCCTTTCTCCGCGCAAAGCAGCGTAGCGGCCAGAGCGCGGGCAGTCGTCGCCTTGCCCACGCCTTCCGGGCCGGTGAAGAGGTAAGCGTGTGCCAGTCGCCTGCCTGCCATTGCGCGGCGGAGCAGATTCAACGCCTTAGCTTGGCCGATAATCTGCGAAAAGGTCATCCTCCTTCCTCCAGCAGGCCGAGTTTGGCGGCATAGCGCACCAAATCCGCCGTGCTGTGCAGGTCGAGCTTGCTGAGGATGTTGGCTCGGTGGTTGGTGACAGTCTTCACGCTGATGCAGAGCCGGTCGGCGATTTCCTTGACCGATTCGCCGTGCGCCAGCATTCGCAGCACTTCCTGCTCCCTGCTGGTGAGATTGCCGTAAGTCGCGTCAGCAATATCCATCACTTCCGCTGTCTCCAGCAGGCGGGCAACTATTTCCTGCGATAAGGCCGCATCAAGATAGTATTCGCCGCGCAGAACAGCCTCCAGCGCGTCACGCAGGCAACCGGAAACCGATTCTTTGATCACATAGCCGGATGCTCCGGCCCGCAGCGCGCCGATGATGTAGTCTATCTTCGAGTGCATACTGACGATCACAATCTTGGTCTCTGGCACCGCCGCCCGCAGCAGCCGGGTGAGCTGAATGCCGCTCCGGTCGGGCAGCGACAGATCAACCACCGCCAGATCTGGCTTGATTCTGCGCACCTCGGCCTCGCCTTGACGCGAGTCGGCAGCCTCTCCTGCAATCGTGAACCCCGCATACCGGCCAACAATCTGCCGAAGACTGGCCCGGAAGGTCTCGTGGTCGTCAATAATAACGATGCTTTTTTGCACGCTCATTGCTCCGTGTCGGTCTGAGGTTCATCGTGCTCTGGCAGTTCGTCGTCTGCCGGGGTGGTGATCAGGTTGGGAAATTCAATAAAAATCTTCGTTCCTTCCTGCGGAACAGACTGGATGCGGAACACTCCGCTCATCATGCGCACCCGCTCCTCCATACCGAGCAGGCCAAAGCGTTTTTCTGTCCGCGCCCGGAGATAGGCTTCCGGCAGAGAGAAGCCGCAGCCGTCGTCCTCAATGCGGAGGATGAGGCTTGGCCCGGAGACAATCAGGCGAAGTTCCGCCCGCTGCGCCGCCGCATGTTTGCCGATGTTGTTCAAGGCTTCCTGCGCCAGCCGGTACATAGTGATAGCACAATCGAATTCAAGCTGCAAATGTTCCGCACCAGCGGTGGAAAATCTGACCGGCACGCCTGTCCGGCGGCTAAAATCGCGGCAGAGATCGGCAAGCGCGCTGGCCAAGCCGATCTGCTCCAAACCGGGCGGGCGGAGATTGTAGGACAGCTCGCGCACAGTGCGGATGCAGAGGTCAAGCTGGAGCCTCCAGCTATGCAACCCTTCCTCGCAGTTTTCGTTAAACAATGCGCCTGCCGCAATTTTGAGCGAGGACAGCTCCTGTGCCACGTGGTCGTGCAGATACAGGGCAATCTGCTGCCGTTCCCGCTCCTGCACGGTCAGCAGCTCCTGCGAAAGCTGATGCACCTGCTCCTCGGCCTTGCGCAGTTCGGTATTGGCCCGGAGCAATTCCTGCGTGCGCTCTTGCACCTTTTGCTCCAAACCGCCGTGATATTCAGCCAGCTGCTCGGCCATGTTGCCGAATTCCGCCGCCAGAAACTCAAACTCATCGCCAGAGCGAATCTGCGGGCGATGCTGTAGATTGCCTGCGCCGATCTGCCGGGTGCCCTCCTGAAGAATATGCACTGGCCTGAGCACTGAACGCATCATGAGAACAAAAACTGCCGCCGCCAGCAGGAATGATGCCGCGCTGGTCAATCCCACGACCAGTAGGGCATGTTGATATTTTTCTGTGACAAAGGCTTCTGTCTTGGTCAACTCCTGTAGATGAAGCTGTAGATGCCCATCAATCACTTCCTCCATTTTGTCCAGCTCTTGGCGCACCACCACCGCAATCTGCGCGAATTCTCCAGTCGGCCAGCCGACGGCGGATTCGTTGAGAATGTATTTGGACAGGCTCATAGCGAGAATGCCGTGAT
The DNA here is from genome assembly GCA_002413355.1 of Desulfobulbaceae bacterium UBA5173. Lineage (GTDB taxonomy): Bacteria > Desulfobacterota > Desulfobulbia > Desulfobulbales > Desulfobulbaceae > Electronema. The sequence continues at coordinate 14,112 of DHWV01000093.1, read as the reverse complement.
GCAGCATTTCATGTGCGGCCACGCCAGCGGCATCAGTCTGCTGATGGGTGTGCCGGGCCGCATGAGCGGTGATCAGCTCTTTCAGGCGGGCGGCTTCAGCGGCGATCTTTTCCCGATCAACCTGTTTTTGCCGCAGCCCCTGCTCCAGCGAAAGAAGGAGCTTTTTCAGCTCCAACGAGGCGGCCGCATTCAACGCCATGTCGTTCTGCAAGACGTGAAACTGGCGGTGAATACGGGAAAAGGTCAGAATGCAAAAAATGCCGAGAAAAAAAATGATAGCAAGCAGCGGTGAAAAATAAAGGATGAATTTGCTGCGCAGACTCAGTTTGAGCATGGGCACCCCGGCAAGAGGAAAAAGTTGAGCAGAATGACTGTGCTGCGAAACATACAGATCACAAAGCTTTTCTCAGCAATTTCGCCGCGCGCCAGGTGAGCTTTCTGTATCCACGACAGCAGCGGATATTACGGCTTAATGATGCCGCGCTGCGAAAGCAGCAAGAACTGAAAACAGGAGCGCATTTGCAGGGACATGAAGATTGAAGTCCGCAACACTGTGCACTAAAATGGCTGTGATTCCTGATAGGCTGCCAAGTGTTACAGCTCGTTCCAGCCTGCTGGGTGATTTCATTTTCCGCAAGCCGTGCCGATAAAGAGAGATTCCCATCCAAATGATCAATACAGGCAGCCATAGCCCAACTTCAGCGGTGAATTGCAAATAATCATTATGCGCCATATCATAACGCACATTGCTGCCCGGCGGTTGAAACTGCGCGAAGGCACTCGCGTATGTGCCCGGTCCGCTGCCAACACGCCAATGCGTTAAGATCATGTTGATCGTACCGCGCCAAGCCAGCATCCGATCAGCAAGATCGGCTTCGTGGAGCCGTCGGACAACGGCAGGAAAAGCGAGCAGCAGGACTGCAACAGCGGCTACGGTTAAACTGAAAAACAAAATGATCCGCCCGCGTCTGCTGCTGCGCGCTACGACCAGCCAGCCAGTAATTAATCCAATAGCGGTCAGCGTCCCAGCCCATCCTCCGCGCGAAAAAGTCAAGATGATACACACGCCTTGCAGTAGCAGCAGCAAAACTTGCACCGGCAGCCATTCCCGCTGGCAGCCGAAAGAAATCAAACAGATGAGCATAGGGATGGACATCTCAAGCCAGCCGGCCAGATGATTATGGTTCCAGAACGTTGCTGTCAACTGCCTTGGTGACTGCGGCAGTCCCAGCACGTCAAGCCACGGCAGCAGACTCACACCGCTGCGGCGGGCCAAGCCGACGAGACAGAGCAGCGTGGAAATGCCTATGATCCAATATAGAAGGAAAATTAGCAGCGGACGTTCCCTGCTGATCACTATGGTGATATAATATAGAAAAATACAGACGGAAAGTTGAGCAAGTGCTGTAATGCCTGCGAAACGATGTGCGGAGCAAAAGAGGGAACAGGCAGCCAGAGCGACCAATGCCGCAAGTGGTCTATCTATAGGAGTTTTTTGGGATAGCACGCTGTCTCCATGAAGCAAATAGCTGACGGCAGCGGCAAGCGCGAGGAAAAATATAAATCCAATCGCCCAGCCCTGAACAGCACCCATTGCCAAAGGCGCCAAAAGGAGCAAAATAGCAACGAACATCATGGAGTATATCATTTTCAGCAGCCTTTCAATTTGTTTGAGTGAGCAGTTTCTTCAAACAAGAATAGGTAACACAAAAAATAGAACAGCACAATCGTGCTGAACAAATCAAAGAAGTTGCTGTTCAAACTTGACAATGAGAAGAATGTTTGATTATATAGTATAATCCTTTGGCTTATTTTCTTTTTTTAGAATATATGGAGGCGCGACATGAGGCTACTTTCGGTTATTTCGTCGATATTGTTCTTTTTTTCTGCTGCAACGACCTGTTTTGCCACATCTGGTCAAAAGGTCACCGTCTTCGAGATGGAAGGTAAAACTGTAGAGCCTTCCCTGATCGTCATGCAGCAGAAAAAGGATGGCAGTAGCCAGATATTAGAGCAGCCATCCGAAGAGTATCCGGCGATTGTTCCATATTTTCTTGAGTATATCGAGAAAAGCATTGAAGAGTCCGCAGGCGAGCTGGATGCCAAAAATGCGTCTGCGATCGCGGTCGCTTACGGCTATCCTGATAACCTTGAGATTAATATCCTTTCGGATAAAAGGGAGAAGATCGTCAAAAAGATCAAGCCGGACGCAAAGCTGCATGATTTGCGAATACGGACTGCTATGCTAATGCTTAACTTCATCAAAGATGAAAATGGAAGTATCACCAGCAATGCCACCGTGGGATTTCAGCTATTTCCTGAAGAAACAAATTATTCCAGCATTAACGTAGTTCCAGATTATGATATCCAGCAAGGTTCTTGGATTATGGTCTGGGAGAAAACAATTGCTGTGAAAACCAAAATATATGAAACTGCACATGCCACTGTGATTCAAACGATCAGAACGGTGCGGCGTGTGGTACGTGTTATGGATAGAATCAGAATCATTGGTAGAAATGGCAGGGTAAAAATAGTTGTGCGAATCCGGGTTTCTGTCTCAGTCCGCAAAGAAGTGAAAACGGTTGTGATCCCAGAAAAAGACAAATGCCAATGTTTTAAAATAATGGCTCCACCAGCAAGCCCTGTTCAGAACCACAACCCTAGGTTCCCATGCGGACAGCCTTTTTACCGCTCGAAACACGAGTCGTGTTCAGTTGTTGGCAAGCAGCGTTATCCAAACTGTGATCGGTGTAACTGATGCTTCGTCGCGTCTTCCGTTAAGATAGATATTTTTCATTTTGAAACGCTTTATGATCTATTCAGCAAAAGGATATTTGCGCCTTCCGTTACTTGTCACGGCATTATTCATGGCTGATGCCGCTCCTGCCAAAGAATACACATTGCAGCCAATTCTTGCCGTCAGCACTCGATGGGACAGCAATTATTTTTATCGACATGCTGATGAAAGCTCTGTTGTCACGTGGCTGGTGCAGCCTGGTTTTAGATTTGCATATCAAGCCGCACGGACACAGGCTGAATTCGGAGCCACGCTTGATGGCACCATGTACAGCGGAGATGATGCCGAGCTGGACAGCTTTGTCGGTTGGACAGCAGGTGTTGACGTAAACAGCAGGCCAGCAGAATTCCGGCGGCTCACGCTGGGGCTGAAGGATATGCTGATGTACACCCGCAACCCGGATTTTTTTGGTGAGCTAAGAAAATCCACCAGCCGTGAACTGTACAAACTCAACGCGTTAACACCGTACGCCGAATATGATTTTGACCGATTCAGAACCAGATTGGAGTATGAGAACACGATAACCCGCTATGACGATAAGGATGCCGGTGAAGACAGTATGCTGCACAAATGGAGCATGAAAGCACTGTACAAAATGAACCGCACCTTTGAATTTGGCCCGAGGCTTAAAGCAGAGTCGATCTCATATGACGGAAATTCTGATGACTACAAAGGTGTCGATATCGGCGGTGTTTTAACTCGGAATGGCAAATTCGTCGATCTGGATGGCGGCATCGGATATCATAAGCGCATGATAGATGACGCTCAAGATTCCGACCTTGATGCAATATCGTGGCAGCTTGACCTGCAGAGCCAAGGAACAGGCTTTAGAAAGACAAAATTCAGTTTGTCGCTGCTTGGCGACATCAATGATGCCGCGACTGAAAATGGCTATTACTCCACGTTTCAGATGAAAGGAACTGTCGAGCGCAAGTTGTTCAAGGATGTTGACATTGGAGTCAACATGTTGTGCGCTTGGGATGATTACAAATTCACAGACCGGAACGATGATACGTGGAAGCTTGGAGTGACGGCTGGTTATGCGGTCACCAGCTGGCTGAAGCTAGTGATGGAAGTCTCACAGCAAGAGCGTGATTCCAGTCTTGATGTCAATGACTACGACAACACGTCCTTCACAGTCAAATTAAACTATATTCCATAAAAGCGGAAGACGGGCATGAAGCCTTTTCACCTGTTTGGACTGCTGATCATCCTTTTCATGCTGCTGTCAAGCGTGGAGACGGTTCGCGCTGCCGACAAAAAAGGATATGTTTTAGGCGAAAAAGATGTTGTTAATCTTGTCGTCTATGCTGGTGAAAAGCAGCAGATAGCCGCAGATTTGACCGTTGACAGCACCGGGCGGCTGTCTGTGCCGATGATTGGCACAGTCAAAGTCAAGGGACTCACGCTCGCCGAGCTTGAGCAAGCCATCCGGGAACCTTTGGCTGCGGACTATTTTGTCAATCCTCAAGTCATTCTTACCTTGAAGGAATTCCGCAGCCTGTCCTTTTATATCACAGGGGCTGTCAAAAATCCCGGCAAGTATGAAATGGATCAGGAACCCGCCCTCATGGATCTGATTGGCAAGGCGGGTGGTCTTGCGCCGGAGTATGGCCAAACCGCCTATGTGACGCATGACAGCGGTGTCAAAAATGATAGTAAAAGCGATCGTGAAGAAATTACAGAGGTGGATATTTCCGCGCTCCTTGAGTCCGGCGGCAATAAGGGCAATATTCGGCTGAAAAATGGCGACAGGGTGCAGGTTCCGTTTAAAACCGAAATGGATCAGGCTAAAACGAACATTTTCATTGATGGTGAAGTTAAAAATCCGGGAATGTATCCCTATCGTATTGGCCTTACTGTATTAAATGCCTGCATCATGGCAGGTGGATTTAAAGAGTTCGCCGCGCCAAACCGTGCCACAATCCGCAGAAACGGTGCCAAGAAAGAAGTGATCAAAGTTAATCTGGATGCGGTAAAAGATGGCACTGCCGCAGATCTACCGCTCCAGCCGGGCGACTTCATTCATATCCCTGAAACCTGGTTGTAACACGTCGTTATTCTTTTCTAATCATCATTTAATCACGCCATGCAGGAACAGCAAACCGCAGAGGAAGTTATTTCCATTAGTGAATACGCTTCCATGCTTCTTAAGCATAAGCTACTGATAGTTCTTTGTCTTTTCGTAGGAATATTTGCTGCACTCTATTTTCTTTTCACGATTCAGCCAGAATATCAGGCAACAGCCAAGCTTGCCGTTAAACCTGCTGCGCCTGCAAATGCAAAATCTGCTTCATTGACAGATGAGACTGGAGCTGTGGACAGTTTGTTCTTTCGAGAGTTCAATTTGAATACTCATTTGGAATTAATGCTCTCGCGTCCTGTGCTGGAAAAACTGATTGACAAATTGCAGCTTGAGCAAAGCAAGGTACCAGAAAAGGACGGATGGTTGCATCAAATGATCGGTCAGGTAAAAGATAATTTTCATCTTTTGCTGACTGGAGCAGAAAAAGTGCTGACACCTGATGAGAAAAAATATCTACTTGCTGAATCATTACGAAAAAAAATTGCTATTAAAAATCCAAAACTTACTGATCTCATAAGTGTCACCGTTTTAGATGTTGATCCTGAACAGGCTTGCAATATTGCCAATACAGTTGCTGAGCTGTATATTCAATACGACATTGCCAACAATCAGCTCGCCTCCAGCAACTCATTCACTTTTTTAAAAGAACAGGCTGCTGAATTCAAGATCAAACTTGATCAGGCGGAAGCGGCGTTTCTGGCATACAAGCAAAAGGAGAATATGTTTTCTCTTGAAACGATGCAGGGCGGCATTGAGGAGAAAAAAAAGGCTTATGATATCCAACTGTTTGATGCCCGCAGCAAACAGCAGCAAATTGCGCTGCGCTTGCAGGAACTCGAATCCTTGGCTGGTGATCAGAAAAATTATGCGGCACGTCTGCGCTCCCTGCTTGGAAATTCTGTGATAGAAAACCTTAACAGCCAGCTAATCGCTGCTGAAATTGAACAATCGAAACTAAGCAAAATATATAAAAGCAAACATGCTGAAATGCAGGCGATTCAATCTACAATCAATAACCTTCGTTCGGAGATGAATCGCCAAATGGAAAAAGAAATTTCCAGCATGAAAAAAGAGAAAGAAATGCTGCAATCATCTATAGATAAAATACTGTCTTCTACAGAAGAGCTAAAAAAAGAGGCTATAGGGTTGAGCGGAAAAGAAAAACAGTATTTAATCCTGCAAGACAACGTGAAAACATATAAAAAATATTATGAAACATTAATATCAAAGGCTGAAGACATGTCGGTCAGTTCTGAGATAAGAAATACAGTAAGCAATATCAACCTTGTTGAACGTGCCCAGAAGCCTATTTATCCGGTCAAGCCCAATAAGCCGCTGCTCTTCTTGGCTGGAGTCTTCGGCGGCTTATTCAGCGGCATTGGTTTGGCCTTGTTGCTGGAATTCTCCGACCGCACCATTCGCACAGAAGAAGATGTTCAGTCGTGTTGTGATCTGGCTGTGCTTGGAGTCATTCCTGTTGCTGGCGGCAAGGCGGCATACAACAGGAAATACATGCCTTCTGAAGAAGGTCGGAGGGCATGATGCGCTTGTTCAGTAAAAAGAAACAAGGTGTCCAGCCTCCTCATGTTTTATTGAGCCAGCAGGCGGCGCATACACATTTTGCTGAGTCGTACAGAACGCTGCGGGCAAACATTCATCTTGCCGGGTTGGAGCTGAACGTCAGATCGTTGCTCATCACCAGTGCAGGGCCGGGCGAAGGAAAGACCTCTGTCAGCGCGAATCTTGGCTGGACCACAGCCCGCCAAGGCAAGTCTGTGGTGTTGGTTGACTGCGACCTGCGGCGGCCCTGTCTCTCCACAACAGTGGACAGCAGCGGCAGCATTGGCGTGACAGGACTGACCAGCGATATTCTGGGCAGCGACATCAATGACAGCGGCAGAGACAAACAGTGCGGCCTGCCTGATTTGCTGACATTGATCGAGCTACAAAGAAGAACAGGCAAGCTGCTTGTTCGCGATCAGTCTGAGTCTGTTGAGCTGTATTTTCTGCATGGCAAGGCAGTTGACTTGGCTTGGCCGACCAGTCCCGCGCACTTGTCTCTGGCTGCGTTGCTGAACAAAGAGCAGATAGGCGGCGTGATCAATGCGGTTGCTTGGACTGATGACAGCAAGCTGAAGGCGGCACTGAACGTTCATGTCGCGGAAGCCTTGCAGCGGCTGAATGCGATGTCCGCGCCTGCTTTTCTGTTCACCGAGCTGTCTGCAACGCAGGTCGGCGCAGGAGATGGCGTTGAGCTTACCACTTTGCCGCAGCAGATCGTCAGAACTGTTTTCAGGAAAAACGAGCTGCCTTATCTTGACAGGTGCATCCGACAGGCGGCGATACAGGTGGATGAGTATCTGCATGTGCTGCCGTCAGGAGCAATCCCTCCCAATCCTTCAGAATTATCCGGTTCTGCCCGTCTGCATTTTCTACTCTCCCGCCTGAAGCATCTGTATGATTTGGTGATTGTTGACACGCCGCCTGTGCTGCCGGTCAGCGATGCCCTGTTGCTCTCTTCGCATGTTGACGGCGTTATCGTGACAGTGAAAACTGGATGGATGAACCGAATGATGATCGGCAAGGCAATTGATCAGCTTCGCGATGCGAAAGCCAATCTGCTGGGTGTAGTGCTGAACCAAGTGGACACCAAACGGGAAGGCTATTATCACTATTACCACAAATACTCCTCTGATTACTATGGAGAGCGGAGCAAGTAAGCAGCCTTGCCTCAGAGCCGTTCTCCTTCTTCTCGTCCTCCTGCTCTTCATTCCGGCTGTCCATTTCTGCGTCGGCCAAATCTATTATCAGCGGGCGCAATTCCTCATCAACCGGCAGGAATACAAACCTACTACACTGCTCCTCCACAAAGCGGCTGAGTGGCTGCCATGGGACAGCACCATTCATCAGAGCTTGGGTACGGCCTATCTCGAGCTGGCTTGGCGCGCTGAAGGACGGGAGCAGGAACTGCATTACTCGTTGGCCGTAGATCATCTGCGGAAAGCGCAGCAACTCAATCCGCTGGAGCCAGAGATCGCGGTCAGCCTTGCCGCCGCTCTTGAATTGCAGGGGCAAAGCAGTCCTGATGCAGTTCTTGCCGCGTACCGCCGGGCCGCTTCCTTTGCCCCGAACATGGTGCAGTATGTCGAGCTGCTGGCGGATAAGCTCGCGCAATACGGACAACATGAGGAGCTGCTGGCAGCGGCTGAAACCTTGGGGCGCATCTATCCCGGCTGTTATTCAAGAATCCGCAGCAAATCGTGGTGGACTCCTGAGACTGAGGAGCAGTTCCGACAAGGTCTGCTCCAAGGCATAGCCCAAAGCGGTACGTGGACAGGTTTGGCGGACAACGATGTCCGCGTGGCGCGGATCGTTTTGGCGGAGATGGCGGCCAAGAACAGCGAATGGGCAGCGGCAGTTGAACAGCAGCAGATAGCCTTGACGCTGAAGCCGCGTCTGAACAGCAGCAGGGATTACTTCCAGCTTGCCAGATATTATCTATGGGAGAAGAACATCGAGGCGGCCTGCGAGGCCATACTCACCGGCGCGGCCAAAGAAGCCTCTGCCGCTGCCGTCATTCAGCAAACCATGCCGCTGTTTCAGCAAACAGGTCAGCAGGCCGTGCTTCCTGATTTTTATCGGCAGCTTCGCGCCAAATTATCCTTTTCCTACGTCGAGGATATCCAAGTAGCTGAATTGCTGATCAAGAACAAGCAGCACGAATTCGCTCTTGAGCTGCTGCATAATGTGCTCGCAGAACGCGACTACCTGCCAAAACCGTGGCAGCTGCTGGCGGAAATCTACCGGCAGCAGGGCAAGACGTTGGATATGGAGGCTGCTCTCAGCAAAGCCAAGCTGCGCATGAAACAGCCGGACGACAGCCGCCGCTCTATTTTTTCTCCATCCTCCCCAGCACCGTCTCGCCAGCCCTGACCTGATTGTCCGGTTTGGCAATAATTTTATTTACAGGAAGAGCAACAGCAATTATTGCTATCCCTGCATATTTTACAGGCTTTTTCTTGAATTTCTTCGACAAGTTTTGACCATACACATGGATAGTTCTTCCAAAACTGCTGTGCTTCCCCTGATGTATGCGGAAGGGCAGCAACAGGGATAGTTACTGTGTTAAAAAGAGATTTATTACAATAAACATCACAGAGTGGCTGCAATCCATCTTCAAATATATCACTCATTCTTTCAATATTGGCATTTTTATTAGATAAAATTTTCCTCGCGGCAGGGATGCCAAAAGTTACTATCAGTTCAATTTTATTTGCATGATTTTTTATATAATTTTGTATACATATTCTACCGCAATCATCTTGTAGATAACTTTTTCTCGCATGTTTCCACATGACAAGTTTATCATTAAAATAAGCGCGAAAACACTTTTCAGAACCAAACAATATCCTACCAAAAAACTGACTGAACGGATTTTTTTCCAAATCGAACAGGTCTTCTCGGCAGGGCAATTGATCAGCCTTCTTATTTGGTTTCTCAGTTATCATCAATATTCGTTGAGTCATCTTTATCTCCCTTTGTTTTATCTCAGTTCACCCTCGCCAGCACCGTCTCGCCGGACTTCACTTTCTGTCCAACTTTCACCGCCGCCACGCTGCCTTTGGGCAGATACATGTCCACCCGCGAGCCGAAGCGGATCAGACCATACCGCTGCCCGACCTGCACCTGATCGCCCGGCTCAGCCCGGCAGACAATGCGGCGGGCGATTAACCCGGCAATCTGCACTGCCGCGTACTGCTGCCCGGCGGCGGTTGCAACAATCATCGCGCAATGCTCGTTGTGCAGGGCGGCCTTATCCTGATCAGCGGCATAAAAGCGGCCCGGCTGAAAGACGATGCGCCGCACCGTGCCCGCCAAGGGAATCCGGTTGACATGCACGTTGAAGACGTTCATGAAGATGGAAATCCGCAGCACGTCCTGATGCAGGAAGCGGTCGTCAAACAGCTCCTCCACCCGGATGATTTTCCCGTCCGCCGGTGAGACCACGGCACTGCCGTCTTCCGGCAGCGTGCGTTCCGGGTCGCGGAAGAAATAGGTGACAAAGGCCGTGGCCAGGAATGCGGCCAGCGCGGCGGCGCGGAGCTGGAGGACAGCGCAGAGCAGGGCGGCGAAGGCGCAGAAGAGGATGAAGGGCAAACCCTCTTTGGCCACAGAGACTTCAGGAGCTTTCATGGAGCATCATCAGAAGGGAAACGAGAACGGAGAGGCGGGCGCGCTCAGAGGCGCGAAACTCGATGCGTGCATCGAGATATGCTCGAAGCCTGCATCGAGTTTGCCAGGAATGAACGGCTGGCTTGAACCTGCGCTACTTCTTCGGAACGCGGGCCATGGCAATGGTGCCGGTGCGGACAATCTCCTTGATGCCGATAGGCCGGAGAATGTCAATCACCGCGCGCACCTTGGACTCGGAGCCGGTGATCTCCACGGTGTAGGAAGTCGGGCTGACATCCACGACCTTGCCCCGAAAGATGTCAATCACCCGCAGCACTTCGGCCCGCGTGCCGGCCTCGGCCTTCATGCGGATCAGCACCATCTCGCGCTCGACGTACTCGCCTTCGCTGATGTCGCTGACTTTGATCACGTCAATCAGCTTGTGCAGCTGCTTCATGATCTGCTCGATGATCGCGTCGCTGCCCCGCGTCACCAAGGTCAGGCAGGAGACCTGCGGGTCAAGGGTCTCGGCCACGCAGAGGCTCTCGATGTTAAAGCCGCGCCCGCTGAACAGGCCGGTCACCCGCGACAGCGCGCCGGGCTTGTTGCGGAGGAGAACGGAAAGAGTATGTTTCATTGCTTTGATCCTCGCAAAATTATGCCAGCAGCATTTCTGTGGTTGATCTTCCGGCCGGAATCATCGGGAACACGCATTCCTCGCGCTTGATGACAAAGTCCATGATCACAACCTTGTCATTGATCGCCAGCGCCTCTTTGATCACCGGCTCCACCTCGCTCTTGGTCTTCGCCCGCAGGCCGACCGCGCCATAGGCCTTGGCCAGCTCGACAAAGTCCGGGGTGACCTCCATCGGCGTGCCTGAGTAGCGGCGGTTGTAGAACAGCTCCTGCCACTGCCGCACCATACCGAGATAGCCATTGTTGAGGATCGCCACCTTGACCGCCGCGCCGTACTGCTTGGCCGTGGCCAGCTCCTGAATGTTCATCTGAATCGAGCCGTCGCCCGCGATGTCAATGACCGTCTTGTCCGGGAAGGCGACCTTCGCGCCGATGGCCGCAGGCAGGCCATAGCCCATTGTGCCGAGGCCGCCGGAGGTCAGCAGCTGGCGCGGCTGGTTGAACTTGTAGAACTGGGCCGTCCACATCTGGTTCTGGCCGACCTCGGTGGTGATGATCGCGTCGCCGCCGGTGAGCCGGTTGATGGTCTCGATGACAAACTGCGGTTTGATGATCTCGCCCTCGTCCTGATAGGACAGCGGGTGCTTGGCATTCCACTCCCTCACCTGCTCGTTCCACTCCCTGTGCTTCTCGGCAAAGGCGGCCCGGTCAAACTCCGCCGAGCTGTCCAGCCAGGCGTTCATCGCGGTCAGAGCGTTCTTGCAGTCCGCAACCAAGGGAATGTCCACCTTAACGTTCTTGGAGATCGAGGACGGGTCAATGTCAATGTGGATGATCTCTGCGTCCGGGGCGAAGGTATCCAGCCGACCTGTGATCCGGTCGTCAAAGCGCGCGCCGACGGCAATCAGCAGGTCGCTCTTGGCCACCATCATGTTGGCCGCGTAGGAGCCGTGCATTCCCAGCATTCCCATGGAAAGCGGATTTGTTCCCGGAAACGCGCCCAGGCCCATCAGGGTCATGGTCACAGGAATCTGCGTCTTCTCGGCCAGCTCGGTCAGCTCTTGGTTGGAGTTGGAGAGGATAACTCCGCCGCCGACGTAGAGCACAGGCCGCCTGGCCTTGAGGATCGCCTTGCAGGCCTTGGTGACTTGGCCCGGATGCGGATCCAGCGTGGGCTGGTAGGTCTGCATCCTGATCTCCTCTTTGGCCGGATAGTCCATCTTAGCCGCCATCACGTCCTTGGGCATGTCTACCAGCACCGGGCCGGGACGGCCTGAAGCGGCCAGATAGAAGGCTTCGCGCAGGATCGGCACCAGCTCGTCCGGGTCGCTGACCAAATAGTTGTGCTTGGTGCAGGGACGGGTGATGCCGACAATGTCCACTTCCTGGAAGGCATCGTTGCCGATCAGGGCGCGGGGCACCTGGCCGGTCAGCACCACCATCGGGATAGAGTCCATGTAGGCGGTGGCGATGCCGGTCACGCCGTTGGTCGCACCAGGGCCGGAGGTAAGCAGGGCAACACCGACCCTGCCGCTTGCGCGCGCATAGCCGTCTGCGGCATGGACTGCGCCCTGCTCGTGCCGGACCAGCAAATTGCTGATCGAGGAGTCCATCAGCGCGTCGTACAGATCAAGGATCACGCCGCCCGGAAAGCCGAAAATGGTGTCAACCCCTTCCTCCTGCAGACATTTAACGATGGCCTGCGCGCCTGTGATTTTACTCATCGGTTTTTTCCTAATATGATTGTGAACGCCCGGGCTGCCCGTGCGCAGAGTCAGTGCTTCATTATTGCAAGGCAGATAGGACTATATAAGCCCGGAAAACCGCTGTCAAGGCGAAACAGGGAGCTGAACTGCGGCGGCGGAATTTCTTTGCCGGATTGTGCTGTCCAGCAGGCCGGACAGCCAAGTGAATAGGGCGATGCCCGCACCGTCGGCAAGCAGGTCGAGCAGCTCGACAGACCGCGTTGGGAAAAAATGCTGGCTGAGTTCCTCGGTCAAAACAAAGGCGGCCACCAGCAGACTACCAAGATAGATATTCCTTCTGCCAAACCAAATTTTGCGGAATTGCAACGCAGCGTTGACGATCAGGGCCAGCGGGCCAAACAAAGAAAAATGTCCAATTTTGTCGCCATAGGGAACTCGGCAACTTATTTTGAACAGAAGCCGGAAAATGCTTTGTGCGCTTTCGCCGGTGTCGGCCAGATAAATCAGCCGCACAATAAAGGCGAAAAAGCCAGCGGCGGCGAACAGAATCAGACTGTGGGCAAAAACGGCTTGACGGGGCATGGTGCAGGCTCCTTGCTGAAAACGGCTGTTTTGGCTTTGGGAAACTGCTGGTGGTGGTGTAGGATGACAACTGTCAGCAAAGAGAAAAGACTACGCCAATGCAGTCATCCCGTCAATATGAAAATCAAATTTCCTGCTTTTCAAGGCCACCCACAACCGCTTGGCGCAACCGTCACGCCCGGCGGCATCAACTTTGCCCTGTTCTCACGCCATGCGGAAGGCGCAACCTTGGTGCTGGGCCTGAAGGACGACCGCAGCGCGGGTAGAGTGGAAATCCCGCTTGACCCCAAGCTGAACAAGACCGGCGACATCTGGCACATCCTTGTCAGCGGCCTGCCGTCGTATATCCGCTATGGCTGGCGGCTTTCCGGCCCATATACGCCGCAGACCTCCGGCTTGGCCTATGACAGCAGCCTGATTCTCCTTGACCCCTGCGCCAAGGAACTGCGCTCGCCGCGCTGGGGGCAGCCACGCAATCTAGCTGGCAGCCAGACCCTCTGCTTGATTCCCGACGAATCCTACGACTGGGAGGGCGACCGACCTCTGAACATCCCCTTGCAGGATTCAATCATCTACGAACTGCATGTGCGCGGCTTCACCGTGCATCCCAACTCCAAATGCAGCTCTCCCGGCACGTTCCACGGCATCATCGAGAACATTCCGTATCTACACAAATTGGGCATCACCGCAGTCGAACTGATGCCGGTGACAGAATTCGACGAAACCGACTGCCCGTTCAACAGCCCGGAAACGGGTTTGCCTTTGCGCAACTACTGGGGCTACAACCCGCTTTCCTTTTTCGCGCCAAAAGCAGCTTACGCCAGCGACAGCAGCCACCCTTTGCGCGAATTCCGCGACATGGTCAAAGCCCTGCACAAAGCGGGCATCGAGGTCATCCTCGACATGGTCTTCAATCACACTGCCGAAGGCGGCTGGGACGGGCCAACCAGCTCCTTCCGGGGCATAGACAACCCGATTTATTATCTCCTCGATCCGTGGACAAAAGCCTACCTCAACTTTTCTGGCTGCGGCAACACCTGCAACTGCAACCATCCCATTGTCCGCAGCCTGATCATAGAGGCTCTGCACTGGTGGGTCATGGAAATGCACGTGGACGGCTTCCGCTTTGATCT
>DHWV01000102.1 GCA_002413355.1 Desulfobulbaceae bacterium UBA5173 | reverse complement strand
CTCTGGTTCGGCTGGTTCGGCTTTAATGCAGGCAGCGCAGGCGCAGCTAACGGTGTGGCTGGTTCAGCGTTCTTTGCGACACACATTGCAGCGGCAGCAGCAATGGTTTCGTGGGTAGCTGCGGAATGGATGCTGCATGGCAAACCGACTGTTTTGGGCGCAGCTTCCGGCGCAGTAGCAGGCTTGGTTGCTATCACCCCGGCTTCAGGTTTTGTCGGCCCGGTTTCGGCAATCATCATCGGCTTGGTTGCAGGCGTGCTGTGCTACTTGGCCATTTCGCTCAAGGCAAAGTTTAAATATGACGACGCGCTGGATGTAGTGGCTGTGCATGGCTGCGGTGGGACGTGGGGCGCGATTGCCACCGGATTGTTCGCCTCCAAGGCAGTGAACTCCGCAGGCGCGGATGGCCTGTTCTTCGGTGGGGCTGGCTTGGTGTGGATTCAGCTTGTCGGCGTGCTCGTCACCTTTGCCTACTCCGGCATCCTGACGTGGGTGATTCTGAAGATCACGGACAAGCTGACTGGGTTCAGAGTGACAGACGAAGACGAGGTGATGGGGCTTGATCTCTCCCAGCACAATGAAGTGGGATACAATCTTTAACGATCAGCACAGCGCACGGAGGTGCAGGCTATGAAAAAGATAGAAGCAATCATCAAGCCCTTCAAGCTGGATGACGTGAAAGAAGCCCTGAACGGGCTGGGCATCAGCGGCATGACCATCAGCGAGGTCAAAGGTTATGGCCGCCAAAAGGGTCACAAGGAGATGTACCGGGGCGCAGAGTACACGGTTGAATTCAATCCCAAGATCAAGATTGAGCTGGTGGTGCGAGCGGAAATGCTCGATAAGGTAGTCAGCACGATCCGCGAGGCGGCCCTGAGCGGCAAGATCGGCGACGGTAAAATCTTTGTCCTGCCGGTTGAACAGGTGGTGCGGGTGCGCACCGGCGAAAAAGGCGAAGAGGCCATTTGACAAAAATCGCTAAAGAAAGGGGCGGGGCATTGAGCCTAGCCCCTTTTTTCTCGCCCCATCAGCACTTCATTCTCTCCCCGCTTGTAGCTGCCCACCGCATCACTTTGACCACGTTGCGAAGTTGGCGTGAAATCCAGCAGACGCAACCGCTTCTTCAGCCGCCTGCACCACGTGGGCAGCCATTTTGCCGCCTTCAGACTCCTTCTCTGAGCTACACCCGAAGACGATGCGCACTACGTGGGCGGCGGAAACCTGCTCCGCAGGCCGGGCCGGAATGTAGGCCACCTCACCGTTCCGCTCGATCTCGTGCAGTAGGCCGCCGCTGATCAGCAGCTCAACGGTCTGGCTCAAATCGGCCTCATTGCGCACGGCGCAGATTTCCGCCAACCGCTCTTCATCGGTCGCTTCGGCACGGGCGAAGTTGCCATAAATGGTCAGCAGCACATCAAACGCCTGTTGAAGCTGCTGCCGGGCTGTGCTTTCCGCGCCGGGCAGACGGTAGTGATTGCGATTTTGGATGGCGTAAGCCAGCACCGCACCGAGCAAGATGAACATCCAGCCGAGCTGCATCCAGACCAAAAAGAGCGGCACTGTGGCGAATGAGCCATAGATGGCGTTGTAATTGGCCACCCCGACTTGCAGCATCACATAAAGCCGTTGGACGATAAACCAGAACACCGCCCCGAAAAGTGCGCCGCAAAGAGCCGCGCCAGTTCTGACTTTCACGCTAGGGAAGAAGAGGTACATCATCATCAGCGACAGGGTGATGAAGACGAACGGCAGGAGCTTGAGCAGCAGGCCGACCGTCCATGCCGAGGGAATGGCGGCGGCAATATATTTCATGATCTTCTGCGATTTCAGCACCGCCTCTCCGGCTAAAGCGATGTTGACCGAGATCGGCAGCAGCACCAGCAAAGCCAGATAATCCATAATCTTGCGGAAAATCGAACGGCCTTTCCGCGTGTGCCAGATCGCGTTCATTGCGTCCTCGACCGCGTTCAGCACGGTGATCACCACGATCAGGAGTCCCACGATGCCAAAAGCACCGAGGGCGGCGAAGTTGGTGTTTTCCACGTAATTAAAGATAGAATCCACCGCGTTGTGCAAATGGCGGTTGAGCGAGGGCGGCTTGGGTGGCTGCACCTGTTCCGACTGTTCCGATATGGCGGGCGCGTTTTTCTGATCTGCCTCGTCCTGCGCAGCCTTTGCTTCGGCATCCGGGTCGAGCTGGTCAATCAGGCGGTAGGTCGCGATCCGCATCTGCTGGCCGTTGCCCAGCCCCTTGAGGATGGCGGTGCTCATCGCCAACAGCGGCACCATTGAAAGGACGACAGAAAAAGTCAACGCCGCCGCCCGCAAAGAAATGCTGCTGCCAAAAAATTCGTGCCCCATAATCAAGAGGATGCGGAGCAGGCTGCGGAGAAAGGCGGCAGGCCGCTTCTCACCCGGTTTGCAGGCAAAGGCCCAGCGGGCGAGACGGTCCGGCGATGGTTCGGCGGACATGGCGGTCAGGCTGGCAGCTCCTTTTTGCGCACCGCTTCGAGTTTGATCCGGTCGAGCAGTTCGGCCAGCACCGGCTTGACATGCTCGCGCAGATCGCCTGCGACAACGATGAAGAGCAGATCATCAGCGGGTTGAAAGCTGCCGGAAGAAGCCTCGACGATGATTTCGTAAATGCCCGGCCAGTGCAGGTATTCCTGCCGTAGCCGCGCAAGGGCAGCCTTATCCACTTCAAGTTCCAGTCTGCCGACCGCTGCGCCGTCTTTGCGCGACCAACTCCGGGCCACGCCGTTATGAACGAGAATCATGCCAACTTTGGCGGCAAAGTCTGGCCGCTGCTTCAACTCAGCAATTGTTTTGGAAATATCCATCACGTCACCTTTTGCGTGCTGTTTTTTTTCGTGCTACAGGCTTTGCTTTGCCAAGGCAGCCTGCGATTTTTTTGCCTGATGTTCTGGTAGACCTGAATTGGCGGACTGAGACGGCAGCAACTTTTTTGACAGAGCTGCTCCGCCGCCGCTGCGATTTTGGTTTTGCCAGAACAATGTCCGATAATTGGCTGCTTCGGAACAGACTTGCTGGCATAGTGCGGATGCGCTCCCGGACAAAATGCGTGGCGGGCAGATGGATGACCACTTCAGGCGGGATGTATTTTTTGCCTTCCAGCACAGGGCTGCGCAGCGCGGGATTAAGACTGCGGAATTCCTCCTCGGAAACCCCGAAATACTGGCGCAGCTCAGGAGCAGAGGCATAGCTCGTCAGGCGCACCGAGGCACTGATCAGCGGCCTCTCCCGAATCACAGTTGGATCGTTCTCCAGCCGCCGGGCAACTCGGTAGGCGGCAACAAACTCGGAATAAAAATTTTTAGAAGCAAAGCCGAACGTTTTACCGGTGTAGTTGGCAAAAATCAGCGGATAGGTTCCCCATTCCCGCTGGGCGCGCACCATCCCACCCCGGCCATGATTGTACGCAGTGAGAGCAAGCGGCCATGCGCCAAGCTGGCGGTAATTTTCTTTGAGGAAAAGAGCGGCGGCGTTGGCAGCGGCGTAAATA
The DNA here is from genome assembly GCA_002413355.1 of Desulfobulbaceae bacterium UBA5173. Lineage (GTDB taxonomy): Bacteria > Desulfobacterota > Desulfobulbia > Desulfobulbales > Desulfobulbaceae > Electronema. The sequence goes on along the minus strand of DHWV01000102.1, from coordinate 1,061 downwards.
TCGTACCGCTCATCGACCAAGTCGTTGATCAGCATGAAATCTTTGCCTGTGTAGGACGTGAATTGCCACAGCCCGACTGCTCCAGCTTTGGAATAGGCCGCAGGATTGAACGAGGACTCAACATGCGGCAGATAGGCCAGCTCCTGCGGCAACTCCTGCGTCCGCAGAATGCGTTTGATGGCAGGCATGTAGGCACCAGAACGGATCACGCCTTCCAGGAAACGGTTTTTGAGGCCGGTCTGCACCCGCATGTTGTCTATGGCGGCAAGAAAAACGACCGGATTCTTTTCCTTGAACAAGGCGTGGATTTGCAGTTCCTCTGTCGTCTGCGGCGCAGCTCCTGCGGCAAATTTCCGCAGCATGTCTTGAATGCGGGACTGGACTGTCTCAATCAGTTTCTTGTTGATTTCATCTGCGCCCGGAGTATTCTTCGGCAGCAGATTGATCACCCGGTACACCCGGTCAAGATCGCTCTTGTCATGCAGAACACCTTGATTTTCCGTGTAGGTGCCGTAGATTTTCTCCCAAAAGCGGACATTGGGGAACATGACCGGATAGACCGGAAATTCATATCCTGACGTGGCCGGAGCGACACCTTGCGGAAGCTGTAGCTGAACAGACGAAATGCTGTTTGATGACGGCTGAATCTGCGCGGCGGCAGGAAGGGCAGCTAAAACAAAAAATGCCCAAGTGAATTTTCTTGCAGCAGACGGCATGACATCCTTGGCATCGGAAGGAACTGTGGCGGCAGTGGGTCTGCCGTAGCCTCAACAGCGTTTGATTGTAGCACACTTTTTCAGAAAAGCGGCAAAAAGCGGCCGGGCTGTGCCGATTTCAGGTAACATAGTAAGCAAATTAGGGTTTGCTATGGCTGCTGCTGTAGGCACTTCTGCCTGTGCTTCCAAACGGAGCTGTTGTTACAACGCCTCGTTCCATAAATCTGAGCGGATTCAAGAGGCGGTTGAAGCTGCTGGCGGCCTCCTTGAATAGATCTTGCACAAGTCATCTGCAAATAATCTTCAGCTCCATATTATAAATGGCTGCGATCAAGCTGAAGCGAA
>DHWV01000068.1:6710-6844 GCA_002413355.1 Desulfobulbaceae bacterium UBA5173 | reverse complement strand
GTACGGGTTGCAGGCCGGATCCGGGCAGCGCACTTCGGTGCGTGTTCCCAGTCCACGTGAAGCCGGAATGCGGATCATCGCTGAACGGTTGGACGCGGACCAAGCGACATACACCGGAGCCTCGTAGCCGGGCA
>DHWV01000068.1:0-6455 GCA_002413355.1 Desulfobulbaceae bacterium UBA5173 | reverse complement strand
ACCAGCCGCTTGTAGGAGTTGACCAGCGGGTTGGTGACAGCGGCGAAACCGTAGGCGTTCTTGCAGATGCCCGCGATATACTTGTACGCGATCTCAGACAGTTGCAGCGGGCCGTTCGGATCAAAGAAGGCGTTGGTGCCGTCGGCGTTGAACAGCGACTGATTGGTGTGCATTCCCGAACCGTTGATGCCGAAGACCGGTTTGGGCATGAAGGTCGCGTGCAGACCGTACTCGGCGGCGATGGAGCGGACAACCCACTTGAAAGTCACGGTGTTGTCTGCGGCGGTCAGCGCGTCGGCGTACTTGAAGTTGACCTCGTGCTGGCCCTCGGCAACCTCGTGATGCGAAGCCTCGATCTCAAAGCCCATCGCTTCCAAGGTCTCGATGATCTCGCGGCGGCAGTTGATACCGCAGTCGTCCGGCTCAATATCAAAATAACCGGCCACATCGCTGGTCTTGGTGGTGGCGCGGCCTTCTTCATCTCGCTCAAACAGGAAGAACTCGGCCTCGGTGCCCACGTTCATGGTGTAGCCCATGGCCTTAGCCTCGGCCAAGACGCGCTTCAAGTTGTTGCGCGGGCAGCCAGAGAACGGGGTGCCGTCCGGGTTGTACACGTCGCAGATGATGCGGGCGGCGTTGGTGCCATTCTGGTTCCGCCACGGCAGCACGGTGAAAGTGTTGTAGTCCGGCTTCAGGTACATGTCAGACTCGTTGATGCGGACGAAGCCGTCAATCGAGGAGCCGTCGAACATCATCTTGCCGTCCAGAGCCTTTTCAATCTGGCTCAAAGGCACGGCGATATTCTTCATGAAGCCGAGAACATCAACGAACTGAAGGCGGAAGAAGTGAACATTCTGCTCCTCAATGATTTGCATGATCTCTTCGCGGGTCATCTCTTGTGTCTCCTTGTGCTTGATGAATAATAACGTCCGGTCAGGCCGGACAGTCAGGTGCAAATATGTAGATACTGTCTACGTTGCGAGCTTCCACGCTCAAGGGGCGTTGCGGCATCCGGCTCTCCTTCCATCAAGATGGATTATGCTAATCCATCTCAATCTCATAATACAAGGGACGGTTCGCGAACCGTCCCTACGCCTTGCCGCCGATGACGTGCAGCAGCGCATGGTTGATTTCCGCCAGCAGAGCGACATTTTCAACCTTGCGGCGGTCTTCGGCCGTTACGTAAAACACGTCAATCAGCTGCTCGACCTCAGTGGCGATTCTCGCCCGGTGAATGCTCAGGCGGAAATCAGACAAGGTCTGCGTGAGCTGATACAATGCGCCCAGATGATCGCAGCCATACACCTCAATCACCGTGTATTGATCTGAAGCGGCATTGCTGATCACCACCTCAGTCTTCGCCTGCTGGACAGCGGGCTTGCGGCTCAAACCTTCCAGCTTGCTGTGCAGTTGCAGGCCCACATTTAAGTGGTAATTCACCGCCCGGTTGAGGTCGTTTGCCAACGCCTGCCAGTTCTGTTCAGCGAATTCAACCGCCGCTGTCGGCTTCACGTCCAAGACATCCACCACCGTGCCGTCCGGCCAGGTGAATATCTTGGCCGCCAGCACAGAAAGGTTGTGCAGCGACAGCACGCCGCAGATCTTTGCCAGCAGGCCGTGCCGGTCAGTGCAGAGAATCAGCAGCGGCCAGTGACCCTGCCGTTCCTCTGGGAAGAGCAGCACCTTCTGCTGAAGCAAGGTGCCCTGATCTCGGTGCAGACGCAGATGCTGGGCCACTTCCTCCGGGCTGAAGCTGGTCAGATAATCAGCAGGCAGCTCGGCTAAGGGGATTTTGATTTCCTCGCCGGGAAGAAGGCGGGCCGCCGCCTGCTCGCGCAGCCAGGCCGCGCCCTGCGCCTCGCTTTGGCCGCAATATTCCTCCGCCGTGCAGCCGGATTCCAAGCAGGCCCGCACCTTAAGGAAGAGCTTGGCCATCAAGGCCGCTTTCCAGTCTGACCACGCCGAAGGGCCGGTGGCCTTGGAGTCGGCGATGGAGAGCAGATAGAGCATGGTCAGCATGTCCTGATCGCCGATCAGCCGGGCTGCCTCGCGGATGAAAGCGTGGTCGGACAAGTCGCGGCGCAGGGCATTCTCCGGCAGATACAGATGCCAGCGCACCAAGAAGGCGAGCCGGTCGCGCTCGCTGCTGTCCAAACCCATGCGCTGGCCAATGCCGCTGACTAATTCCGCGCCCAGCACTGAGTGATCCGCGCCCCGGCCTTTGCCGATGTCGTGCAGCAGCCCGGCCAGACAGAGCAACTGCGGCGCGGCCACCGCTGCGGACAGCTCCGGTTCAGTCTGACGCAATTTAGCCAGTTCGCCTACGGTCTGGAGCTGATGCCGATCAACTGTGCAGATATGATACAAATCATGCTGGGCCAGCGACTCCACCTTGGCGAACTCCGGCAGATAGGCGGTGAGCAGGCCGGTCTCCAGCATGGTTTCCAAGGCAGGCTGCGGAGTTTCGGCCAGCAGCAGCCCGATGAACACCTTGGCTGTTCGCTTCGAGCTGCGGAAGGCTTCGTCAGCCAGATGCAGGCTGCGGGTGATCATCTGCCGGGTGCGGTGATGCACGAGCAGGCCGCTGCGTCCGGCGTGCAGGAACAGCCGCAGCAGCAGATGCGGTTGTTTGGCAAGCAGAGCATCAGCCGCCGTCAGGCGGAGGCTGCCTGCCCGGACAACAATGCCCTGCTCAAGCTCCTGCTCGCGGCTGTCCTTGCCGCTGAGGCGAAGATTCTCCTGCACCTGCTCAAAGAACAGATCAGTGGTCACGGCCACAGTCTGGAGGCAGCTGTACACTTGGCGCATGAAATGTTCCACCGCCCGCATTCCGTCCTGATCCTGACAGCCAAAGGCAGCGGCCAATTCTTCCTGATATTCAAAGAAGAGGCGGTCGTTCGGCCTGCGGCTGAGGCGGTGCAGCTGGACGCGGATGCTGATCAGCGTATTCCACGCGGCGGCAAACGCGCTCCGTTCTTCAGCGGTGAGCATCCCAGAGTCTTCCAGCGCAGTCAGGCCATCCAAGCCGAAGACCGCCTTAGCTGTCCAGAGCATGGCCTGGATGTCGCGCAGGCCGCCCTTGCCCTCTTTAATCTGCGGCTCCAGCAAATAGGAATGGCTGCCGTATTTCTGCCGCCGCTCGTCGCGCAGCCGGTGCATGGTCTGGACAAATTTGTCCCGGCTGCCTTCGATGCTCTTCTTGCGGTACAGACTCAGAAGCTCGTGAAACAATACCTCGGAACCGGCCAGTAAGCGTGCATCCAGCAGAGCGACTTGAAAGAGATAATCCTCACCTGCAAAGCGCACCGCATCCTTGATTGTGCGCACGCTGTGGCCGACCTGAAAGCCTGCGTCCCAAAGGGGATAGAGGATGGACTCTGCGGCCTCGCGTATCTTCTTTTCCGCTGCCCGGTCGTGGAGTAGAAGCAGATCAATGTCAGAAAAAGGATACAATTCGCTGCGGCCATAGCCGCCCAAAGCAATCAGGGCGATAGTGCCACCTGCCTGTTGCACCGCTTCCGAAGCGTGAACCCGCTCGATGACAAAGGCATCAACCAGCTCAGTATGCCGGGCCATCAGCTCGTTGCCGCTCAGTCCCTGCTGCCAGAGGTCTTCCAGCATCTGCTGCCGATTGCGCAGTTCCAAAGCCATCCTTCCGCTCTCAAATCGCCTGGCTGCCGGTTTCCCCTGTCCGCACCCGCACAACCTGCTCCACCGGCAGGACAAATATCTTGCCGTCGCCGATCTTGCCAGTGCGAGCAGCGTTGACCACCACCTCAATCACCCGCTCCACCAGCTCGGCCTCAACGATGATCTCCAGCTTGATCTTGGGCTGAAAATCAACCCGGTACTCTGCCCCGCGATATACTTCCACATGCCCTTTTTGGCGGCCATAGCCCTTGACATCGGAAATAGTCATGCCCTTGATGCCGATGGCATTCAGAGCCTCCTTGACCTCGTCAAGTTTAAAAGGTTTGATGATAACCTCAACCTTTTTCATTGCTCACCTCGTGTTGTTGATTCAGCCTGCGCCGCTGCCTGCAAACGGCACAGAATACAGTGCGGCATGAAAATTTGAAACAGCTAATTGTAGGCTGTCTCCGCGTGCTCGCTGTAATCCATGCCCTGCACCTCGTTCTCTTCAGACAGGCGCATTCCCATCTTCGCGTCAATGACTTTCACCAGAATCCACGACACGACAAAGGCATACGCGCCAACTACCACTACGCCAATGATTTGCGCAATAAGCTGGCTCACGCTTCCGGCCAGCAAACCGTCAGCACCGGCTGGATTCACTGACTTGGAGGCGAAAATGCCGAGCAGCAGGCTGCCGATCAAGCCGCCCACGCCGTGAATGCCAACCACGTCCAAGGAGTCGTCATAGCCGAGCTTGCCTTTCATGCTGACTGCGTAATGGCAGGTCACGCCGGCAATCAAGCCAATAAGAATGGCCGAGTTCGGCCCGACAAAACCCGCTGCCGGGGTGATGGTTGCCAAGCCCGCAATGGCCCCGGAAGCTGCGCCAAGGGTGGTCGGTTTGCCGAGCTTGAGCCATTCTACGCCAGTCCAAGCAGCCATGCCTGCCATGCCCGCCAGATGCGTGGCGACAAAGGCGGTGGCGGCCACGCCGTCCGCTGCCAGGGCACTGCCGCCGTTGAAACCAAACCAGCCAAACCAGAGCAGCCCTGTACCGAGCATGGTCATCGGCAGATTGTGGGGCATAAAGCTCTCCCGGCCATAGCCCTTGCGGGGGCCGATCACCAGAATTGCGGCCAAGGCCGCTGCACCACAGGTGACATGCACGACTAAGCCGCCCGCGAAATCCAGCACCGGCACCGACAGATTGGCCATCCAGCCTTTGCCCCAAATCCAGTGGCAGACCGGGTTGTACACCAGCACCGCCCAAAGCAGACTGAACAGCGCAAACGGAGCAAATTTAACCCGTTCAGCAAAGGCCCCGGCAATCAGGGCCGGAGTGATCACCGCAAACATGCACTGGTAGATCATGAACACTGTCTGCGGAATGGTGGTCGCGTAGTCCGGGCTGGGCGCATTAGTAACACCTCGCAGAGCAAACCACGACAGGCTGCCGATCACGCCGCCCACGTCCGGGCCAAAGGACATGGTGTAGCCGAGATACACCCATTCCAGCGAGATAATAGCAATCATCATCAGGCTCTGCATGATCGTGCCCAGCACGTTTTTACTGCGCACCATGCCCGCATAAAACAAGGCCAGCCCAGGAGTCATCAGCAAAACCAACCCTGCCGCCGCCAAAATAAAGGCGGTGTCCGCTTTGTTCATTTTCTTTCCTCTTTGGTTAGACTGCTACAATCTTGTAGCAATAAATGGAGCTATCCTAACAAAGAGGAAATGCTTTTTCAAGCAGAAAGCGGAAGCGTTCATGAGCCAACCGGCCTGCCAGCACCTGTTTTGCAATAATCTTTTTGCAAGACTCATGCCTGTCTGTAGATTCGCATCTAATGCTTTAGAATAAGACATATTTCGTGTTCTGTACGGCAAACTGCCGCAGATATTTTTCTGCAAAATTGTAATTTACCCTGCCGCAATCAACAGCAATGTAACGCTTGGCCGCGCTGGGTGCAGGCGCAAAAAAAACAGCGCGAAATGCTGCAATCCCGCTTGACGATTCTTCTGCCGGGTATAACATGTATTGCTGTCCGCAGGTCAAAAACGGGAAAAGTTTTTCCTCCCTGCAATAACAAGCCTTTAAACCCGTGGAGCTGCAAAAATGATGCGACAGAGGCACCCGTTGGCGCGGCTGCAGTTGATGGCCGCCTGTTTGTTCTGTTTGCTGGTGTCAGGATTTCCTGCCGCCGCGCAGGATAATGACATTGCCATGCTGGAGCGTTCCGGCAAGGCCTTCACTTCAGTGGTCAAAAAAGCCGGGCCTGCGGTGGTCTATATCGGCGTGGAGAAGACCGTCAAAGGGCCAGACAGCAAGCAGATGGACGAATTATTTGATAATCCGTTCCTGCGGCGTTTCTTCGGCGATCAGCTTGAGCAGTTCCAGCAGCAACAGCCTCAACGACAACAGCGGCAGCCCCGCCGGATGCCTAAACAGGAAGGCGCAGGCTCTGGTTTCATCATCACCCCGGACGGTTTGATTCTCACCAACAACCACGTGGTTGAAGATGCGGATAAAATTACAGTCAAGCTGGCGGACAAGCGCGAGTTTACCGCCAAGGTGATCGGCACTGATCCGCAGTCTGACGTGGCCTTGATTAAAATTGAGGCAAACAATTTGCCCATTCTGCCGTTGGGCGATTCCAATCAGCTCGAAGTCGGCGAGTGGGTAATCGCCATCGGCAGCCCCTTTGAGCTGAGTCAGACCGTGACCGTAGGGGTGGTTTCCGCCAAAGGCCGCAACCGGATGGGCATCAACGACTACGAGAATTTCATCCAGACTGACGCGGCCATCAATCCGGGCAACT
>DHWV01000029.1 GCA_002413355.1 Desulfobulbaceae bacterium UBA5173 | reverse complement strand
TCATCGCCGACACCAAGTTCGAGCTGGGCATGACCTCAGACGGCGAGCTGATCCTGATTGACGAGGTGCTGACCCCGGATTCGTCGCGCTTCTGGCCGGTGGATGAGTACGCGCCCGGCAAGGGCCAGCCAAGCTTTGACAAGCAATTCCTCCGCGACTACCTTTCCTCTCTCGACTGGAACAAGCAATCGCCGCCTCCGCCCCTGCCCGCCGAGATTGTCGAGAAAACGGCAGCACGGTATGAGGAAGCAAAGGAACGATTGATGGGATGAGTTTCGTTCCGCCGTGCCGTTGACTCAGCGAACGGCACGGCGGTTCCTCACCACCTTGATGATGTCCTTCTTCAGCCTTTTTTTTCTCCGCTTTTTGGTTGTGGTCAGCACGGTGTTGGCTGCTGCGCATTATTACCTTTGGCGGCGACTGATCAAGGACACTGGCCTCAGCGGAAGAGCCAAAACAACGGGGACTGCCGCAATCATCTTTTTTTTCCATCTTCCTTTGGCGGCCATCGTTGCGCGGCGGTTTTCTCTCCAATACACCTTTTCTTTTTCTTGGCTGGCTTATCTCTGGATGGGAATGCTGCTGCTCTTCTTTTGTTTCTTCCTCTGCGCTGATCTTCTCAAACTTTTTGCTCTCGCAGGCTGCTACTTGCTGCACAGGCAGCCTGATCCGGCCGTTGGGCAACGTCTTGCCCGCCTCATAGCCCTTTCAGGCATTGTTGCTGTGCTGACGGTGTCTGCCTTCGGCGTGAAAAAGGCTGCCGAAGCACCCACTGTTTGTCGGGTAGAGATCAAGCTGAATAATTTGCCTGCCGCCTTTCAAGGGTTCAAGATTGTCCAGCTTTCTGATGTGCATCTCGGCGCGATGACCACCGCCGCAGATTTGGCTGAGATCGTGGCTGTCACCAACCGCCTTCAGCCTGATCTGGTTGCGATCACCGGCGATCTGGTTGACGGCAAGGCCGCAGAACTGCGCGGCTGGCTTGCGCCGCTGACTGAGCTGAAGGCTAAGGAAGGCGTATTTTTTGTCACCGGCAACCACGAATATTACAGCGGCATTGAGGATTGGCTGCCGGAGATGAAGCGGCTGGGCGTGACCGTGCTGGCCAACAGCAGGAAGGAAATTTGGCGGGGAAAGGATGCGTTGGTGATCGCGGGAGTCAACGATTACACGGCAGGCAGATTCGGTCAATCGCCAAACTGCAAGCAGGCTTTAGGCGGCATTGAGCCTGGCAGGAACGTTGTCCTGCTTGTTCATCAGCCGGTTGCGGCCCAACAGGCCGCCATGCAATACAATCTGGACTTAGTGCTGTCCGGCCATACGCACGGCGGCCAGATATGGCCCTTCAACTATTTGACCCTACTGCAACAGCCCTATCTGCGGGGCTTGTACCGAGAAGAAGAAACGCAGATCTATGTCAGCCAAGGCACCGGCTGCTGGGGGCCGCCGATGCGGATCGGCACGGAGAATGAAATCACCGCATTTACTCTCCACTGAGGCAGGTTACGGTTTTTTGAACGCCTCTGCCAGCTCAGTCACCGCCATCGCATAGCGGTTGGAGTGGTTCCACTCGGTGATGGCTTGAAAATTCGGATAACCCGCCACATAGCGGAAAGTATAGGCAGACTGCTGCGGGTCAAGCTCCAAGCCGACAATGGACAGAGCGCGTCCGCCGGGCGAAGGTGGGATGCGCGCCTGCTGCGTGTCGCGGACAGCCTGCCAAGTAATCCTTCCTTTTCTGTCCTGCTTGAAGGCTGCGATCAGTCGGCTGTCCTTCAGCTCATGGCCAAGTTCCGCATAAACAGGCGCATTCAGCACCCAGCCGTGTTTTTTGATGTAGTTGGCGATGGAGGCCAGCACATCCGGCACTGAATTCCAGACATCGCGCTTGCGGTCGCCGTCAAAACTGACAGCGAAATCCCGGAACGATGAAGGGATGAACTGGGTCTGTCCGAACGCTCCGGCATAAGAGCCTTTGATTGCGTGCGGATCAACGCTGTTTTCCTTGCAGAGCCGCAGGAAATCAATCAGCTGGCCTCGAAAGAAGTCTGAACGCCGGGGATAGGCATCAAAAAGGGTGTTCAAGGTCTGAAGAACATTAAAATCTCCCTGATTGGTACCATACTTGGTTTCCACTGCCCAGATGGCGACTATCGTTTCCCGATCCACGCCGAACTGCTGCTCCACGCGGTCGAGCAGCACCTTGTGTTCCTTGAGTTTCATCTTGCCGGTGCGGATGTTCTGCTCGGTGATGAACAGCGGGAAATACTTGTAATACGGTTTGGCCTCCCAAGGCCGGTCCATCAGCTCCAGCACCTTGCGGGAAATTTTCTGACCTTGGAAAATTTGGCGCAGCTCTTGTTGGGAAAAACCGTGCTTCTGCTCCAGTTCACGGAACAGCAGCGTATATTTGGGCTGCTGGAGGTCAATGAGCTGGCCATCCTGCACTAAATCAGCGGCTTTTGGGGCTTTGGCCTGCGCTGATGAGGCCGCCGGAGGAGCGGCGGCGGCAGGAATGGCGGAAAGGAGGGCGGCAAAAATAAGGGCAGTGCGTGACAGGGAAGCTATGCGCATGAAAACAGACCGAAAGGTTTGATTGAATCAAGAGGATTGCGGAAGAAACTGCTTGCTGAATGATTGGATGAATTCGTCTGTCTGCGCGGCAGGTAGGGCATTGATGCCCGCCGCCGCCGCCCGCCCGCCGCCGGTTGAAAACTGACGGCAGAGGATGTCCGCGCCGTTCCGGTTGTTCAGCGGGGCGCGGACGCTAACCAGCAGTGAGCCGTCGCGATTTTCGGTCAGTAGGGCATGAGCCACGTCGGGCCGCTGATTGGCAAAGGCGTTGGCGCAGACCCCTGAGACCCGCCGCGCCCACGGCTCCGGTGGTAGGCGGAAAACCCGGCCTGCTGCGTCCTCATGCAGCGGAACTGACGCGAGGGCGTTGCGCATGTCGTCCTGATAGCCTTCACGCAATGTGCGCAAGGCCGGAGAGTTGGCATGAAAATCGAGCGGATTGGCATAAGGCCGCACGTGGCGAAACAACTCGGCAGGATGAAAAAATAAATCGTCAAGTGCCGCGCCGTAGCCGTTGTAATTGAGCAGGATTCCAGTCTCGCGCAGCCGGGCTAGCTCGTCTTGGCCGATTCCCAGTCGCTGACCAAGCTGGCAGGCGGATTCATCGAGATTGTCGCCGAATGCCCCAACGATGGCCCAGGGCGCGTATTTATCCTCCAATAGCCAGTTGATGATCAGCGAGGTGCAAAGTAGCGGCTCCGGGGCGATATGAGCGGTCAGCCGGTCAGAAACCGGCACCTCGCCTGCATAGTGATGATCGGCGTAAAAAATCGTGCAACCGTTCGCCAGCAGCTTTACCAGACTCTCGCGGTTGTTGTTGTCCAAGGAGATGTCCAGCACGGTGACGCTGCTGTTCCGCACATTCTCAATCTGCCGCAGCAGGGCGATATCCCGTTTCACGCCGGTGATCAGCGTTGCCTCCTCCGGCAGCGGGTACGCCAAGCGGAGCTGATGCAGAGCGCAGATGCCGTCTGCGTCGCCGTTGAAAACGTCAATCATCAAGCTAAAAATCTATGCCGAACGGTGCGCCGATGTTGGCCAATTGGAACATGAGCGTGATCTGTTCGTTGTCCGGCGTGGTTTCCGCCGCCAGCTCCACCGCCCAGCAGGCCGGATGGTAGATCAGCCGCACTTTTTCTTGGACAGTGACCGAATTTTCCAAAGATTTTTCCAGCGAGTAGCCTGCGGAGAAATCGTACATCAGGTTGATTAGCGTCGAGAGACGAACAGAGCTGGTGTCATCGCCCCCTGCCGTTGCCGTGTTCTTGGCGAACAGATAATCCAGCGAGAAGAGATCCCCACGACCGCTCATATAATCGCCTTCGGCATAATGCCTAAGGAAACCGTCATCATAAACGCTGAGATCAGTCTCATACTTGAAGATCAAACTCTGGGTCGGAAACCAAGCGGTGCGCAGCTCAACAGGCAGGAACGGTTTGTCATCAGCCTCGCTGCGGAGATCATAGCTCTGCTGCACTTTGACATAGCCGTAATCCCGTTCTGTCTCCTCATGGCCAGTCATGCCAGAGGCATAAAAGAAGTTGTTGACACCGTACGTGATGCTGTTTTGATTGCCGAAGCTGTCCACCTCGTCAAACTGCGGCAGCTTCTGATCGTCGTCCGTGACGTATGTGTGCTTGAGGAAGGGACGAAGCGCATGGCTCCAGCCCTCTGAGACGAAATCTTTGCGCATCAAAGAGGAAATCTCTGACTCAACCGAGCCAAGCAGACGGTTTTCGCTACTGCTGTCCTTCCACGTTGTATCGCCATTCGCATCAACAGCATACAGGGTGTCCCGCGCACCGACACTGACCGAGGCATTCAGTCGCTGATCCAGCAGCGGCACCGCAGTGGTCACTTTCGGATACAAATCAACGCGCTGCGCGCCTACGCCCGCGTCACGCCAATAATGCACATAATCTGTGTTCCACGACAGATCCGTGTTGACCTCGTCGTATAAGGACAGGCGGCCATTATGCTTAACTTCTGGCAGCTTCCACAAAGGCGACGGCGTGGTGCTTTTTGTTTTTTCATCTCTGACATCATCGATTCCGCCCACATTGGCCTGAAGCGACATGCCATTGCTCCACGAACGAAGGGTGCTCAGGGAGTTGACGCGCTGATCCACGGTCTTGTCCTGAAGACCACGGCCAAACTGCTCCAAATAATACCGGTCGCTCGCAGTCAGACCAGTGCGGCCTGAATCAAATTCGGTCAGATAATCCCGGTCGGAGAGCAGATCCACATCCAAGCGCGTGATCCACTCGCCGAACTGCTGATCCGCCTTGGCCCGTAGCCAGTAGCGTTCCTGATCGGTGTAGGTGTAGCGGCCTTCCGCATCCAGATCGTCGGAAAGAAAGTTGGCCATGACAGTGCCTTTGTCGCCCTGATCGAGCACATAGCGGCCCTCGGCCCCGGCCATCAGGCCCCGATTGGCGAAGTAATGGGGATAGAGGGTGATGTCGCTGCTCGGCGAAATGTCAATAAAGAAAGGCAGCTCCACGCCAAAGCCATTCCGATCGGACACGGACACCAGCGGAAAGAGCAGGCCGGTCTGCCGGTTGCGTTTGGCGGGCAGAATCATGATCGGCGTGTAAAGAATCGGCACATCTTTGATGCGGAAGGTGGCGTGCTTGAGATACGCATAGCCTCCGTCAGTGATGTCGGTTTCCGCCGCCTTGAAGCTCCACGGCGGGGTCTCACCGTCCTTCAGCTTACAGGTGATGATCCAGCCGTCTTCAATATGATACGTGAGATCGCCGGTTTTCTCGATCTTACGACCCTCGAAGTGCATATCCTTGTCTTGTCGGACGATGGCCGCGTTTTCAAAAAAGCCGGTCTCCTGCTTCAGATTGACCGTACCGCCGTCAGCGACAAGCTGATCCGGGCCAATCTCGATAAAGACCTTGCCGTTCATCTCTACCGTGCCTGCATCAAGATTGTACAGCATGCGGTCGGCCTTGATCGTGCTCATCACCTTGGAGACAGTGATCGTCTCCGGTGCGGCGGCGTTTTCGCTGATCACCGGCATCGCCTTGGAATGCTCCAGCGCATCTCCTCCCTTTGCCGGACGGCTCTCCGCAGTGGTCTCCGGCGAAGCCGCCGTATCACCCAGCAGATCATTCCAGCCGCTCTGCGTGCCATTCACCGGCGTTTTTGCGCCGGTTGTTTTTTCGATTTTGATCAGCTCAACGTGACCTTCTGCCGCAATCCGGGCCGGATTTTCCAGCCGGGTCAGCTTGTCCGCGTTGATCTCCCATTGCTGGGCCTTGACGGATTCCGCCCCTGCGTCGGCCGTGGCGGCGAGGCAGCAGAAAAATAATGCGGCAGGAAAAAGATGTCTGAGGGAATGCACCTTGACGCGCTCCTGTGAGTTGGTAAAGGAAAGGAACAGCTTGCAGTTCGGCTGATTCAGCCTCAAACTTACGCTTCCGCCCTGCTTGTGTCAAGGAAAAAGGCGGGGCCAACGACACAGTTTGCCCTTGCGCAACGCGGAATTTTCTTTTATACAGCAAGGTATTGCGCAGTCATATTTTCGGCCCTCAACTTCAGTCTTGCCAAGATGGCTTTCCCCGGCGGCGGCCTTTTCCGCATCTCCGCAACGTTCCTATGAACTACATCTTCGGCCCGGTCAACTCTCGGCGACTCGGACGCTCGCTGGGCGTTGATCTTTTCCGGGAAAAAATCTGTTCGCTGAACTGCATCTACTGCGAAGTGGGTGCGACTACCCGTCTGACCTGCGAGCGGGCTGAACATGCTCCGACAGCGGCTGTCATTGCCGAGATTGACGCATTTTTCCGGCAAAAGCGGGCGGAGGAAGTGGATTTCGTCACAGTCACAGCCAGCGGCGAGCCGACCCTGCATTCCGGTTTGGGCGAGATCATCAATCATCTCAAACAGACAACAGGAAAGCCAGTCGCGGTGCTGACCAACGGCACCTTGCTGTGGGATGGGCAGGTGCGCAAGGAGCTGGCGCAGGCCGACGTGGTCATTCCCTCTCTGGATTCGGCTCTGCCCGCTGGGTTCAGAAAGGTTGACCGGCCAGCCCAGTGTCTTGACCTGAAGCGGATCATCGAGGGAATGACGCTGTTTTCGCAAGAGTTCAGCGGGCAAATTTGGCTGGAAATTCTCTTGGTGGCGGGTATCAATGACACGGACAAGGAGATTTCCGCTCTCTGTGCGGTAGCGGCGCGGATGCGGCTGGACCGCATTCAGCTCAACACGGTGATCCGCCCGCCCTTGGAGGCCTTTGCCAAGCCTTTGAGCCAAGCAAGGATGGAGGCTGTTGCGGCCGAATTTCTACGCCATGCTCCAAACCGGCCTGTTGATTTGCTCTGCGGCGGAGCGGCGCAGGAGGAAAGCCGCGCCAAAGGACAGAATAATTTATTTGATCTCGACCGCCCTGCCGACCGGCAGACACTGCTGGCCGAGATCATGGAAATGCTGAAACGGCGGCCTTGCACGGCGGCCGATATAAACCGCGTCTTCCATGCGGGAGGGGCGGACAGGATTGAGCAGCTGCTCGACGCGCTGATCCGGGACGGTCTGCTGCATAAGCGGACGCACAGCGGCAGGCTCTACTATCAGATTGCTGAGAGAGAAGCGCATTCAGACTGAGCGGCTGCTCGCATTGTTTACTTTTTCATTCAGGAAGCTGAATTATGACCGATGAAGCGGAGAAGCCCGCTGGAGAGCAGCAGGAAAAAAAGGTGCAGAAGGCATCATTGAAAGCAGCTACGTCTTCCGGTGAGGTGCTGGAAGAAAAGAAAGTGCCGAAGAAGCGCGCTCCACGCAAAAAGAAAAGCGAGGAACCGACAGCAGAACCAGCGGCGGCAGAGGAAGTTGCGTCTTCCGGTGAGGTGCTGGAAGAAAAGAAAGTGCCGAAGAAGCGCGCTCCACGCAAAAAGAAAAGCGAGGAGCCGACAGCAGAACCAGCGGCGGCAGAGGAAGTTGCATCTTCTGGTGAAGTGCAAGTGCTGGAAGAAAAGAAAGTGCCGAAGAAACGTGCCCCACGCAAAAAGAAAAGCGAGGAGCCGACAGTAGAAACACCGGCAGATGCCGCAGAGCCGCCGGTTGTGATTGCGGAGACGGAAAAGGCCGAAGAGCAGGCTGCTGCGCCGGAGGAGAGTAAGGAGCCTCTGCCTGCCAAAAGAAAACGGCCCCGGCGGCGCGGCAAGAAAAAAAAGGCCGGGGAAGAGGTCGTACCAGAGGCAGCACAGCCTTCCGCTGCGCTGGAGACAGAGGAGGAGGCGCAGGCCGTCTCTGAGCCGCAGCAGAGGAAAAAGCAGCGGCCTGAACGACGTTCCAGCCAGCGGGGCAGGACAGCGGCGGAAGACGACACGGATGAGGAACAGGATGATACTGTGCCGGATGTCGAGGAGACCAGCAGCAGAAAGGTTTCCGCCAAGCTGCTGATCAACGCCGAAGAGCCGGAGGAGTGCCGCATTGCCATCGTCGAGAACGGACGGTTGGAATCCTTCCATGTCTCCACCACGGTCAACGAGCGCACCAAGAACAACATCTACAAAGGCCGGATTGTTTCGATTGAAGCTAACCTTCAGGCCGCTTTTGTTGAAATAGGCACCGGGCGCAACGGCTTTCTGCCGTTCAGCGACATCCACCCGGAATATTTCAAGGAGGACATCAGCGAGCAGAGCCGTGCGCTCATCCGCCAGCAGCAGTGGCGGAAGCTGAAAATTGAGGACGTGGTCAGCAAGGGCCAGGAGGTGCTGGTGCAGGTGGTCAAGGAAGTAACTGGCAACAAAGGTGCCAACATGACCACCTTCCTGTCGCTGCCAGGCCGCTGCCTTGTTCTCATGCCGGGCAGCGACAGTTCAGGCATCTCGCGCAAAATTTCCGGCGAAGACCGGCGGAGCGGGCTGCGGCAGATGATGGCTGGCCTCAGCCTGCCTGAGGGTATCGGCTATATTATCCGCACCGCCAGTGCCGAGATCACGCCGACTGCTTTGGAGGACGATCTCAGCCAGCTCCTCACGCTCTGGGAGGAGATCAAACGGCGCGGCCAGACCCTGCCTTCACCGTCTTTAGTGTATGAGGATCAGGACACTGTCGTCCGCTTCCTCCGTGATCACTTCACGCCAGAAATCAAAGAAATCATCGCTGACACCGAGGAAGCCTATGATCAGGCCGCCCGCTTTGTTGCCGCACTGCCGGAGCAGCAGCGGAAAGTGCAGGTCAAGCTGCACCGGGGCGCAAAGCCAATCTTCAATCAGCAGAGCATTGAGGAGCAGATTGAGTCCATCTATCAGCCGCAGGTACAGCTACCTTCCGGCGGCTCTATCGTCATCAATCCCACCGAGGCACTGGTGGCGATTGATGTGAACTCAGGCCGCACTTCGCAGAAAGGCGATTTTGACCAGTCCATCTTTCTTGCCAACATGGAGGCAGCGGACGAGCTGGCTCGCCAGCTTCGCCTGCGCGACCTCGGCGGCCTGATCGTGGTTGATTTCATTGACATGCGCAGTAGCGCGCACATCAAAGAGGTGGAACGGCAGGTCAAAAATGCGATGCGGCGTGACAAGGCTAAGGTTGATCTCAGCCGCATCTCGCGCTTCGGACTGATGCAGATTTCTCGGCAGAAGATGGGCGCACCCATTGAACGAGGCAGCTATCACGCCTGCGAATACTGCGGCGGTCGCGGTGTGCTCCGCTCGGTGGAGACGCTGGCCCTGCACTATTTGCGCCGGATTCAAACTGGTGTAAGCCGCAAAAAGGTGCGGCGCGTGGAAGTCAGTCTGCCCTTGGATGTTGGCCAGTATCTGCTCAACAAAAAGCGGGGGGAAATCGCCGAGCTGGAGGAGAAACACCAGGCGGCGATTGAAATTCGCCTTTGCCCGGAAATGAAACCCGGCGACAACAAGATTGAATTTCTGATCTGACACGAACCGCCGCCCTACGGCGGTCTCTTGACAAATCAGCAGGCAGGAAGTAATCTCTGCCTCAATAAGCCCGGATGGCGGAACAGGTAGACGCAAGGGACTTAAAATCCCTCGGTTCTTGTAACTGTACGAGTTCGATTCTCGTTCCGGGCACCATAAAGTAGTCCATTCGCTTCCGCGATTGTCCGATAAAGCCCGCAACCTTAACTGGTTCGCGGGTTTTTCTTTGCCTTTTCTTCCGTTTTCGTCCAAAAAAGTGCGTTGACTTCCGCTGCATGAAGTGTATATAATTTTTGGCACTTCATGGAAGGAATATCGCAGATTCGTCCACTCGCCTGAGTAACACGGCAGGGCTTATGCCTACAAATTTTGCAGAGGAACCGCTTTGAACTCCCAGCTTGACAACTCCCTTGGTGATTCCGATCAGTATCGCAAGCAGCCATCTGTTGCTCATAATGAAGTTAAAGTTCACCAAGAAATTGGTGGAGAAGGACATATTGTTAGCGGAACAGGCAATGTTTATCTAACTAAAACATTATCACCAGATAATTATTGGAAATTAATTTCTAAAACACCGCAATGGTTGCTATTGCTTGGATTTGCACCATTTTTTTACAGATGGAACAAAGAGGTATTTTCAGGAGAAATGAAACCAATGATGATTTTTGAATTTATGTTAATATCAGTAACTCTAATCCTTGGATTGCTTTGGTTGCTATCATCTGAACACGAATTAAGTATTCTTGAACATCACTTAGGAAAATCCCTCAAGCAAAGAAAATTTTCTCCTCGCATAATTTCGTATTCAATTCCGATATTCATGATAATACTGTCGGTATCTGCAAACCGTATATATATTTATGCATTTATTTATTGGATCTACATAAGTGTAGATGTCTTTGGGAGGAAGATTGCTGCAGATATTATTTACGATGCTGTTAAAGATGTTTGTACTCATGGTGGATCAAATAAGGCGATCGATAAGATATATTCGTATTATATAAAAAATCATTTTGAGCTTAGAGGTTATATTACTGGCTCTATATTTCTTGTAGTATTTCTTGTCGGCATCTTGTCGGAAAATTTAATAGATAAATCAATTTTGCCACACATGTTTCTTCTGGAAAGAAAATTTGGTGTTATTGAGATTTTATATCTAACAGCAACCAGCAGTATCGTTTTAAGCGAGGTAGTAATTTGGTGTTGGAGAAAAGAAATGTATACTTATATATCAGAATATGATAATGCTTAACGCAAATGTAATTTGCCACATTTGGCAAAAAAAAGCGATCGTGTTAATTAAATCTGTTTACATATTTACCTATATTCTTTTTGTTGTATTTACCTGTTTGTTTAATACATCTTGTTTATCTCGAATTCCATCGAATGAGAGGTGTAATTTTTCTTCTGCATTCTCAGAGCCAGAACGATGTTTTGGTGGAATAGGAGACCGATGCAAAGGTGTCCCTATTATCGCGCCTATGTATTTCAACGAATATAACTGCACTGTTTCTGGCTATATGTCTATTGGTAGCATGTTACATGACAAATGCTGTATAAGAACTTTGAACACTGGATATAAATGCGCATTCCCTGATGAAAAAACAAGTAAATGTCGCGAAGAATGGGATAAAGCGGTTCGTGATTCGCTATGTTCCGTATTTAGTGCAAAGAGGCAATGGGTAGTTACATTTGGCCCATACCCTATTGACAACGAAGGAGATTGCAGCGCGGATTGTGCAACTCTTTCTCTTCGAGCACCATCAGGGGCTGCTGTTGATTTGGCGGATCAAATATATTGTGAGAATGGATGTATCAAATCAAAAAATGGTGAGGTCATATCGCATGAAGATTTTTGTGGAACTTATTGTATTTGCCAATAATTTTTTTGTAAAAAACATAGCCAAACCAGTTGGCTTCTTGCTGTCGACAAGCGTTTCTTTGCCATTAATCTGGCGTAGACAAGGCGGTATGTTGGCACCTCAATTCTATCTTTGCAAAACTGATTGACAACCCATCTACAGCAGGAATACAGCTACACTGAGCTGTATTCCTGTTTTTTCGGAGCCTGTCGGGCTGTGTATTTCCCTTTAAAACCTTTGCTCGATACAGTCTGCCATGTGCCAAATCAACGCTGACACACTCGCCGAATTCATCCTGATTTCTTATCCTGATAAGAACATCACTCCGATGAAATTGCAGAAACTTGCCTATTACGCAAAGGCATGGGCACTTGTTGCAGGCAGGCCGTGTATTGATGCTGCATTTGAACGGTTGGAATACGGCCCGGTAAACAGGTCTATTTATCTTTCCTATAGGGATTTCAGCAAGCAGTCTATTCCTGCGCCTGCAACTCCATCAAAGCAGCAGATACAAGGTGAAGATGCGGAGCTGCTGAAATTCTTCCTCGATCCTTATGTGAATCAGTCCGCTGTTGCTTTGAGCGCAATGACGCATAAAGAAACACCGTGGACAGACACGCCGCCCGATCAGGTCATTCCTGATCAGGTTATCTATGATTACTATTCAAAACTTTCCTTTGCAAAAAACTTCCAAGGCAAGAAATGGAATGAAGGGGAGTATTTCGTTTTGAAAACCAATTCGTGGTATTCATTCACAATGGACATGACGGAAAAAGAGGCGGAAAACTATGCGTCATATCCTTCTTATGCGGATTTTTTAGAGCGTCGCAAAAAAGCGGATGAAAACGCAAGACGCTTCCTGCAAAAATTCTTCTGATTGCTTTGCGCCACTCTTTTGATTCACACGACAGGAAATACCTTGCAGAACTTATGCAGGATTTTTCTGTCACCCCTCCCATTTCTCTTGAGGCGGCAATAGAACGGATCAAAGACTTCTGCAACAGCCAACTGCCTGCGGAAGAGTTCGCCGCAGCACTGAAGAAATTGCCGCAGCAAGCTGTTGAGGCATTCTTTCAGGAAATTCCGGCGGAATTTCATAAACAGCTTTTTGGCGGAATTTTGAGCAATGCTGGCGAGTATCGAAAGGCAACTGATCCAAACAAAGGTGAAGTGTTCTTCGGCCCGTCAACAAATCAATTTGCAGGGGCCGATCCGGGCACGATTGAGAGCATGTTGCGGCAAAATATCTCAACACTCAGCCTGCATCCGGCTGATCCTGTGGCTGTTGCAGCCAAGTTCTATCAGCGGTTTGTCTATATCCACCCGTTTAATGACGGAAACGGCAGAATAGCCCGATTCATCGTTGAAGTCTATCTGATCTGTCATCAGCACCGCGTTGATTTTGAACGGTTAAGAAAAACAACACGCTGGCTGAAGCAGTTGAATTATTGCCATCGGAAATTGAAAACCAATGCACCGGAAAAAGCCTACGATCACAGCCTGAAATGGTGGGCGCATCATTTCAGAAAGTTCGTTGCGCATGAAGATGAGCTGAAGAGCTACGAACAGCCAGAAGAATTCAATTTATGAAAGGCAGTTACGCATATTTTTCCTGTGCAACGCTCTGTGTAATTCCTGTGTAATCGTGCCAAGAAAACAAGAGAATTTGGCAGAAGAAAAGAGCATAGCTGGAGCAAAGGCAGTGTTCTTACTTTCAACTATATCAACAAGTTCAGAACAAAAGAGAACTTGCCGGAAAATACGCCTGAATTACTTAAAATCCCTCGGTTCTTGCAACTGTACGAGTTCGATTCTCGTTCCGGGCACCATCAAGTAGTCCATTCGCTTCCGCGATT
>DHWV01000001.1 GCA_002413355.1 Desulfobulbaceae bacterium UBA5173 | reverse complement strand
GTCATTTTATTGTGCTATGGCTATAACACATGCGGGGAAGCATGGATTTTTAAAGAGTTATAAGTCACAACTTGGGTTAAATACTATATGTTCATCTTTATGCAACTACGTAACTCATATAAAATTCTGACCGCAGTTGAATCAAGAGAACAGGTTACTGCCTCTTGAATCCAGTTCCCAGCACAAAGACCTCGCGGCTTTCGACGCGTGAACTTTGCGGCTTGATCACCTTGATGTCCGCGAAGAGCGGCTTGCACTCCTGCACGAAGGCGGGAAAATCCTCGCCCTGAAAAACCTTGCAGTAAAAGGTGCCATTCTCGTGCAGAAGCAGTCCGGCCAACTCCACCGCCCGTCGCACCAAGCGCAGCGACTGCTGGTGATCGGCGAAGCGGCTGCCAGTCGTCGCAGGAGCCATGTCGCTGATCAGGACATGAAAGCCGGGCCATTCCTTGCGCAGTGCTGCAACCAGCTCATCCGCATAGACATCATGGCAAAACCAGCGGATTTCGGCATGATCTTTTTGCGCCGGGATGTCGGTAGGTTGGATATCAACCCCGACCACTATCCCGCTTTCGCCGATTATCTTCGCTGCGTACAGGCTCCAGCTACCCGGATGGCAGCCCAAGTCCAAAACCCGCTGTTTGCGTTTAAGAAATTTGTGTTTTTTCTGTGCCTCTTCAAGCTTGTAAATAGAGCGGGCCGGGTAGTTATCCTTTTTCGCCTTGTGAAAATAAAAATCCTGCTCTTTGCGCATGAGATAGCTTCAGTAGATTATGGCGTGATTGAGAAATAAATTGGCAGAGTCGCTTGCCCAGAAAATCAGTTTTTGGAAACGCGAGAGATGGTACCGTGGCAACAGCGGCTCATATAGCTTGTTGTGTAGTGCACCAGTGAGCCGCTGCCACAGTAAAGGCTCTACTTCAACAGACGGTTCAGGCTGGTTTGGACAATCTCCTGCTCGGGAAATTTTTTTGTCGGCGCAGCATCCTTCTTGTCCTTGCCTATCTCAGCCAGCCCCATGTACTGCTGATACATCTGCACTGCTTTATCCTTTTGCCCCAATGCCTCATAAACCCGGCCTAAGCTGTCCAACGCCATTGGCTCAAAGCCTTTGAAGCCCTTAAGCTGCTGATAGGCGGCCTCCGCTTTGGCAAAATCCTTCTCTTGTTCATGCAGGCCGCCGAGATTAGCCAGCAGCAGCGGCTTGAGCGAATTTTTCTCGGAAATCTCAGCCGCAACGGCACTCAGCTTGGCAATAGCCTCTTTATTTTTCCCCGCCTTCTGGTCAAGATGAGCAAGAGCAATCCGGCTCCAGACTCCAGCCGGAGCAGCACCGTAGTCGTCGGCAATTTTTTGCAGGGCTGCGGTCTTTTTCTGGCTGTCCTCAAGGACGATGGCCTGATCATAGGCGGATGCGGATTTTTCTACATGATAGCTGCGATACGAATTGTACAGAGCCGCAGCGGCACCCACGACCGCGACCGTGATGACGGCCCGCCAGATTGTGCGCTGGTTCTTCTGCAAAAAAGTGACCGCCTCAGGTGGCAGCTCGAACTGGTCAAGCACGCCGATCTTCGGCTGCTCTTCCAGCTTCACATGAAAGACGTTTTGGGGTTTGCCGGACATGCTTTTCTCTCAAACAATGGATGAATTATTGGGACTGCCGGGCGGCGGCCTTGCTGTTCCTGCTTGCAGGATTAAGCGGATTATTATACCGTGCAGCCTGAAAAAGACATTAATCTTTTGCAGCTCCGCCGTTCATTTTGCCACTTATGCACAGCAGCCAGCATGTTTTCAGCGTGGCCGAACTGGCCGCAGCCGCCCGTAATGTCCTCGAAGGCTGCTTCGCCTTTGTCAGCGTGGCCGGAGAGATTTCCAGCCTGCGTCAGCCGGTCTCAGGCCATCTCTACTTCACCCTCAAGGACGAGGATGCGCAGCTCAAAACCGTGCTGTTCCGAATGCAGCGGCGGTTCTTGGAGCGACAGCCCAAGGACGGCGATCAAGTCATCTGCCGGGGCAGGCTCTCGGTGTATGAGCAGCGCGGCGACTGCCAGCTTGTCGCTGACGGACTGGAATTTCTGGGAGCAGGAAGCCTCCATCTGGCCTTTGAACGGCTGAAGCGGCAGCTAGCCAAAGAAGGGCTGTTCGATGAGGATAAGAAAAGACCTCTGCCGTCTTTTCCTTGCCATATCACGTTAGTGACTTCACCGAGTGGGGCGGCGGCGCATGATTTCATCCGCGTTGCTAACGACCGCTGCCCACAGACGCAGATCAGCATCTATCCGGCATCAGTTCAGGGCGTAAAGGCGGCGGCAGAACTGCGTGAAGCGATTGCTGAAATAAACCGGCAGGCAGAGCTTGGCCGTACCGACACGGAAATCATTGTCCTCTGCCGGGGCGGTGGCTCTGCCGAGGATTTGGCCGCATTCAATGACGAGCGGCTGGCGCGAGCTGTGCGGCAGTCAGCGATTCCGGTGGTCAGCGCGGTGGGCCATGAAATTGATTTCACCATCGCCGATTTCGCCGCTGACCTTCGTGCGCCAACACCCAGTGCTGCGGCGGAGATGCTCCTGCCTGACAACACCGCCCTTGCCGGACAGACGAGAGAACTGGCCCGCAGGCTGTGCCAATCCATGAATGCTGTGCTGACGGCTAAAGAGCTGCGCCTGGCCAACGCGGGACATCGTCTGCGGCAAAAAAGTCCGGCGCAAATTCTGTACTTGCATCAGCAGAAAACCGCAGAGCTTGAACGGCGGCTGGCGCAGGCGGTTTGGCGGCTGATCAATGAAAAGGAACAACATGTTGCTCAAGCTGCCGAATTGTTGAACGCGGTCAGTCCGCTGGCCACATTAGCGCGGGGTTACGCCGTGGCGAGGAAGAAAAATGGAGAAGCTGCGGTGATCACGGAGGCAGCGCAAGTGCGGCCTGGCGAGAAGATTGAGGTGCTGCTGCGGCAAGGGCGGCTGATCTGCGCGGTGATGGAAGCAACTATAGCCAACAGAGGAGAGACGGTATGAAAAAGATCAAGACAACGGGGTTGGTTCTGCTGCTGGCGGCTGTTGCCACCGGAGCACAGGCGGAGCAAATTGGCGAGGTCAGCACCGAATTCAAGCTCATCGGTGCAAATCACAAAATCGTGGTTGAAGCCTTTGATGACCCGGATATCTCCGGCGCGACCTGCTATGTCAGCCGGGCAAAAACCGGCGGCATCAAAGGCACAATCGGACTGGCCGAGGACACATCGGATGCTTCCATCGCCTGTCGTCAAACCGGCCCTATCTCCCTGCCGCCAGATGTGGTCAAAGGCAAGCGGGACGGTGAGCGAGTTTTTCGCAGATCAACTTCAATTCTGTTCAAGAAGCTGCAAGTAGTGCGCTTTTACGATCCGAAGCGCAATGTGTTGGTCTATCTCAGCTATTCGGACAAGTTGATTGACGGCTCACCGAAAAATTCCATCTCCGCAATTGAGATCAGGCCGTGATGCCCAATCCGCAGAGCAACCTCACCTGAACAAGGGAATTCAGGAAGACAAGGCGGCTATCGTGCAGCAGTCCGGTGCTGTTGCAGGATGGCCGCGATCCGCTCCGCCGCGTGGCCGTCGCCGTAAGGGTTGGCAACAGCGGTCATTCTGCGGTACGCGGCTTCATCATCCAGCAGACGCTCGGTCTCCCGCACTATCCGCTCTTTGTCCGTACCAACTAAAAGCACGGTGCCAGCGGCAACGGCTTCAGGCCGCTCTGTGGTTTCGCGCAGCACCAGCACCGGCTTGCCCAAGGAAGGAGCCTCTTCTTGCACGCCGCCGGAGTCAGTGAGAATCAGGCGGGCATGGCTCATGGCATGAACAAAGGGGGCGTAGTCAAGCGGCGGAATGAGATGCACATTTGCTTTCCGGCTCAGGATTGAGTACACTGGGCCTTGCACATTGGGGTTGAGATGCACCGGGTATATAAAATGAATGTCCGGGCGGCGTTCGGCCAGCAGGGCGACAGCCTCGCAAATGCGCTGAAAGCCGGCGCCGAAGTTCTCGCGCCGATGCCCGGTGATGAGAATATACGGCCTGCGCTCGTGGATGACTGCGTCCGCGCTGCCAAAGACTCCTCGCCAATCCTGTTCGGCAGTCAGCTGGCCGCGTACATGCAGCAGCGCGTCAATCACCGTGTTTCCGGTGACATGAACCGTGTCAGCGGCAATGCCCTCAGCGAGCAGATTGCGGCGGGCCTGCTCGGTCGGCGCAAAGTGCAATGCAGCCAGGCGGGAGGTCATGGCCCGGTTGGCCTCTTCCGGGAAAGGCGCGTGGATGTCGCCGGTGCGCAGGCCAGCTTCGATGTGCCCCACCGGAATGCGCAGATAAAAGGCAGCGAGGCTGCCGACAAAGCAGGTGGTGGTGTCGCCCTGCACCAGCACCATGTCGGGCTGCTCGGCCAGCAGGACATTGCGCAGAGCAGGCAGCATCCGTGCGGTGAGGCCGAACAAGTCCTGGCCTTCCTGCATGATGTCAAGGTCATAGTCCGGGCGGATAGCGAACAGATCCAGCGCTTGATCGAGCATCTGCCGGTGCTGGGCAGTCACACAGACCGTGGCGGTGAAGGCGGCATCCGCCTTGAGCGCGTGGATGACCGGAGCCATCTTGATGGCTTCTGGCCGGGTGCCGAAGATGGAGAGGATGTGCATGGGCTGTGTATAACCGATATAGCGTCGGCATTCAACAATGATATCTGACACGACCGAAACATTCCGCATCCTGACCTGCTATTACCGGCCCAAGCCGGGCGGCTTCTGCAAGCGGCTGTTCCGGGGGATCAGGGCCTTGCTGGACGCAGGACACACGGTGCATTATCTGGCTGTGGTTCCCTTCCCGATTGAGCATCCGAACTGCCATTTTCACCGCTTTCCTTGGCCGGAGGAACGCACTTCG
This sequence comes from Desulfobulbaceae bacterium UBA5173, assembly GCA_002413355.1. GTDB lineage: Bacteria > Desulfobacterota > Desulfobulbia > Desulfobulbales > Desulfobulbaceae > Electronema. The sequence continues at coordinate 34,368 of DHWV01000001.1, read as the reverse complement.
GGCTACCTGTTCTGGGGCTGCTTCCACCTGCTTGCGCCGCCCATGCTGCTCTGGCTGGGCTTCCGTTATCGGATAGATCGGGCCTTCGCCTTCGGACACACCTATTCGCTGTTCTTGCAGCCGCTGCGCCTGCTCAAGCGTGTGCCTTTGACACTCTTTCTGCGGGGAGATACACTTGCAAAGCATCGCACCACAGGTAGAACGGAGCTGCTTGTTGCTATAGAGCGTTTTCTTGAAGGATTAGCCATTGCTGGAACACGATTGAAAAGTGTTTCAGAAGTGCTGTTGAACAGGGTCACGGCCCGCCATCGCTTTCTTCTTCCTTCAGAATGCGGCATACTCCGCAATGACATTCCGCAATGTCCGGCTTCACCGCAGAAACGGAAGCTGCGGCGGCCGCTGCGAGCTGCCTGCGTTGGAATGCTGGAGCACGGCAAAAAACAGCATCTTCTTCTCAATGTTTTCAAGGAGATTAACGCGGAGCAGGCGCAGCTTTATCTGTACGGCACCGGCCCAGATGAGCAGCTATTGCGGGAACGGGTGCAGCGAGAGAACATGACAGACCGGGTTTACTTCATGGGCTGGGTGCCGTCAGAGCGGATATGGCCAGAGGTAGATCTGCTGCTTATGCCGTCTTTGCATGAAGGCGCGCCAAATGCAGTGCTGGAGGCCTTGGGATATGGGGTGCCTGTACTTGCCAGCGATATACCAGAACATGCGGAGATATTACCGGCAAAGTTCCTGCTTCCTCTTGCTGATGCAACAGGATGGAGGAACCAAATAACATTTTTCACTAACGAACCTGATTCTCGACTGCGGGAGATTGTCCGTGAGCAGGAAGCTATAGCGGACAGACTGCGGTTTGATTGGGATGAGGCGTTTGTCAGATGTGCTGCTTGAAGAGCTGAATGTACTTATCAGCGATCACATCAATATCAAAATTATTTTTTACCCTCTCCCGTGCTGCTTGCCCCATAGCCTGTAGTTCTTCATCGCTGAGTTCTAATAACTCTTGCAATGCCTGAGCAAGAGATTCTGCATTGCCAGCTTCTGCTACTCGTCCTACTGAATTATCAACAAAATATTCTGAACCTCCGCACTTGGTAACAAGAGCTGGGAGTCCTATTGCCATTGCCTCAAGCAAGGCGTTAGGATGTCCTTCGTACAAAGAAGGCAGCACAAAAATATCATAATTACAGAGATGGTCATTAATTTCTTCATGAACAATCTTTCCGCAAAACTTGATCTGTCTCTGAATGTTTAATCTGCAAACTAATTCTTCAAGTTTTTTCCTGTCTGGGCCTTCGCCAATAATTGTCAAATCAGGATAATGATTTTGTTGTGCTAACTTATGGATAGCTTCCATCAGATAAGGTAATCCCTTTTGCTCTGCAAGACGACCCACAAAAATACACGATTTATTACCGGAACTAATCCTTTTTTTTGCATATTTCGACGGCAGAGAAATACCATTTGGTATATGTGTTATTTGGATTTTATCTATGCCGAATTCTATGAGTTCATTCGCAATTTGAGGAGATATACTGTTGACAGTATCGCATGTTTTGTTAAGGATACACCTTAACAGGTTAGAAATCGGCATTTTCTCAATAAAAGCAACATCTCCTTTTATACCAGAACACGCTGGGCAAGCAACAAACGGAAGTGAGACAATGCGGAGTGTTTTAAGTAAACCAATGACAAACACTGCTTCTTGTAAAAAACGACAATAAATTATATCGAACTCTTTTTGATGAGTTATGATGAACAAAGACAATGACACAGCGTAACTAACAGCACGTGTAAACCGATTGGTCAAGACTGTCGAAATGTGCACACAGTTAAAGGTATGTTTGGAATTATTAACTGTTATTTTGCATGAGGGGATACGATTACCAACGATAGTAACGCGTTGGCCTTGTTTCAGCCATGCTTCAGCAAGTCTTCTGACTTGTACTTCAGCCCCACCTGTTTCAAAGGGAGCTATATTAGCTATTACGAGGATATTCATTACTTCTATGCCTTAATATCCTTGTTTGTTTTCCTGAATACAAACTCGTTGCATCCCAAACCCTGTCTAGTCTTCATTTCTACCAAGACAAATAGCCTCTCCTGATAGAAATGAAAAATCTTTTCAGGCGTAGCCACCTCAAAAGGATAACCTCCAATCCAATCCACAATATCGTGCAGACTTGACATTCCTCGATTTTTTTTGTATGTGACCCAGTGATTCCACGGCAGATGCCCAGTAACAACTTGTTTTATTGATGGCAATATCTCAAAAGGAGTCCAGATTAACAGAATATAAAAAGGGCGAATCCACACAGGTAGCTGATTATATATCTTTTTAATTCGAGTCCATATTTTACTTATTACCCCTTGGTCATTGTAAATCGCTATAAAAAGCTGGCCATCTTCGGCAATGACAGGAAGAAGATTTTCCAGTGCCTGCCACATTGCACCAGTATGGTGCAGAACTCCCCATGAGTAAACTACATCATATTTGCCAATATTTTGAAGATATTTTTGATCAAGAGCCGAACCTTGTTCAATTGACCAAGCTGTAAATTCTGGAAAAAATCGTTGTTTTAGTTCCCTTGTGCAGGCAACACTCTGATCGTCATAATCGAATGAATGAATTTTACCTGCCCCTAACCTTGCTGCCGCTAGAGAAAAAAGTCCGCTTCCAGATCCGATATCAAGAAAAGATTTTCCCCTTAGGGTGTCGAGATGCAGCATTGATTGCAGAGAATGTTCCGCCTCTTTGATACGGTCTTCGTTAAGGGTTTCGAGGAAATTTTTCCAGTTTCTACCAAAGGAAAATCGCTCTTTCAACATGATATTTTTTTCAGCCTCTATTTATTTTCTGACGACAGCGATGTTTTTGCCCATACGGAAATAACATCACCTCTTTTATAAATTTTGTCTGAAACCCATAAAATTAATGTTAATAAAAAATATCGCGCAGACAATTTTCTCTGTGAACGCCTGCATGATCTAAATGTAGTTAAAGAGATAATTTGAAAATTATTCTTTTCAAGAATTAATCTTATTGATTTTGGAGTAAAAAAAGAACAATGATGGAATTTGTATAATTCAAAAGATTGCATTTTCCCTTGGATACGACTTATCTTTTCAAGCCAGCTATCAAACTGTAACGGCACCTCAATATATACAATACCATTTTTTTGTAACAACTCATTGGTTCTGCAAAGAAAACTATTTGGATGTGGAATATGTTCTAAAACATGACTCATATGTATCCCATCAAACCGTTTTGAATCAAATATGCTATAAAATATATCTCCTTGTATAACAGATAATTTTTTTCTTGTTGCTACATCAACAGCATAATTTGCTACATCCACTCCAACGCCATTCAACCCAACAGACTGGATTGCTTCTAAAAATTCTCCTGTGGCGCAACCAATATCAAGTATTTGTCCTCCAGGGGATAATTCTTTAAATTTTATAGCATCTTCAGTAAAACATTTAGACATTTCACTCGATATATCTGAATAATTGTTATTTTCTGAATTAAAATAATCTTTAGTATATATTTTCCCTACTATAGGGAGAGGATGTAGCCAACGAAAATCACATTCCTTGCAACGAAAAACTTTAAAATTGTATTTTGATGGATTCGATAGCAATTGCAAAGTTGCACGATAATCATAAATTCCATTTTTATTGCAAATACAACATGTTGATATCGATCCGTTCATTGTATAGTTTTTTTCTCTCCTGAAAAAATTAATGTTATTAATGAAGAAACGGCTAAAGCTATCCCGCCAGAATAAGCCTTACAATATGGTAAAGTTACAATTAAGATAACCGTGCTTGATAAAAAAAATACTGCTTGACTTATGAGTGTTTTTTTTCCGCCATCTATCCCCTTGCTTGCTATATACCATAGATTTATCTGTAAATGATTTTGTATCGCACAAAACATAACCAAAAAAATAAAAAGAATGCTGTTGAATTGATAACTAAACAAACTAAATGAAAAATAACCCGTGGCCGCAGTGAAAAGTATTGTCGCAGGATACTGCAAAAAAGCTATTTTCTCTAAAAGAGAAACAGTGTTCGTGTTGTTTCGACAAATAATTGGAAATATATATGTGATAAATACAGTAAATATAGCTGAAGTCATGCCATAAGTTGCAATAAAATGCGCTTGATATATTCCGACTTCTTGGCTACCAAGAGCTTTGTTGATCATTATTCTATCAACGCTGAAAGCCGCTGTGCCAACTATGCTATTCAGCAACAGAAACCAGCCATGAGAAAGGATATCCTTTATATAATTTTTATTAATTTCAACAAAAAAAGACTGCCATATTCCTTTGACGAGAATAAGGCCAGCGATAATATATCCTGCGAAGAAAACCCAACTCACCGTAAAAAGATTAAATTTTCCCCAGAAGATCAGCACTAAAATACCTGACAAAACAACCGCTGCCCAAATATTTTCAATCAAAATATATGCCAGCCAATTTTGAAATCCTTGCGCTATCTGTTTTGTCAATATCCACCAAGCATAACAAACGGTCATGACAAGCGACAGATGCATCATTCTTCTGTCAATATCCAGTAAGTCAGCAAGAGGGCTTTGCAGAACAAAAAGGACGAGCGTGGTTAGGATACAGCAAACAGAGACGACAAGCAGCAGGGACTTTAGGGCTTGATTTTTTTTGCTGGTATCGATTTCTTTTACGGCAATCTTAGTGAAAACTAAACCCCAGCCATTGACTATTGGCATGGCAAAATAGCTTGATATGAGCAGAATCATTGTAATCTGCCCGTAGATTTCCGGCCCGAATTTCCGACCCATGATGACTTGGGAGGCAATGGAAAGAAATCTTGCTGCCATCATACCTGTCCCAAAGAGAAAAAATCTTTCAGCCTGTCGTATCACTCCGAGAGAAGGTTCTTGATGAAATAGGCTCTTCCAGCAGAAAATGATTAGTTTTGCGCTTACGGTTTTGACAGAAAAGTTCATCCGTCAGAACCAAACGGCCTCAGCAGGGGAGAGGTAAGTCACTTCAATTCCTTATTGTACTCCATGTCAAACCACATGGCGAACAAGGTGAAAATACTCGAACTCATGAAGGAGAACATTGCTGCGAGTGTGTTGATCGGCGGCAGTTTTCCATCAATACCAAGATAGATAACAGCACGGAAGGTTAAAATCAGCGTAAAAATAAAGAACACCAAGCCAAGAACGTAGAAAAAAATCAGCGGATGAAAATCTCGGATGATGTACTTTTGCACCAGCCGCCGCGTGAACCCTTTGATCAAGATCAAAGGAATAGTGAAGATCACCTTCTTCAGCCGGATGCCGGAGACCTCGCCAACATTATAAACTGGACGAATGGAAATGTCACGTACTCTGAAGTTGGCGATATTCAAGCTGATTAGCAGGTCGTTGGGCATTCCGTAACGGGGATAGATCGCGTCCAGATCAATAGCCCGCAGAGCTTGCAGACTGATGGCGGTGTAGCCGCTTTGTGAATCAGCAATATGCCAATATCCTGAAGCAATCTTGGTGAAGAGCGAGAGAAAGGAATTGCCGATATAGCGATGCTTGGGAATCATCCCCCACGATTCCCCTCGGAAGAGCCGGTTGCCCTTGGTGTAGTCGCATTCGCCTGCGCAGACTGGCTTGACGATACGGGGCAGATCTGCGGGATCCATCTGGAAATCTGCGGCCATGACTGCGGTCACATCCACTTGGTGATCCCGCGCCCACTTGTAGCCGGTGGCGATGGCCGCGCCCACTCCCCGGTTATGCAGATGCGAAACAAGAACAATTTTTCGGTTCGATTCAGCCAGCCGCCGCACAACCGCTGCTGTGCCGTCTTGGCTCTCGTCGTCCACCACAATGATATGGTCAACAAAATCAGGCATGGTGCCGATGACTTTGCCAATCAGTCGTTCCTCATCGTGGGCGGGAATGACCACACCAATTTTTTTGTCGAAAAACATGCTGGCAGTCACAAAATTGTCCATCTGATTTATGCTTGACCTCTTTGATCATAGCACGCTGCCGCACTGTCGGCAAGCTGTCCGTTGGAAAATTGCGCCGCCACTGTCATTCGGCAATGGAGACCAGCTCAAGGTCAAAGGTCAGGTCGTGTCCAGCCAGCGGCGGATTCGCGTCTAACTGGACGGAATCCTCATTCATGCCGACCACTCTGACCAAAATTGGCTGATTGTTCGGCCCGGAAAGCTGTATCTGCTGGCCGACCTCTGGGGTGATGTGAACAGGAAAGTTGCTGCGCGGTGTGCTGATGACCATTTTCTCATGCCGCATCCCGTAGGCTTTTTGCGCAGGGACCCGAACATTCTTTCTGTCGCCCGGCTTCATACCGACCACCGCCTCGTCAAAACCGGCAATTACTTGGCCATTGCCGAGAGTGAACTCCAGCGGCTCCACACCCCGCGAGGAGTCAAACGTGCTGCCGTCCTCCAGCGTGCCGGTGTAATGAACCTTCACGCAATCCCCGTTCTTTGCCGCCGCCATCCACGCCTCCTGTTGAATTTTTGCTTTGTCATGCAATGACAAATGATACCCGGCACCTTATCCGTCGTCAAGTGGCAGGCATTTTTTTCAGGCCGGACGCACAGGAGCATCACCTTGTTCAGCGAGAGGTTTCGCCGCAGCCTGCCTGCGGCCAAGGTGAAAAATTGATTGACAGGCCCGGCAGCCCAGCTTAGGATGGGCTACGTAAGGTTCAGACAGTCATCTCAGTCAGTTAAAGTAAACTGGAGACGCTTTATGGCAAAAAATCAGTATCGGCCTGCCCAGAGAGAGGTTGTTGATGAACACGGCAATTGAACGAACAACGGTGATCGGCGCGGGTAGCTGGGGCACCGCTTTAGCCAAGCTGCTCGCGGACAAGGGCGAGGTGGTGCAGCTTTGGAGCCGCAGTCCGGCCCATGTTGATGCCTTGCGCCGCGACCGCGAGAACCGCCGCTATCTGCCCGGCGCGGCCCTGCCTGCAAATCTTCAGCCCACGGACGACTTGCGCTTCGTGGCCGATTGTCAGTGCGTGGTCATGGCGGTGCCGTCACACGGCTTCCGCGAGGTCTTCGCCCGGCTTGCGCCCCTGCTTCAGGACGGCGCGCTGCTAGTCTCGGCGGTCAAGGGCATTGAGATCGAAAGCGGCCAGACCATGTGTCAGATCATGAACGCGGAGCTTGCCAACATTCAGCGGCAACATCGGTTGTTCATCAGTGTTCTCAGCGGCCCCAGCTTTGCCGACGAGGTGGCTGCCGGACAGCCTACAGCGGTCACCATCGGCTGCGCTGATCTGGAGGCGGCCCAGGCAGCGCAGCAGCTTTTTTCCACCCCGTCCTTCCGGGTCTATACCAGCACGGACATCATTGGGTTGGAGATCTCCGCCGCAATGAAGAACGTCATTGCCATTGCCGCAGGCATAGCCGACGGACTGGGTTGCGGCCTCAATGCCAGAGCAGCTTTGATCACCCGTGGACTGGCGGAAATCAGCCGCCTTGGCACGGCCTTAGGGGCCAATCCACTCACCTTTTCCGGTCTCGGTGGGCTGGGCGATTTGGTGCTGACCTGCACCGGCAGCCTGAGCCGCAACCGCACTGTCGGCTTGAAGCTGGGCGAAGGCCGCACGTTGCCCCAAGCCCTTGCTGAGATGACGATGGTGGCAGAAGGTGTGCGCACGGCCAAGTCCTGCTGGCGGTTAGCCACTCAGGCCGGAGTGGAGATGCCCATCTTGGAGCAGGTGTATCAGATTCTGTATGAGGGCAAACCCTGCCGGGCGGCGGTGCAGGAGCTGTTTCAGCGGAGCTTGAAGGAGGAACTGTGAAGGACGACGAAGCGAAGCAGTGTGATGTTGAGCACATGCGGGCAGCTCTGGAACAGGCGAAGAAAGGCAAAGGCCGGACTGCGCCTAATCCCTGCGTCGGCGCGGTGATCGTCCGAGACGGACGGCAGGTCGGCGCAGGCTGGCATCAGAAAGCGGGAATGCCGCACGCCGAGATCAACGCCATCGCCAATGCGGGAGCTGCGGCCTGTAGCGGCGCAACCCTGTATGTCACGCTGGAGCCATGCAATCACACGGGCAGAACCCCGCCGTGCAGCCAAGCGGTCTTGGCTGCTGGATTTCGGCGGGTGGTGATCGGCATGGCGGATCCCAATCCAGTGGCTGCGGGCGGTGCCCAGTTTCTCCAAGAGCATGGCATAGAGGTTGTGACAGGCATCTTGGAGCAGGAGTGCCGTCAGATCAACTATCCCTTCATCAAGCATTCAACAACCGGCCTGCCGTGGGTGGTGATGAAGGCGGGCATGAGTCTGGACGGCAGGATCAGCCGGGCGCGCGGGCAAGGAGGGGCGATCACCGGGCCGGAATCGCAGCGGCGGGTGCATGAGCTGCGCAATGAGCTGGATGCCATCCTGATCGGCATTGGCACTGCGCTGATTGATGACCCTGCGTTGACCTGCCGACTGGAGCAGGGGCGAGATCCGCTGCGGGTGATTTTGGACAGCCAGCTCCGCCTGCCGCCTGATGCTGCGATGCTGCGGCAGCAGTCGGCAGCGCAGACCTGGATATTTTGCGCAAACGATGCCCCCGTCAAGCGTCAGCAGGATTTGGAGGCGCGAGGCGCAATCATTCAACGAGTTGCTGCGGATCAAAACGGACGGCTTGGCTTACATCAGGTGTTGCGCCGTTTGGGACAAGCCGATATCACCTCGGTGCTGGTTGAAGGCGGCGCGGTGGTGCATGGAGCTTTGCTGCGGGCGGGCTTAGCTGATCAGGCGTGTCTCTTCGTCGCACCCTGTTTTATTGGCGAGGCAGGAACACCGCTGCTGACCGGCGATGCGCCGCTCACTGCGCGGCTGACAGAGACCGCTGCTGAAAAACTGGGTGATGACATCGTATTGCAAGGGAGGATAATAAAAGAACCCCTTGCAAAGAACGACGACAGTCCTTCGCAAGGGGGAAACATCCAGCGGTGAGAGATAGACCGGCGTTCCGGTCTTCCGTCATCGGTTGATCTTGCTGCGCAGTATCCCGGACGGCTTAAACGTCACCACCCGCCGGGCATCCAGAATCAGCTCGTCACCAGTCTGGGGATTGCGCCCGCGCCGAGGCTTTTTGTCTTTGACATTAAACTTGCCAAAGCCACTGAGGAGAAGGTCTTCGCCTTTAATCAAGGACTCCTTGACTAATTGAATGAAGGTCTCCACCGATGCGGCAGCTTGCGTTTTGCTCAAGCCAGGATGCTTTTTATAGACTGCTTGAATCAGATTTGCTTTTGTCAGAGTCATTGTTCTTCCTCGCTGTTGGTCTTTATTTGCCTGTTTGACAGAGTATAACCGCAATGAAAGCTGGCAGCAATGTCAATGAGTATCAACACTGACAGGATACCCTTTCTTTCGCTGCATTTTCAGATGTTCTTGCCCATAGTGAAGATGGGCAGGTACATGGCGACAACGAGACCGCCGATCATTCCGCCAAGAAAAACCATCATGAACGGTTCAATCATGGCGGTAAGGTTTTCCACGGCCTGATCCACCTCTTCGTCATAGAAATCGGCTATCTTAGACAGCATTGCGTCGAGTGCGCCGACTGACTCACCGACATTGATCATCTGCACGACCATGGATGGAAAAACGCCTGACTCCTCGAGCGGCTCGGCAATAGGGCGACCTTCAGCGATGGAGCTGGCGACATGGAACACGGCTTGCTCAATAACCTTGTTTCCTGCGGTTTTGGCTACAACTTGGAGAGCGTCAAGGATCGGCACGCCGCTCTCCAGCATGGTGCTGAGGGTGCGGGTGAATTTGGCCACCGCAACCTTGCGGATCAGAGGCCCGGCCACCGGCGCATGGAGCAGCAAGCCATCGACTTGAATATGTCCTTTTTCCGTGTTGTAGTATTTTTTGAAAGCAAAGCTGGCCAGCCACGCAGCAAAAATCATGTAAAGAAAGTTGTGCTTGACGAACTCGCTGAGATTAACGACGATTTGCGTTGGGCCTGGCAGTGCGCCGCCCATACTTTTGAACATCTCTTGAAAAACAGGAATGACGAAGATTAGAATGACGGACAAAATCAGGATGGAGATGCCAAGACAAATCACCGGATAGGTCATGGCACCTTTGATTTTTTTCGTCAACGCCATTGATTTTTCTTTAAATGCCGCCAGCCTTGACAGAATGGTGTCCAAAATGCCGCCCAGCTCGCCCGCTTCAATCATGTTGGCGAAGAGGGAATCAAAAATTTTCGGATGCTTGCGCATACCGTCGGCAAGCGTGGTACCCGTCTCAACATCGGTGACAATCTCCGTCAGTGCCCGCTTGAAGGTTGGGTTGTCCTGCTGCTTGGAGAGAATCTGTAGGCTCTGCACCAAGGGCAGGCCAGCATCAATCATCGTGGAGAGCTGGCGGGTAAAAATGACAAGATCTTTGCCTGTGACCTTCGGCTGCATGAAGGCCACATTGGCAAACATGTCGTTGGGCTTTTCCTTCACTGTCGGGTTCTGAATGCGCAGACGCTTGAGCTGCGCAAGCCCCCCCGCCTCATTCACCGCTTCGATTTCGCCCTTGATTTTGTTGCCGAGGGAATTTTTCCCTTTCCAGACGTAAACAGGCATCGTTCAGACTCCACAGTGATATTTTTCCGCCGGAAACACCAGATAATCAGTTGACAGCGGGCGCAATACCATTTATAAAATGGCAGCTTCGCATGAGTTTCATTGTATGCAAGATTTCTTTCCAGTTCAAGGAAAACATCATATTTTTTCAGGAGGTTCGCAGAATGCAGACCAGCAGCGCAGGAAAATACAGCTCCGGCGGCTTTCAGCCGATCATTGAGAAGTGCAGCGGCTGCGACCGCGTTGTCGAGGAGAACAGCAGTCAGTATTGCGGCACCTTCATGAAGCCATCATCAAAATGGCGTTTGGGCTTCTGCAACTTGGCCACACACGCCAAACCGGAGATCAAAGTGATTACGGTCAAAATCAACCCGCTGAAAGCCGCCAAGCGCGCTTCCGGGGCGAAGAAGAAATAACTGGTCAAAAGTACAGCAGGGGCAATCTGTCAACAGCCCCTGCTGCCTTCTTTTCTCACTTCCTTCCCACACCTATGTAGCGAAAGCCTTGTGCTTTCATTGCCGCAGGTTCATAGACATTGCGCAGGTCGATAAAAACCGGCTCACGCATCACATTTTTCACTCGGCTCAAATCAAGAGCGCGGTACTGATTCCATTCAGTCATCAGCACCACTGCGTCCGCCTCTTCACAGGCTGCGTAAGCACTGTCCGTATAATCAATGCCTTCGGGCAAATATTTTTGTGCTTCGGTCATGCCTTTCGGGTCATGCGCCTTGATTTTTGCCCCCTTCTCGAGCAAAGCGGGCAAAATGCTGATGGCCGGAGCATCACGCATGTCATCGGTCTCAGGCTTGAAGGTCAAACCTAACACCGCAATGGTCTTGCCGTTCTCATTGCCGCCGACTGCATCTCGGATCTTTTTGACCATCCGTGCCTTTTGAGCCGCGTTGACTTCCACCGCCGCCTCGACAATCCGCAGGCTCTCGCCGTATTCCTGCACCAAGCGCATCAGTGCCAGTGTGTCCTTTGGGAAGCAGGAACCGCCATAGCCAGGGCCGGGATGAAGGAACTTGCCGCCGATTCTGCCATCCATGCCGATGCCTTTGGCCAGCGAGGCCACATCCGCACCGACCGCCTCACAGACTGCGGCGATTTCGTTGATAAAGCTGATCTTCACGGCCAAGAAGGCATTGGCCGCGTATTTGATCAGCTCGGCGGTCTCAATGCTGGTGCTGACGATCGGTGTTTCCCGTAAAAACAGCGGCTTGTAGATATCCCGCAGCACCTGCTCAGACCGCTCAGACTCCACGCCGATCACCACCCGGTCTGGGCGCATGAAGTCGGCGATGGCCGCGCCTTCGCGGAGGAATTCGGGATTGGAGGCCACGTCAAAATCGGCTTGAGGATTCGCCTCGCGGATGATGCGGGCCACCTGCCGGGCTGTTCCCACCGGCACGGTGCTTTTGTCCACAATCACAGTGTAGCTGCGCAGACAGGGAGCGATTTCCTTGGCTGCCGCATAGATGTAGCTCAGGTCGGCGTAGCCGTCGCCGCGCCGGGAAGACGGCGTGCCGACAGCGATGAAGACTGCCTCCGCCTCCGGCACCGCTTCTTCCAAGTTGGTGGTAAAGCGCAGCCGTCCCTCGGCCACATTTTTGGCCACCATCACATCCAAGCCCGGCTCATAGATCGGAATCTGCCCTTGCCGCAAGCGGGTTATTTTTTCCTCGATCTTATCAACACAGACTACATCGTGACCAAATTCAGCAAGGCAGGTTCCGGTGACAAGGCCGACGTAGCCAGTGCCGATCATTGCTATTTTCATTATCTTCCTTTTATTTTGAGATAGTCTCAGACTACTGCTGCGTTCTCTCGCCAAAAATTGCTGTGCCGATGCGGATCATCGTCGCCCCTTCTTCAATCGCGACAACAAAATCTCCCGATAAACCCATTGACAGTTCAACAGCACTGTTATCGTGAAACAGCCCTTTCTCAACTATCTGCACGGAAAGCTGTTTCAGGGCGCGGAACCACGGGCGGCTTTCCTTCGGCTCGCAACCCAGAGGCGGCATGGTCATCAGCCCTCGGACGCGCAGGCTGGCCAGCGACTGCATCGATCGGAGCAGTGATTCAGCCTCTTCCGGCAGCACACCGGATTTTTGCGGCTCTCGGCCTACATTGACCTGCACCAGCACGTCCAGTTGTTTGTCCAGCCGCTCGGCGTGCGTGTTCAAAGCAGCGGCGATTTTCAGCCGGTCAACAGTCTGAATGACCTGAAACAGCTCGGCGGCAGTCGCGACTTTATTGCTCTGCAAGTGGCCGATACAATGCCATTCCAGTGAACTGGACAATTGGCTGATCTTGCCTGCTGCCTCTTGCAGGTAATTCTCGCCAAAGACAGTTTGGCCGCACGTTTGCGCCTCTGTCAGCCTCGCGGCGGACACATGCTTGGACACGGCCACAATCTTGATTGAATCCGGCTTTCTGCCGCAACGCAGAGCCGTTTCTCGGACAGCCGCCCGAATATGTTCCAGATTATCGCAGATCATGCTGGTAAAGAAAACAATTTTTCTGCGTTCAGAGTGCTCTGGTGGGCAAGTTCAACCAAGGATATGCCTTGCAGGTCTGCCACGGTCGCGGCGGTGTGCAGCAGATGCTCTGGGCGGCAGCATTTGCCCCGGAATGGCACCGGTGCGAGGAACGGGCCGTCGGTCTCCAGCAGTAGCCGGTCTGGCGGCAGCTCACGCACCACCTGCCGCAACATCTCCGCCTTGGGAAAGGTGACAATACCCGGAATGGACAGATAAAAGCCCAACTCCAGCACCTGCTGGGCCAGTTTGCTGTCGCCGGAAAAACAGTGCATCACGCCGCCGCGCGGGAACGGCCCTTTTTCTCGCAGCAGACGCAGGCAGTCGTCGTGCGCATCGCGGTCGTGGATGATCAGCGGTAGAGCAAGTTTTTTGGCCAGATCGAGCTGACGGTTGAAGACGCGGAGCTGCGCCTCTTTTGACGAATAATTTTTGGCGTAATCAAGACCGATCTCGCCGAAGCCAACCACCTTGGGTGCGGCAGCCAATTCGCAAAGCTGGCGAAACACCTCTTCATCCGCGTTATCAGCATCATGGGGGTGAATGCCGACGGCGGCATATACGCCTTCGTGCTGTACGGCCAACTCAACCGCCCGGCGCGAGCTGGCCAGATCAATGCCGATAGTGATGATGCGAGTCACGCCGAGCTGGCGGGCGGCGGCGATAACCTCAGCCAGATCAACCTGATAATCGGCCATATCTAAATGACAGTGGGTGTCAACGAGGCGGCATCCGGGAAAAAGTGTAATGGGTGTCATCGCTGTTCTCCAGCTTGAAAAAATTACCTGTGCCGCAGCACTGCGTCTTGCGCGTGTGCTGGTTGCGGCAGGCGGAAACGATGGTGTTTTCGTTGCTTGTGCAGAAACAAGCTGATAAACTGGCGGTGCCGTGCCAACTTCAACCCGCAGCAATTTCTATGGAACAGCCAGTTCAAAACGCAATCCGAAACCGGCGCAGTATTCGTGAATTCACCGATCAGCCCGTGCAGTCCGACCTGCTGGAACAAATCATCAGCGCGGGCATCTGGGCACCGTCCGGCCTCAACAACCAGCCATGGCGTTTCGTGATCATCTGCGACGAAGAAATCCGCGCGCAGCTTGCCGCTCTAACCCATTACGCCCATATTGTCAAGGCGGCTCCGGCCCTGATTGCCGTTTACCTTGATCAGGAAAAGATGTATGATCGGGTCAAAGATCATCAGGCCGTCGGTGCCTGCATCCAGAATATGCTCTTGACCGCACATGAGTTAGAGCTGGGAGCGGTCTGGCTGGGCCAGATTCTGGCAAACAAGGAGCAAGTGAACGCGGTGCTTGGACTGAGTGGACGATACGAGCTGGCCGCCCTGCTTGCTTTTGGCTATCCCCGGCACCGCAGCCAGCAGTCTCAGCGGCAGCCATTGGAAACATTTATCTTACACGAATTTGGAGGAACCGCCCCATGAAAAAATGCCCCTTGCCTGTGAAAAACTTGCTTTTCGCCTTTAGCACTACTGTGCTGCTGCTGTCAGGCTGCGTCTTTCCTGACACATCCATGCGGAGTGATTTCAGCGGCCTGCCGCCGATCCCCAATTTCGCTGACGACATTCAGGATATCATGATGCCTGCGGAAATGGAATGGGACCGCACTAAATCAATGGCAATCAAGACCGAGTCCTTTCACGGCGGAGTCTGGCATTACACCGGCAAGGTTGAGGCCATGTCGCTGAAGGACTTCATGCTCAGCGCGATGCAGGATGCGAAATGGAAGCTGGTCGGCGAGGCGGCTTCAACCGACATCATGTTCGCCTTTGTCAAACCGCACAAAACCTGCATGATGATCATTTCTGAAGGCAGCCTTGGCAAAGCTGGTCTCACGCTCTATGTGACCATTGATAAAAGCGCATCAGTCAAGCTGAATCCCTTTGGCGAACCGGCTGGCGGCGAGGCGGCACGGCGGCAGAACAAGATTCCGCCCATGCCCAGTATGCCGCAGCAGCAGGATGTGCAGCCCATGCAGCAAAACGATTTGCCGTACTGAGACGGCCATGCCTTCCTCCCTGCGGAGCAAGAAAATCCTTTTCGGGGTTTGCGGTTCCATCGCCGCCTTCAAGGCCGCAGGCTGGGTGAGCGCGCTGACCAAAGAAGGGGCTGAAGTGACGGTGGTCATGACCGCCGCCGCGACCCGTTTTGTCACCCCGCTTACCTTTGCTGCCCTGTCTGGCCGTCCGGTGCACAGCGACATGTGGGAAGAAGGCATGGCTCACATTGCCCTGCCAACAGCGACGGATGCAGTGCTGATCGCGCCGACGACCGCGCAGGCCATTGCCCGCTTGGCGCACGGCATGGCAGACGACTTGCTTTCTGCTTCTGTGCTGGCCTGCACTGTGCCTGTGCTGGTCTGTCCGGCGATGAATTCCAAAATGCTGGCGCATCCGGCCACGCAAAAAAATCTGGCGACGTTGCGCGGGTTCGGTTATGCCGTGGCTGAACCGGAATGCGGACGGCTTGCCTGCGGGGAAGAGGGTGCAGGCCGATTGGCTGAATGGGACAGCGTGCGCGAAATGCTGCTCGGCCTGCTGACCGCGCAGGACATGACCGGACAGCAAGTGCTGATCACTGCCGGGCCAACACGGGAACCGCTTGATCCGGCTCGTTTCCTCAGCAACCGCTCCAGCGGCAAGATGGGCTATGCCTTAGCGCGGACAGCGAAACGGCGCGGTGCGGCGGTCACGTTGATTTCCGGCCCAGTCGCCTTGGAGCCGCCACCGGGCGTGACGCTGGTGCGGGTCGAAACTGCCTTGGAAATGGCGGAAGCGGTCAGCAAATGCGCGCAAACGGCTTCGATTGTGGTCAAGGCCGCCGCTGTAGCAGATTTCCGGGCCGCCGCCTTCTCTGCCCAGAAGATCAAAAAAACAGCCGTGGAACCGCTGTTGGCACTGGCTGCCAACCCGGACATCCTTGCCACGCTGGGCCGCAGCCGCCGCGCGGATCAGCTCCTGATCGGCTTTGCAGCGGAGAGCGGCAATCATGAGGCAGAAGGCCGACGTAAGCTGCTGGCGAAAAAGGCTGACCTGATTGTGGTTAACGACATCCTTGGCAGCAGCACCGGTTTTGACGTGGACACCAATCAAGTCACCCTCATCACCTTGGACAGCACAGAAACGCTGGATTTGCTCTCCAAAGAGGAAACTGCGGACCGGATTTGGGACAAAGCGGCTGCGCTGCTGCGGGCCAGACAGGTGAAATTCAATCAGCAGGAGGCATCATGAAGCAGGCTGTCAGCAGATATTTTGCCAAGATGAAGGGGGCAGATGGTGTAGCACGAAAACCTTCTTGAGCTGGTCAACAACATTCCTAAAAATCGGCGGTATCCAGAGTTTTGGTTCTGAGCCGCACGTCAAATTCGCAACAACAGGCAGGCATGAGCAGATGGAACTGAGCAGGTCGGAGCAGAAACGGAGAATCAAGCAGCTTGAGGAGCTGACCGAGGAGCTGGCCGCTTTGCCTGCTGCGGCGATAGACCAGCTGCCTGCGGACGAAGAGGTACGCTCGTTGCTGAAAGAGGCCGCTGGTCTCAACCATGACAGCAACCGGAAACGGCAGCTCAAACATATCACCAAGCTGCTGCGCGAGGAGGAATCGCCGGACGCGCTTTATCAGTTTTTGTCAGAGCGTAAAGGCACCTCTCTTCTGCGCAAGAAGCGGCAGCACGAGCTGGAGCATCTGCGTGATGCCCTGATTGAGGAGGCGATTGCCGCCCGACAGCAGGCAAAGGAACAGCACGAGGAATTCACCGAAAACTGGCATTCTGAGCTGGCTATAGAAATTGCAGAACAACTGCCTGCTGCGGATGCTAATGAACTGGCCCGTCTTGCTTTCTTCTTTGCTCAGAGCCGTAACCCACGCCACAGCCGCGAGCTGTTCCGAATGCTGCACGCGGCGCAGGAGCAGTGCGATAGGAAACCTGCGGAACAGTGATCATGACTGCGAACAGCGCAGCTCCCCATTTTTTCTAAATTACTCAACCATCATGCTGAACGTTGGCATCATCGGGGCCTCCGGCTACACCGGCGTTGAACTGGCCCGTATTCTCTCGATCCATCCTGAAGTCAAGCTGACCGTGGCTACCTCGCGCCAATATGCGGGCAAGCCGCTGTCCGCTGTTTTCCCCAACCTGCGCAAGCGGGTGAATTTACTTTGCGAAGACCTTGCCCCGGAGCAGCTTGCCGACCGCGCCGACTTCTTCTTTGCCGCAGTGCCGCACAAGACCGCGATGGCCTTGGTGCCGACGCTTTTGGCCGCTGGCAAGAAGGTGGTTGATCTGAGCGCGGATTTCCGCATCCGCGATGCCGCTGTGTATGAGCAGTGGTATCAGCCGCACAGCTGCCCGGAGCTGATCGCCGAGGCGGTCTATGGTCTGCCGGAGCTGTACCGCGAGCAAGTGCGCAAGGCCCGCCTAGTCGCCAATCCTGGCTGTTATCCCACCTCGATCATTCTTGGTCTTGCCCCGCTGCTGCGCGAGAAGCTGATTGACCCGGCCACGCTGATCATTGACTCCAAATCAGGCACGTCCGGCGCAGGCCGCTCTGCCAATGTGGACACCCTGTATTGCGAAGTGGCGGACGGCTTCCGGCCATACAAGGTCGGCGGCGCGCACCGCCATATCCCGGAGATTGAGCAGGAGCTTTCCGTGCTAGCCGGAAGCGCGGTGACGATCTCCTTCACCCCACATTTGCTGCCGATTTCACGCGGCATTCTCAGCACCATCTACGCCACATTGAGCAGCGCAGTCAGCGAGCAGGACATTCAGGCCTTGTACGAAAGCACGTACAAAGACGAGAGCTTTGTACGCGTCTGCCCTGCCGGAACCTTCCCGGCCACCCAGCATGTGCGCGGCAGCAACTGCTGCGACATCGGCGTGAAATGCGACCCAAGAACCGGGCGGGTGATTGTCATGTCTGCGATTGACAACATCGCCAAGGGCGCGTCCGGCCAGGCAGTGCAGAACATGAACCTGATGAACGGCTTTGCCGAAGACTGCGCCATCAGCGGAGCCGCATTTTTCCCGTGAGCTGTGGAACGGCTGGCAGCGGCAGATGGGGGCAGCCGCCTCTGTTCTTGACAAATCCAGCCGCGTTCCGTATGCTGGCTGATCAGCAAGCAAGATGCAGAACTGCGCGAACTTATCAGCACAAGGAGGAGCAATGCAGACAGAAACTGGCAGCAGAACGCTTCGTGCAACGAACCAGCCTTCCGTCCGTCGGCCAGAGCAGCGTCAGTCCGCGCTGGAACGCTTTCTCGCTCTGCCCGAAGGCACAGCTTGTCAACTTATTGCCGGAGAAATCATTATGAGTCCAGCACCGATTCCGTTGCACCAATATATCGTCGGGCATTTCTATGCGAAGCTGCAACAGTTTGTTGAAGCAGCCAGCCTTGGTCAGGTGTTCGCCTCGCCAATTGATGTCCGGCTGAATGAACGCAGCATCTTCCAGCCCGACATTCTCTTTATAAGCAAAGAGAAAGCCTGTTTGATCGGCGAGCGGATGATTGAAGGACCGCCTGATCTGGTTGCGGAAGTCCTGTCGCCATCATCAGCGTATCATGATCTGCGGACAAAGTTCCGGGCTTATGAGCAGGCTGGTGTGCAGGAATACTGGATTATTGATCCTGAGCGGAAGAGCGTGGAGGTTTTCGTCAGCAGCGGCAGCAAATTTCAACTGCGGCAGGAAGCTGAAGGCGAAGGCGCGGTGCAGTCTGTGCTGCTGGCAGGGCTTTCTGTTGATCTGGCTGATATCTTCCCATGATATTCAGCGGCAAGTATGCTCAGGCATATCAGCAGGGGCATACAGTGAGAGTGCGGCAAGAGGACGGAACTGTTGTCACTCAATATTTTACATTGGAGGAATCAATGAATCGTATAGATAAGTTCAAAGAACTGCGGCTATCTATCTTAGACTGCAAGACGTGTGAGTTTAAGGACAAAGAAGCGGCACCGGTATATTTTGATTGCTATGATCCATCTGGTGTTGAAGTGCTAATAGTAACAGAGCAGCCGAATATCTCTTGCGAAGGAATCTCAAAAGCAGTCAACGGTGAATTGAAGTCAGATATGGTATCATTTTTACAAGAATTATTCGGCGATGAGATGAAACACCTAATTGCAGCTCGTGCCAGTAAAATTTACTGGACACATCAAACAAAATGCTGCTCTTCAAAGCGCGAAGTTAAAAAGAATTGCAGCCACTTTCTGAAAGAAGAAATATCTATGTTTGACAACTTAAAAGTTGTCCTAACGTTAGGAGCAGAAGCATTTAACGCAATTTATCACAAAATTCATTGTGAAAATGAGTCGTACAAAGAATATCTATGGAAAGAAATAACTATGATTGCAAAAGATGATCAAAGCATGAGCGGATTAGTTAATCCTAACAAAATACTTCTTTATTCCATTCCTCATCCAAGTAAGAAAAATCCGTTAAGTATTTTTAATGATTATTTTGCAAGGCATTTTCTGATTATTTAAAAAGGTATTATTACAGGTGAATAATCTACTTACAAAGTAGAACATTCTTCCTGCTTTATATTGTTTTTATTCTCCTCCCCGGCTTGCCCGCCTAACCTTCCCACCAACACACATAAGCCCCCCAGACTTACCTTCGTTAGTCCCGAAGACTTATATACGTAAGTCCGGCGGACATACGCAGGTAAGTCTTACGGACTTATATACGTTCGAGTCTGCCGTCTTTCCTCTTGACAGCCAGGGCCGCGCTCCGTATGCTGGCTGATCAGCAGCAAGATGCAGAATTGCGCGAACTTATCAGCACAAGGAGGAGCAATGCAGACAGAAACTGGCAGCAGAACGTTTCGTGCAACGAACCAGCCTTCCGTCCGTCGGCCAGAGCAGCGTCAGCCCGGACGACCCGCTGCCACCCTTTGTCGAATTCCTGTGCCAGAATGGGCAGGCCGAACGTCTGCCGGAGGAGAAAAAGCTGCCGCTGATCAGCACCGCGCAGGATACCGTGCTGGGACTGAAGAATGTGCTCAACCCGGACGGCGTGCTGCTGCTGACCGGCAGCACAACCTTGCTTTTGACCAGACCGCGCCGGACAGCGGCGGCTGCGTGCTTGAAGGCACACAGAGCGGCAGCGCGGCGCAGAGCCGTTTTGTCCGCGTCGAGACGAGCGAGATTCTGCTGATGCCGACGATTCCAGCGCAGGCGCATTCGTGGAACAACGAGTACACGGTGTCGGTCAGCACCCGCTACAGCGAGCACGGCACCCTGCGCACCGGCAGCTATGGACGGATGCTGCGCACACCGCTGACCTTGACCAAGATGGGCCACCCGAATCCGCCGGAAGTCGGCATTCTCACCGGCAAGGAGAGCAGCCCGCATGTCAGCGTCACCGGCGGCAGCGTATCGGCAAATGAGACGCTGCGCATCCAAGCAGTGTTTGACGTGCGCAATGATGCGTTGCTCTTCAGTTTATTGGATATGAAAGAGGGTGGCGCAGCAGGTGCAGAGGTGAAAGTCACCGCGAATGGGGCCGTCACCCTGCAAGGCTTTGCTGGCTCGGCTGTGAGCAGTCTGAACGTCCGGGTGAATGCGTATGCGGCATTGAAGGAGATAATCCGCAATGACTACGGCGGGAGAATTGTGGATGTGCTGCGGGTGGAGACGGCGTAGAAAAGCGAAGGTAGCTGAACTGGGCGAGGTAGGGACTGACGGAAGACACTGGCAAGTTCAGCAGTAACGTGCCAGTGTCCTGTTTCCGGCGGCCTGCCGTGACAAACGCTCTTAGAACGTGATCCGCGCTCCGGTCATCACCAGAGAAATATCCTTATAGTCCGCCTTTGTGTTGTCCTCCAAGGAGAACATGCGCCAGCCCGCATAGAGTTGGGAGCTGTACGCGGTCAGCTCCTGCACAAACTGCACCCCGGTTGCTGTTCCTTTCTGATCAACATCCAGCGCAGTGCCGTTCTTATAGATGCCGTAATCAACAGAAACAGCTGTTGTGCCGACCGAGAAAAGCTGATCGCACTTCCAGCCGACCTTGCCGTAGGTGAATACCGGATCATCACCCTTGGCAGGCAGCTCGTCCATGTCGTGGGTTCCAAAACCCGCAGTGAGATTCAGGCCAAAGTTGAGTAACAACGAGGCTGAGGCGTTGATCTGGGCATACTCGCTGTCGCCGCCGGGATTGCCCCAAGCAGCTACGGCGTTCAGCTGATTGCCGCTGAACTCGCCGGAATAATTCAGGGCGACATCCGTGCTGTCTTCCGCGCCTGCCGCAGCGGCTATAGAGAACCCGGCAAAAGTAGGCGTATCGTAGCGCACTCTGTTTATTTTTCCTAAGCCATCTGATGTGATGCGGTTGAAGGCATCCCAGCAGCAACGCCGACTGAAGACTCCGCTCACCACCTCGCCATCGTTCTTGCCATATCCGCCAGAAGCCGCGTCATAAAACTCCAAGCCGCCGCCGATCTTGGCCACGCCCGATTTGCCGACAATGTCTGTGCCGGACAAGTCCACTTCCGAAGCACCGTCAGAGGCCATGCTGCCTTGGCCGACAGAGAGTTTGCCTGCGTTCTTGAAATCAAAGAACAGCTCGATGATATCTTCTGCAAACGCACCGGCAATGGTCTCTTCCGTCATGGACACCTGCTCGGAAGGATTTGATTGCCATTTCAACTGAATGGTGCTGCCAACGGTCAGATCATCAGCAGCGGCAACCGCTCCAGCCAAGCCTATTTTGGTTTCTGAGTTGGTGTTGTCAATATGGAAGAACTTGTCCTGATGGCCGTCATCAGCATACATCACCGCGCGGTTGACCTCACCGTAGAGATTGACCTTCACCTTGTCGTTGCCTGACTTGAGTTCCAAGGCTGAAGCCGCCGATGCGCCAAGCAGCAGGGCTGCGCTCAAGACTGTGATGGTTTGAACAGTGTTTCTCATCGTTCTCTTCTCCGTTCTGTTGATTGCATAAAAATGGGCAGGACAATCCCCTCTCCTGCTTGTATGAAAGACAACGTCCGCCCAGACAATGAGGCGGTTCGCCTCACTTCTCCGGTTGTGCAGGAGCCTTCCCCTCTTCAGCTTCCGCATCCTTGAAGTCCTGCTCCGTCAGCTCAAAGTCTGCATCATGCGCTTTGTCCACCCGCAGCAGGATGGTCATCTTGCCCTTGTATGGCGGCGCAAAGCTGTATTTGCCGTCTTTGTCAGTCACGCCTTCCAACACCTTGTCGCCTTTTTCGTTGACCACAACTACCTGGCCTTTCTGCACCGCTTTGCCACCCATGAATGAGCCTTCCACATAGACCTTCCCCTTTTCGATGTAGCACCAGAGGTTGGTGGCGTGAGCATGGACGTGGGATGCGGCCCCAGCGAGCAGCAGCATGGAGGTGGCAAGGACAGAGGCTGACTTTGTGAACATCGTGCGCATGATACTCTTCCTATGTTGATGGTGAATGCCAAGAGCGGCAGGAGCGGCTGCCGCATTGAGTTCAGATCTCGCCCTGATTCGGCCCGCCCTTGGCCAGCAGGGGCCGCAGGAGCAGGGCCGCGTAAAAGAGCAGGCTCGACACCACCGCGATCACTGCGCCGCTCGGTACGGGCAGGATGCCGGAGAGGAGCAGGCCCAGCACGGTACTGACCGTGGAGAAGAGCATACTCAGCCAGACAAAGCGGCGAAGGTTGGAGCTAATCAACTGCGCGCCTGCGGCAGGCACCACGATCAGCACCAGTACCAGCAGCGAGCCGATCAGCTTGAGGCTGGCGACCACCACAGCGGTCATCAGGACAACAAAGAAGTATTCCAAGAAAACCGGTGACAGGCCCCGCGCCTTGGCCAAGGTCTTGTTGAAGCTGGACAGCATGAACTGGTTGAAGGTGCAGGTGAAGAGCAGTCCAGCCGCCAACGCGGTGATGGCAAGGACAATCAGGTCGTTGTCGGTCAGCGTGATCAGGCTGCCAAAAAGGATGCCTTCCACCTGATGGATATTGAACTGGTTGGTCACCACGATCATCAGGATGATGCCAAGGCCAAGCGTCTGCGCCAGCACCACGCCGATGATGGTGTCATTAGCCAAGCTGGTGCGGTTCTTAACAAAGGTCATCAGCAAGGCGACGATCAGGCAGAAGCCGTACAACCCGGCGTAGGTGCTGTCGGCAGGCTCGCCGAAGAGCAGGCCAAGGGCAACGCCGCTCATGGCTGCATTGCCGATGGTCTGGGTGAAGAAAGAGAGCTTCTTCGTCACCACCACCGTGCCGACCGCGCCAAGCAGCGGGCCGATGATCAGGGCCGCAAGCAGGCCGCGCACCATAAAGGCGTGCTCAAAGATCGAAGGCAGCCAACCTGCGGCGGTACAGCTTTTGAAGAGCGTGTAGATGGGTTCCATGAAAGATCAGCCCAAGATTTTATACTGCTGCTGCAAGTCGAAATGCGTCAGGCCATCAGGGCTGCCGTCGTAGAAGATGCTGCGGTTAATGGCCGTGACCCGGTCGGCGACGCGGCTGATCATGTCCAAGCTGTGGCTGACCATCAGGATGGTGATGCCGTGCTGGTCGCGCAGGCTGATCAGCATTTCCTCGAATTGGCGGATGCCCACTTCGTCAATGTTGCTGGCGGGTTCATCGAGCAGCAGCAGCTCCGGCTTTGGCTCCAGTGCCTGCGCGAGCAGCACCCGACGGAATTCGCCGCCAGAAAGCTGGCCCACGCAGCGGTCAATCAGGTGGGCGCAGTTGGTCGCGGCGAGAATTGCCGTGATCCGCTCCCGCATCGCCCGGCGGCGGCCGAGAAAGACCGGCACTCGCTTCAGCATCAGGAAGAGGAAGTCAAAGACCGTGATCGGCACGGAGTGATCAAACTCCAGAAACTGCGGCACGTAACCAAGCCGACAGCTATCCCGAAAGAGGAAGCGGATCGTGCCCTGATGCGGCATTCCGCCCATGACGCTGCGCATCAGAGTGGTTTTGCCCGCGCCGTTGGGGCCGGTCAGGGCATGAATATGCCCTTTTTTCACCGCCAGACTGATCTGCTCAAGTATCCGGTTTCCCCGGAGAGTCACAGATAAATCTGTGACCTCCAAGAGATTGGGTTGAACAGCGGCGATCACGGTTTGGCCTGCGGTTCAGCCGCCGGAGCGGGCGCGGTTGGCACATTCTGCTTCACGCTTTCCTGCACCTGCGACATCCGGTCGCTCATCTGCTTTTTCTGGATATCAGGCACAGTTTGCTGCATCTTCTGCTGTATCTGCTGCGGGATGTTCTCCATCTTCTGCTTCATGCTGTTCTGCATTTGCTTCTGCTGCATCTCAGGCACAGCTTGTTGAATATTCTCCTGCACTTTCCCCTGCACCTGCTGTGCTTGTCTGCCCGCAGCCTGATTTATCTGCTGCTGCTGAATTCCTGGCACCGCCTTCTTCACGCTTTCTTGGACATTTTGCTGCATTTTCTGCTGCATCTGCTGGGCAGTGTCGCGCATCTGTTTGCCGATGGCCTCCTGAATGCCAGCCGGAGTGGCCACTTGCTTGCCGTTCCCTGAAACTTCCGCCAGAGCGTGGACAATAGTGGCCATATTCTTCTGCATGGTCTGCTCAAAAAACTCCTTGCTGTATTCGCCGTTGGAAATGTGCGACAGCGCATACAGACGGCAGCCGGTCTCCTGAAAGATGATGTCCACGTATTTCTTTTCGTAATCCAGCTCGCCGAAGAGCACGTTCACCTTGGCCTGCTTGATCCGCTTGATGGTGTCCTGTAGCTGTTTGCTGCTGGGCGTGACTCCGTGTCGTGGCTGCACCACCGCGCTGACCTCAATACCCAGCTCTTGGAACAAATACGAATAGCCGTCATGCACTGTGGCGATGCGAACTTTGTCCAAATGGAGGCCATCAATCTGGGTCAGCGTGTCGTGGAGCATATTACGCAGTTTGCTGGAATACGCCCGGAGATTCTTGGTGAATTCAGCGGCGCGGTCTGGACAAAGCTTGCCCAGCTCGCGGTTGATCATCTGCATCTGCTGAATCGCGCCGGTGATGGCGATGTAGGTGTGGCTGTTGTACGACACCTTGGTTTCACCTTCTTTTTCCTCAAAAGCGTAATGCTTGTCATTGAACGAAGGAATCAGCGGCAGCCCCTTGCTGGTGTCAATCACCACGAGTTTGGTGTTGTCAACCGCCTTCAGCATCGGTTTGATGAACTCGTCGTGGCCGACATTGTTGATCACCACCGCGTTCAAGCCTTCCAGCCTCGCCATGTCCGCCGCTGTCGGCTGATAGGAGTGCGGATCCACATCTGGCGGAATCACCGGCGTGACTTCCGCTGCGTTGCCGACAATGTTTTTCACCCATGAATAATATGGATGCAGAGAGGCCCCGATCTTCAGGCTGCAGGTGCCTTCCTCAGCTCGAAGCGGCGTATGGCTCAACAGAAGAAAGGCCAAGGCCGCAGCCAGACAACTTGCCGCTTTGTTCATGCGTCTCACCATTAACTTGAAAATAAACAGAAGAAAACCGGCAGAACAGCCGGTCTATTTAATAATTTGCTCCGTCACCGCCAGATTGCCGCTGATCACCCATTTCCAGCCACGTTCCGCAGGCGGGCCGTCCGGGTAGTCGGCAAGTTTGGGGTTGATCCAAATCTGAGTGGCAAAACGATTTTCTTGGCCTTGCTCCTGTTTGGCGAGCGGATAGGGATATTTTCCCGCTTGCAGGTCGATGACGCGGAGGATGAAGCTGGTTTCCAGCGGATCAGCACCTTTTTTTTCCTCGGCCGCCGTATTCTTGTTGGTGCCGTAGTAGTCCGCCCAGCTCGCTCCTTGGCGCAGTTCCCACGTAAAGCCACCCAGTCCGGTAGGCAAAAATTTGGCCGCAAAGGGCGGCAGATTCTCCTGCTGCAATGTGGCAATTTCAGGCCATGCCCCGTTTTCCTCACGCAACCCAGTGATGGTGTCCGCCGCGCCCAGCAGCGAGCGGTACAGCACTGGAGCCTGATTTTTCAGCTTGATGTCCTGCATCTGATAGGTTTGAAAACCTTCTTCAGCTTTTTTCGGCGCGACTTGGGCCACGCGCAATCCGGCTAGCAGCAGGATAACGCAGATGGCGGCAGCCAGCCCCAACGCTTCACGGCCTGCTGCTTTCGGCGCGACGATGACTTCTTTTCCTGTGGAATTGCTCATGTTCGATGATCTTCAGGCCAATAGCGCGCAGTCTCACGCTGAGGTGTTATTATTTTTATACGATACGTAGCACTGTTTGCAGGATTAAGCAACTTCTTTTTGCCGCAGGCGGAAAAAAGTCAGAAGTTAGGCAGTGGTGTGAAGAGTGCAACGGGCTTCATCTTTTCAGCCGCTGCCGCACCTTGCCGGTGATTTCATCAAATTCTGGCAGCTTGAGGAAATGCAGGGCAGCGGCATAGAGCAGGCCCGCACCGCTGATCAGCACACCAACACTGAGCAGTTGCATGGGAATTCTGCCAGCAAGCAGCGGCTGAAGCAGGGCTTTGATTCCGAACAGGCCGAGTGCCATTGCTCCGCTGGCCGCGATAATCTTGAGCGTGCCCAAGGCAAGCTGCTTCAGGGCAAACCCAGCCAGTTTACGGTGCAAGACAAAGCCGAGAAAAAGGAAGTTCAACACCATTGAGCAAGAGGTGGCAAGGGCAATAGCGCGAAACGAGAGCGTGTCAATGGTCAGGGTGATGAAGAGGATATTGACTGCCACGGCCATGAACGAGCTGATCACCGGATACTTGGTGTCGTTGAGAGCATAGAAGACCGGCACCATGATCTTGACCGCTGAATAGGCGAAGAGGCCGCAGGAGTAGCAGATCAGGGCTTCGGCGGTGAAAGCGGTGTCTTTGGCAGTGAACGCGCCGTGCTCAAAAATCAGGCGTATGATCGGCCCGGCGAGCAAAATCAGGCCGACCGTGGCTGGGATAGTCAGGCTGAAGACCATCACCAGCGAAGAGGAGAAAGTCTGCCGCAGGCCGACGATATCTTTCTGGGCGGCATGACGAGCCAGCACCGGCATCGCAGCGATAGAAAAGGCCACGCCGAACACGCCAATGGGGAGTTGCACGAGGCGGAAGGCGTAATTCAGCCAAGACACCGAACCTTCCATGCAGGAAGCAGCAAAGTTGGTATTGACGAAGACGTTGATCTGAGTGGCGGACAGGCCGATGGTCGCGGGCAGCATCAGCCAGAGGATGCGCCGCAGGCCGGGGTCGCGCAAGTCAAGATGGGGCACGAAGCGGAAGCCAGTGCGGTGCAGCTCCGGCAGCTGGACGACGAGCTGGAGCAGGCCGCCAAGCAGCGTTCCCCAGGCCATGCCGATAATTGGAAGCTGGCCGAACATGGGCAGCAGCCAAGCCAGCGACACACCGCCGATGATCGAGCCAAGGTTGAAAAAGGACGAGGACATCGCTGGAACAAAGAACTTGCCCTTTGTATTAAGCATCCCCATCACCGCCGCCGCCAAAGCCACAAGGATGAGGAAAGGAAACATAATCTGCGTCATCAGGGCAGTGAGCTGGGCTTTGCCTGAGACTTCAGCGAAGTCTGGGGCCAGCAGACGGACGATTGGCTCGGCAAAGAACATCCCAGCGAGAACAAGCACACTGAGCAGTAGCAAGAGAAAGACCAAGACATTCGAGGCCAGCCGCCACGTCGCTTCTGTACCTTTGTTCGTGTCGTAATCGGAAAAGACCGTGACAAAGGCAGCGGACAGTGCGCCCTCGCCGAATAAATCACGGAGCAGGTTGGGGATGCGGAAGGCGACGACAAAGGCATCATAGGCATAGCCTGCCCCGAACATGTGGGCAAAAAACTGTTCCCGCACGAGGCCCAGCACGCGGCTGCACATCACCGCGCCGCTGACTGCGCCAGCAGAGCGGGCGATCTTCCCGGTTGAACTACCTGCTTTCTCTGACATAATCTTTTTGGCACTGAATGGCTTGGTTTATGGTTATTGCTGCTTGGCTTGAAAGGGGTGAATACTCAGCCGGGGGCTTCGATTGCCAGCTAAATTTTCGCCGGACAGGGAAGTTTCGTCTTGGAGGGCACTGTCAACAGCGATCAAACAGAGCGGGAGGAGATTTTTTGCAGAAAAAGCCGATATCCCAATGAAGCCGTCATATTGCAAGAAAAATCGTCTTTGACGGTAAAAAATATTGAACTTTCCTGCCTGATGAATTATACCTTTGATAAGGAGGAGTCAGTCTGTCGGGGTTGAAAAAATCACTGACTGCGTTGCTATGCAGATGCAGTTTGAACCGCCGTTAGCTGCTGAAAAAAATGAATCTCCGTGATGCCGTTCATATCCTGATGCTAAGTCCAATCTACTTTTATCTGCCAGTGCCGCAGCGTCTGCTGCTGGCCAAGGAATACTGCCTCGCCATCAACAGCATCGCTGTTTCTGTCGTCCGCATCTGATTCCCTTCAGCGCGCTTTTTTACCGATTTCGTCCCTGCCCAATGGCGGCGAGTCCGGCGGCTGCCACCCAGCGGTCAGCTCGTGCAGCTTGGCATATTTGTACCACGTGCCCTCAAAGTTGCCGATGGCGATGACCAAACCAGGCCAGCCGTCAAGGATGCCTTTCTTCAGAATGTACATGTGGAAGAACGACCAAAGCCCCCGGCTGAGGGCTGTCAGCATTCCGCCCTTTCGTCCGCGCTGGCGGAGTTTTTCCGCGCCGAGAGTGGAGTAACGGTTGGCCTTGCGGGCCACCTCCTCCAGATTTTTATAGGGAAACTGCCAGATCGGCTGCTGGAGATATCCGACAGGTTTAGCGGAGACGATCTCATATTCCTCATGCACCGGATCGTCGCCCTTGAAACACAGCGCGCCTTTGCGGAAAAGCTGCGGCTGGCGGTAGTCCGGCCAAAAACCGGAGTGTTTGATCCAGCGGCCCATAAAAAAATTGCGTCGGGGAATATAGTACGCATCCGCCGGATTAGGCAGCGCAACTGTCGCCAGCATTTCATCTCGCGCCTCCGGGGTGCAGCGTTCGTCGGCATCAAGAGAAAAGATCCAGTTATGCGTGCAGGCGGCCATCGCCTGATTGCGGAGATTGCCGAATCCCTTGAAATCGATTTGCACCACCCGTGCGCCCAATTCAGCGGCAATCTCCGCAGTGCCGTCCGTGCTGAACGAATCAGCTAAAACTATTTCGTCGGCCCACAGTACGGAATTGATTGCGGAGCGAATCTTGTCGGCCTCATTCCATGCGATGATATAAGCAGAAATTTTGCTCATATAGTTCGCGCGCCTGGAGTCGGCGGCGCAGGCCGTTTGGGTGCTCCTCCGCCTGCCAGCTGGATGACGATGTTATCTGTCTTGCGCAGCCGCTTGGCCAGCGTTTTGAAAAGATGCCGAGCAATCTCAGGGTATTTTTCCAGCAGTTCCCGCAGCTTGTCGCCTGGATACTTCTTCACCTTGCTCCGGCCTACCGAAATGATCGAGGCATAACGCGGCTCGTCGAGAATGCAGGCCATCTCGCCAAAATATTCGCCCGGCTCAGTGATTTCGGCGATTTTCTTGCCCTGCTTGAGCACCGCCACTTTGCCGCGCACTAATTTGTAGAAATTGCGGTCATCTTGGTTCCCTTCCTGAATGATGACATCGCCATCCTCGAATTCCTCCACCGGTGGGCTGACCAAATAAGGCGGCAGGGTGTCCTGTTGAACAACCGTGTTGCCCTCAACCTCATCGAGGCTGGTAACACCCTGAAGAGCTTTCAAAATCGCGGCCTGACGGAGGGTGTGCATTCCCGACTGAACAGCCACCTTGCGAAGCTGCTCCTCCGAAACTTGCGATTGGATGGCTTGAGCAACCTCGCTCGTGACCTCCAGCAGCTCAAAGAAACCGACCCGACCCTTGTAACCGCGCCCGTTGCAGACCGCGCAGCCCTTCGGCCCGTAGAGTTGAAAGCCGGGCTTGTCCATCTGCTCCTCAGTGAAGCCAATTTCGAGCAGCTGCTTCCGATCCACAGTGATCGGCTGTTTGCACTTAGCGCAGAGCCTGCGGCCCAGACGCTGGGCTAAGACCATGGTCAGCGAGCCGGCCAAGATGTAGGGCGGGATGCCGATGTCAACCATGCGGCTGACCGTGGCGATTGCGTCGTTGGTGTGCAGGGTCGAGAAGACGAGATGGCCGGTCATGGCCGCCTTCATCGCGATCTCGGCGGTGCTGATGTCGCGGATCTCGCCGACCATGATAATATCCGGGTCTTGACGGAGGAAGGCCTTCAAGGCGGCAGGGAAGGTCATGCCGACTTCAACGTTGACGTTGACCTGATTGATACCCTTGAAGTTGAACTCAACCGGGTCTTCGGCGGTGAGGATTTTAATATCCTCGCTGTTGAGCGAGTTGAGAGCGGAATACAGCGTTACGGTCTTGCCGGAGCCGGTCGGCCCGGTGACAAGCAGCAGGCCTTGGGGCCGGTTGAGACAGCGCTTGAGTGCTTCAAACGTCTCTACCTCAAAGCCGAGCTTGGTCAGGTCAACGTTAAGCGAACCTTTATCCAGAATACGAAGAACAATGCCTTCGCCGTGTAGAAGCGGCAGGGTGGAAACACGGAAGTCAACCGCCTTGTTGCGCCCCATCCTGATGCTGATGCGGCCGTCCTGCGGCACCCGCCGTTCGGTGATGTTCAGCCCGGCAAGAATCTTCATGCGGGCGGAGAGAGCGTTTTTGATGGTTAGCGGCAGATTCATGGACTTGAACAGCGAGCCGTCCTTGCGGTAGCGCACCTGCATGGTCTTCTCAAACGGCTCAATATGAATGTCGCTGACTCCGTCCTGCACGGCCTTGACCAGAATGCCGTTCACTAATTTGATGATTGGCGCGTCGTTGGCCGAAAATTGACCGCCCTTGTCGTCCTCTTCTCCGTCTCCATCCTCAATCTCAAAATCCTCGGCCGCGTCGGACACCAGCGCGCCCCAGTCCTCAACCTGCTCAACCTGCTCAACCTGCTCCTCCTCGCCGCTGCCAAAAAACGATTTGTACTCCTCATCGCTGATTTTATAGTGCGTGCGATAGGCTTCAACAATGTTCCGAGTCGTGGAAATGCAGACGTTGAGGGCCAGTTTGAGGGTGTTTTGCAGCTCTTCGACCTCCATCGCGTCGGTCGGTTCAGCCATTGTGATCTGGAGGGTGTCGCCCGCCAGCCGGAGCGGAAAGGCCAGATATTTCTTGGCCATCTCATACGGCATCAGCTTGAGCGCGTCAGGACTCGGTGCCTCCTCGGCAATGTTGACCGCCGAATAGTTGTGCTGCCTGCTCAAAAAGTTGACTATGGTGTCTTCTTCAATGATGCCGCTGTCGAGAAATATCTTGCTCAAGCGTTCGCCGGTCTTTTTCTGAACCGCCTGCGCATTGGTGAATTCCGCCGCAGTGACATAGCCAGCCTTTTGGAGCAGTTCGCCGATCTTGAGCTTGCCTGCTCCAGTTTGGTCTTTAACGGTCCGTTTCAATGCCGCCTTTTGATCTACGGGGGCAGCTTTCTTGGGCGGCGGAGCGGCGGCGGGCTTCTTGTTTTCCATAGTTTTTTCAGCGCAGAGGAATACGTATTTTTTTGAACAGTCGTGTTCGTATCTTACCGTAAAAAATAAAATAGGCCAAAAGGGATTTTTCCTTTCAGCCTATTTTTTGCCCTGCCTGCGGCGAAACCGGACAGGCAGACGGCAGATATCGTCACTCTTCCACAGGCGGCTTTGTCTTGTCCAAGGCAAAAGCGGCGTGCAGTGAGCGAACGGCCAGCTCTGTGTATTTCTCGGCAATGATGCAGGACACCTTGATCTCCGAGGTGGCGATCATCATGATGTTGATGCCCTCGTTAGCCATGACTTGAAACATGGTTGAGGCGATGCCAGAATGATTGCGCATTCCCACGCCGACAATGGAAATTTTGGCAATAGATTCGTCGCCAGTCACAGATTCTGCTCCAACTACAGCAGCAGTCTGCTTGAGAATATCCATCGTTCTGAGATAATCAGCACGCAGCACGGTGAAGGTAATGTCGGTTAGCTGCCCTTCCCGCGTGTTTTGAATGATCATATCCACCATTATCCCCGCATTGGAGATCGGTTGGAAAATTTTGGAAGCAACGCCCGGCTGATCCGGCACACCTTTAATGGTGATGCGCGCTTCTTTTCTGCTGTAGGTGATGCCGGAAACCAGCATTGATTCCATGATTCTGTCCTCCTCGACAACCCAAGTGCCTTCATTTTCGGAAAATGTGGAACGAACATGCAGCGGAACACTGTAGCGTTTGGCCAAGCCGACTGAACGGATTTCCAGTACCTTGGCTCCAAGGCTGGCCAGCTCCAGCATTTCGTCATAGGTGATCATGTCGATCTTGCGCGCTTGGGCGCAGATGTTGGGGTCGGTTGTGTAAACGCCCTCAACATCGGTGTAAATCTCGCAGCTATCCGCCTTGAGCGCGGCCGCGAGGGCCACTGCTGTGGTGTCTGAACCGCCCCGACCCAGCGTGGTGATGTCGCCATCCTCAGTCACGCCTTGGAAGCCTGCCACCACCACCACTTTGCCTGCGTCAAGGTGCTTCCTGATCAGCTCAGTGTCAATCTCGCGGATGCGGGCCTTCGTGTGCCGGGCTTCGGTCAATATCCGCACCTGATCGCCGAGCAGCGAGACCGCGTCACTGCCCGCCGCCTTGACCGCCATTGCAAAGAGGGCGACAGTCACCTGCTCGCCGGTGGCCAGTAGCATGTCCATCTCGCGCAGATCCGGCAGGGGCTGCATTTCCGCCGCCATGCTGATCAGCTTGTCGGTCTGGCCAGACATGGCTGACAGCACTACCACCATTTGGCGGCCCTGCTGCTGCGAGCGCAGCACCCGTTTGGCGACGTTTTTTATTTTTTCCGTGGAACCTACCGAGGTGCCCCCGAATTTTTGCACTATCAGTGCCATAGCTCATTCTTTGATTGGTTGGAATTGAAGAGCGGCGGACGCTGCCGCTGACAGCCGCAACTGTAACTGCCTCCTGCTTTTCCTGCAAGCTCTTCCCTGCTCTTGCGGCGGTGATGCACGACTGAAACCTTAGACAGCCCAATACGCTTGGCCTGCTGACCGGTCAGAATAAGGATTACAGGGCTGTTTGTCAAGAACAGAGGCGGCTTCAGCATCATCCCAGCGTCATCTTCTTCAGGTACTCCGCCGCCACATCAGTGCCGATAGTTTTTGCGCAATCCAAGGCAAACTTGCCCGCGTTCTTCAGATGTTGGCGCATTTTTGATTCATCCTGCTGCTTGGCGGCCTGTTCTGCTTTGGCGACTTCATCGGCAGCGGCGTTTTGCGCAGGATTTGCGGCGGCGTTGCGCATTGCCTCATGCAGGCGGGAAAGCTCTGGAGTGATTTGCTGAAAAATATTGCCGGAAGCGGAAGCGTTTTTTCCCATCGCGGCAGTTTGTCCGTAATTGATGTACTTGTCTCCCATTTTCTTCAAGTCCTCTATTGTTGGAATTTTCTCGATTAACTTGCTTTGATTTCCGGCCAGCAATTGGTTTTGATCAAGCAGCTTTGAGATGATTTCCATAAACTGCCCCTGCTGTTCCGGCGCGATTCTGTTTCTCTCGTAGCCTTCCTCAAGCTGTTTCCTTGCCGCATCCACATAATCCAAGTGGCAGACCGTTAATGTGGCGTGCGGTTCGCCGCGTTTGTCGAAACTAACCAGCTCCAGCGAGAATTCTTTGTGCTGTTCATTGATTGCCTGCACCACGCGATTCATAATCAGCGGGTCAAGCGGGGTGAAGCCTTGGGCGAAAACATACTCAAAGGTGGGAAGCTGCTTGTATAACTCCTCAAATTCGCCAGGGCGGAAATCGCGGTCGGGCGGGGTGCGCACTTCTCCGGCTTCATCCCAGTAAACATACTCGCAGCGGATGTCGTCAATAATCCAGCCTTCCCGTGCGCTGCCCCAAAGTTTTGCGCCAGTGATGTCTGCGCCGCTGAGATTAGCCTTCATCAGGCGAGTTCCCCGAAAATCTACATCGCGCAGGTCAAAATTAACAAGACGGGTGCCTTTTAAAGTCTTCCCCCTTAAAGGAAGGAAGACTTCCTTTTTTATTGCGAAGCTGCGGGTCTAATAGCCCGACGCTTGCGAAGCATCCTTAAAATAATTTGTACGATACCCGTCCCCTTGGGCCGGGGTAATTTATTTTTTTCATGAAAAATAGGAGTTACGCAGTTGCATAACGATTGATAG
>DHWV01000019.1 GCA_002413355.1 Desulfobulbaceae bacterium UBA5173 | reverse complement strand
GCTTTGAATTGAAGGTTTTTCTTTTTATCTTGGCTTACGGCATTGAAAAAACAATGATGTAGGCACAACTTGGGTTATATTTAAGCGAAGAAGTTTAACGTGGAATGATATTCAAAAATCAGGAAGGCATCAATTAGGCTGGGAGAAGATATCCGTATCGGCCATCAAGGCTTCTGTGCCAAAGTTTCTTACAGAAGATCAGCACAGCTTGCTGGCATTCCGGTTCAACGGAAAGTGCCCAATGGTAGGATACAGATTTCAAAATATATTTTATGTGTTATGGTTTGACCCCAATTTTACTTTATATGAGCATTAATAGCTGAATTTTCTGCGTTGGTTTTCCCTTATCCCTCCCACCTCCATCCCCCCTTCCCACCAACACACATAAGTCTGCCGTCTTTCCTCTTGACAGCCAGGGCCGCGCTCCGTATGCTGCGGAACAGGTCTTTTTATCCGCTGTCATCAGCAAGTTAAACCCAATCAGGAGGACATCATGGCAACCATCCAGTGCCGGCTTGAGCTGAACCCGCTGACCACGCCTGCCTCCTACAAACTCCGCTTTGTCCATCAGGGCATCGGCGGCTACGACGAGGTCGCGGCCCGGCTTGCCCTGAAGAATCCCACTTGGAATGCGGACATGATCAAGGCGGTTCTGCAAGGAAGCATGGATGAAATCAGGGAGATGCTCTGCGAGGGGATGCAGGTCAGGCTGGAGGATGCCTGCACGTTCCGGCCCTCGCTGCACGCGCGCCTGGACTCGCCGGATGACCCGCTGCCGCCGATGGACGAGCTGCTGGATGTCACGGTCTCGGTCTCGCAGCCTTTTATCAAGGCTGTGCAGCAAAAAGCCCGCATCGAAGTCCTACCGCCGGAGGAGAAGGCACCGGTCATCCTCTCCGCCGCAGACACAGTGCTGGGGCTGAACGATGTGCTTAACAGCGCGGGAGTATTGAGTTTAAGCGGCAGCAACATGGCCTTTGACAAGAGCAGGCCAGACTGCGGCTGCCTGCTCAAAGGCACGCGCAGCGGCAGCGCGAAGCAGACCCAGCTCGCCAGCGTCAGCGACACGGAACTCCTCTTCGTTCCGAACATTCCGCCGCAGAACGACCCGTGGAACAACGAGCATGTCCTCTCCCTCAGCACGCGCTATACAGAGAACGGCACCCTGCGCACCGGCACGTATGGGCGCAGGCTGCGCACGCCTCTTGTTTTGACCAACTTCGGCCACCCTAATCCGCAGGATGTCGGTATCTTAACTGGCGATGCGGCGGCTCCGTATGTGAAAGCCACCGCCGCCCAGATGAGCGCGTCCGAGCGGCTGCGCATTCAGGCTGTGCTGGATTCACGCAGCGGCCAGCTCCTGCTCAGTCTGCTGGCGATGAGCGAACACGGCGCGGCAGGCGATGCGGTTACAGCCGCCGCTAACGGCACATACACGCTGCCCGGCTTCAGCGGTTCAGCTGTCAGTAGCCTGAGCGTCAAGGTGGAAAATCATGCCGGATTGGTTGCGCTGCTTAGAAGCAGCTATCACGGCAGGATGGTGGATATTTTGGATGTGGGGATGTAGGGGAGGGTGGTGCGCATTGCGCACCACATGATTATTACAGAAACAGTAATATTGTTATGACAGATTTTAACTTAGGCATTTGCCGCTATTTTTTTGGAGATATATTCAATCCTAATGTAGTAGCTGCTTCTATCGGTGGAAGCAATGGTCTTCGTGTGGTACTTGATGAACTTGCCGAAACGATCAAAACTGGCGAAGTGCATACAGGAACTCAGATTATCGGATATACCAATGTTGATACAGGTCTTTTTATGTCCATCATCATGAACAATCCACTTGCTCCAAGCTGCATTTCCATGTTTGCAGAGAGCAATCATCGCCTATGGGGTTGAGCATCATTGGTTTGTGTTCCGTTAGTCTTCTGTATTGATGCGTATCAGCCTTCTGGTAATTACGTTGTCTATCGGCACACCTACAAAGAGCCAAACTTCACAGGAGACGAAATTGCTAAAATTATGAAAGATGGAACAGAGACGGAAAAGATAAAAGCTTTTGCCTTGACAAAGTCAAGAGATGGATACAAAACGATTCATGGAATGAGCTATGTGTGGATCACTAAAAACAGATGGCAAGAACGATATAAACAGCATGTTGAAGATGCTATTGAGAAAATATCAGAACGAAAGTTTCATGAGGCTATCCGAGATATGCAGGGAAAGAATGTCATTCATGTCCATGATGTTGTGGCCTGCGGTATTCCACATGATGATGCCCGCAGGATAGAAAAGAAGCTGATTACAGAATCGACATTATGGCCAAAGGGATTGAATATGAGATCATGAATATCGTCGCTGCGTTCTTACAGCACTTGCACGGCAGGATGGTGGATATTTTGGATGTGGGGATACAGTGAACGTCATCATAGATACCGCCTTGTTCCCATGAGCCGACGAAACATCCGCCTGCGCATCGCCTACGACGGCACTGATTTCTGCGGCTGGCAGAGGCAGAACAACGGGCCGAGCATTCAGGGTGTTCTTGAGGAGAAAATGGCGGTTATCACCCAGGAGCAGGTGGAGGTCAGCGGCGCGGGCCGCACTGATGCCGGGGTTCATGCTGAAGCAATGACCGCCAACTTCCACACTGACGCGGCCATGCCTGCGGCGGCTTTTCAGCGGGCGTTGAATTCCATGCTGCCCAAGGCGGTGCGCATTCTGGAGGCCGCCGAAGCTGCGCCGGATTTTCACGCCCGCTTCTCCGCTGTCGGCAAAACCTACCGCTACGACTTCTTCACCGGTGCGATGCAGAATCCCGCCGAACGCCTGTATCGCAGCCACGCGCCCTGCGTGTTCTTGCCGGAGCGCGTGCGGCCCTGCTTGGTGTTGCTGCTCGGCAGCCACGACTTTTCCAGCTTTGAGGCGGTCGGCACCCGCGACCGCAGCAAAACCGAGGGCCGGGGCGCAGTGCGCACCATCTTTCAGGCCGAATGCGTGGCTGATCCCGCCCGGCCTGAGCATTTCTCCTTCCGCTTCAGCGGTGACGGCTTCCTCCGCTGCATGGTGCGCAATCTGGCTGGAACCCTGATCTGGGTCGGCGCAGGCCGATTAAGCTGCGAACAGTTCGCCACTATTCTGGCGGGAAAAGATCGGAAATTGGCTGGGCCGACTGCTCCAGCTTGCGGCCTGTTTCTGGAGAAGGTGGAATACCCGGAGCCGTCGCCTGTCTGTTGAACAGAACGTCCGCTTGACCGAAGAGTTTTTGCAACTATGCCACATGACTATGCGAACAGGGTCGGCCGACGTGAGCGTGCTGGCGATTGTGTCGCTGCTGTGATGTTCAATACAGCCGCCGAAACGCCGAAGCCTTGAACACAGCTACCACTTCGCTGCCAGGCCGCAGCTCCATCTCCTCCACGGACTGCGGCACGATTTCGGCAATCAGCGTGCGGCCTTGGCAGTCCAGCTCAATTCCAGCCAGCCACTCCGTTTCATAGATTCGCCGTACCACGCAGGCCAGCATGTTGCGCGCGCTCGTGGCCTCTGGGTGCTTCTTGAAGAGGAGGATGTCGCGGCTGCCAAGGGCAAATTGCCCGGCGGTTGCGTCCTCGCTCTTGAGCAACATCAGCGGCAGGCCGCCCCAATTACACTTCAGCAGCCTACCCATATCCTCCGGTGCGTCCAGCTCCAGTAGGTTGATGTAGCCGCGCCCACTGCCGCCGAGCCTGCTTCGGGCCAGCTCCTCGGTCGGCATGGTCTTCTCTGCCCGCCCGTGTTCCATCGCCAGCACCTCGTCGGTCATCAGGCGCAGTTCCTCCAAGCTGTGGCTGATAAAGAGCATCGGGATAGAGAATTGGGTGAAGACTTGGCGCAAGTACGGGATGATCTGATACTTGAGCTGGCCGTCAAGGCCGGAAAGCGGCTCGTCCAAGAGGATGAGCTGCGGGCAGGCGAGCACTGTCCGGCCCAGCGCGACCCGCTGCTTTTCCCCGCCGGAAAGCCGATTCACGCTGCGGTCAAGCAGGCTTTCGATGTGCAGGACACGGATGAGCTGGTCAACGTCAATCGCTCGCTGCGGAGAGGGTAGGCGGTTCAAACCGTAAAGCAGGTTCTTGCGCACGCTCAGGTGTGGGAAAAGACAGGCGTGCTGAAAGACCACCCCGACCCGGCGGGCTTCCGGCAGCAGGTTGATCTTGTGTCCCTTATCAAACAGCGTCCGACCGTTCAGGCGGATAAAGCCGCTGTCCGGCTCCAGCAGCCCGGCAAGCAGGTGCATCAGGGTGGATTTACCGCTGCCGGACGGCCCGAACACGCCGCATTTCTCTGAGTGCAGCGTGAACGCCGCCCGGACGCTGAACTCGGCAAAGCACTTCTCAACCTCGACTTCTAAGAGCATGATCCTTCTCTCGTACTCGTCTTCATTGCACGGGAGAAGTACCCGCTGTTGCACCAGAGAGGTCTCTCCCGTCGTACTCCCGTGCAACCCATCATCGCACGAGAGGAGTATCCATCGTTGCACTCTCGTGCAATCCGCCGTTGTGCTGGAGAAGAGCAGGTGCAGCACTCAATCAAACTTCACCTTCGGTGTCTGCTGCTCGCCTTCCGGCAGATTGAAATACTGCGCCGCCTCCACTCCAGCCAAGGCGGCAGCAAAACGTCCAACCACGGTGCGTCGATAGGTGTTGACTGTCTGCACTGCGTCATTGTACCGCTTCCGCTCCACCGCAATCCGGTTTTCCGTGCCCTCCAAGCTGTCCATCAGCTTGAGATAAGATTGGTTCGCCTTGAGATCAGGATAATTTTCCTGAAGCATGAGCAGGCGCGATAGGGCGTTTTCCAGCCCGCCAGCAGCGACTGCTTTTTCCTGCATCGAGCTGGCCTGAAAATAGCTGGCGCGCGCTTTGGCGATGTTGTCGAAAATGTCTTTCTCATGCTTGGCATAGCCTTTGACCGTTTCAACAAGATTGGGAATCAGGTCAAACCGCCGCTTGAGCTGGTTCTCCACCTGCGCCCACTGGCTGTGAACATCTTCATCCAGCGCGACCGCCTTGTTGTACTGGCCGATGCCCCAGAGAACCGCGCCTGCCGAGAAAACAGCAAGCGCGCCGAAGATGATCAGAACTGCTTTGATGCCTTTGCTCATTGTCTGTCAGTCCTCAATTTGATTGACATTTACCAGCTGCCGGAAGCCCCTCCTCCGCCACTTTCTCCGCCACCGCCGCTGAAATCGCTATCTGAACTGCTGCTTGAGCTTGAATCGCTGCGGCTCCATGAACTATCACTGCTCGATGAGCTGCTGCTTCCTTGGCCTCTCTTGCTGGCTGCTATTATCATAATAATAAAAAAGATGATAAAACCAGCAAACAATAGAACGCCAAACATATCTATTGAATCTATTGATATACCACGAGAAGCTGGAGGGTTAACGGCTTGGTGCAACTGAAGTGGAATCCCGCCGCCGAGCTGCACGTTATAATTCTTGGCAAGAACAGCAAGCACTTCCTTAGTTGCTGCGGCAATACCCTCGCCGTATTTGCCCTCCTTGAAGAACGGCACCAGCTTTTCTCTGCCGATGCTGCCGAGCAGACTGTCCGGCAGCACGCTTTCCAAGCCGTAGCCAGCTTCAAAGCGGTATTTCCGCTCATTCAGCGCGACGGTGAGCAGCAGGCCGTTGTCCTTGCCTTTCTGCCCCAGCTTCCACTGCATGAAGGTGCGGAGCGAAACCGTTTCGATGGTTTCGCCGTCCAAGGAGCTGACGGTGAGAATGACCATCTGCGCGGTGGTCTTCTCCTCCAGCTCGCGCAGAGCTGTGACAAGCTGCCCTTCCAAGGCAGGCTCGATGATGTTGGCAAGATCAACCACCCGTTCAGGCGGGCTGGACGGCACTGGTGGGGTTGAGGCACGCAGCAGGGCTGGGGTCATCACCAGCAGGAACAGCACCGCGCTGTGCAGAACACGCAGAAGACCGGATCGCAGAACCATGATTTCCTCTTTCGTTTGAATCCTTGGCAAGGGCAAGCATCTCTGTGCAATGCGCTATAATACAGCGGCAGGCCGGGGACAGCAACTTGTGTCTGTGCGCAGTTGCCAAACCCGGCGGGCAGCGGGTATAGTGGGCCATTCATCCACCCATTTCCCTGCGACAGCCCATGCCCGCGCCCCGCAATGCCTTTCCCATCCTCGCCGCCGTCATCTTTGTCCTCGCCCTGATCGGCTATCTGATCTGGCAGGAGCAGCAGACTGAACGGCCTGAGCAGATCGAAGTCACGTCCGCCGGTTTCCTAGAGATGTGCCTCTCCTGCCACAAGGACGAGCAGCCCGACCAGGCCCATGCCGCCCAGATGATTGGCTGCTCGCCCTGCCATCTCGGCGACGCGAAGGCGATTGACAAGGAGAAAGCGCACAAGGGCATGGTGCTCAATCCCGGCGACCTGCGCGTGGTTGAGCAAAGCTGCGGCAAAGAGGGCTGCCACCCGGCAGACGTGCACAAGGTGAAGAACTCGCTCATGGCCACCAACCGGGGCATCCTCTCCACGCTGCTCTATTACTGGGGCGAGCGCGACACCCAGAACGCGGGCATCACCGTGGAGCAGCTCCTGAAGAGCGGCGAGAACTCGCTGGCCCTGGACTATTTCCGCAAGCTCTGCGCCACCTGCCATCTCTGGAAGCAGAAGAACGACCTGCCCGGCGCACCCAAGTTCTTCAACGAGAAAGGCGGCGGCTGCTCGGCCTGCCACTACATTCCGGCCAAAGGCGATCAGCGCACCACCGTCACCTCGTTTGAGGAGAAGAAGCAGGCAAGCAAGA
Source organism: Desulfobulbaceae bacterium UBA5173 (assembly GCA_002413355.1). GTDB lineage: Bacteria > Desulfobacterota > Desulfobulbia > Desulfobulbales > Desulfobulbaceae > Electronema. Next base: position 1,580 of record DHWV01000019.1, on the reverse strand, counting down.
AGCCGCATCCGCTGATCAGCAAGAAAGTGCCGGACGAGAACTGCGTCCGCTGCCACAACCGCTCAGGCCGCATCGGCATCTCCTACAGCGGCCTGTTCGAGGGCGAAGGCTACGGCACGCCGTATGAGAAAGGCCAGCCGTCCTCAAAGAAGCTGCCGGGCGGACGCTTCTATCTGGAGATCGCTGATGATGTGCACCACCGCAAGGGCATGTCCTGCATTGACTGCCACACCCGCGACGAGATCATGGGCGACGGCACCCAGTACGCCCATTATGAGGAGCAGCTGGAGATCAGCTGCGAGGGCTGCCACACGGCAAGTCCCGGCCTGACCCGCAAGAAGAGAGTCGTCACCAACATCAGCAAGAGCAAGGAGGGCGCGTTCGTCCTTACTGGCCGCAATGACGGCCAAGTCCGCCCGCTGCGCCCGCCCAAGCAGGAGGCCTGCGCCTATCCCGGCCATCAGCGGCTGTCCTGTGTCGCCTGCCACGCAACCTGGGTGCCGCAGTGCTACGGCTGCCACGTCAAGCGCGACATGAGCGACACCCATCTCGATAAGCTCACGCTGCAAGAAACGCCGGGCGGGTGGGGAGAAGGCCGCTCGTATATCCGCTACGAGCAGCCCATGCTGGCGGTCTGGAAGGACAAGGTGGTGATTGTCACGCCGGGCTGTCAGGATGTGGTCACGCTGATTGACAAGGACGGCAAGGTGGAGGGCGGCTTCAACCGCTTCACGATGGCGAAGATCAACCCGCACACCACCCAGGCCAAAGGCAGGCCCTGCGCCGACTGCCATGCCTCGACCAAGACGGTCGGCCTTGGCCAAGGCACGGTGACGAAGAAGGACGGCAAGTGGGAGTTCCATCCTATCGGCCAGGGCGTGGACACCCTGCAAGGCCGCACCGTGCCGTTAGACGCTTTCGTCACCATTGACGGCCAGCAGCTTCAGCATGGCTCCCGGCCTGACCTGCGCCCGTTCAATGCCGAGGAGCTGCGCCGCATCCTGCGGGTTGGGCTGTGCCTGCCCTGCCACGAAAGCTACGATGATCCGGCGTACAAGGATTATCATCCGCAGAGAACTTGCCCCAAGTATCAGGAGCCGTGAGGCGCTATAGGAGACGACATTATGACAACCGCAGAGCTGATCTACCAACAAAGCAGGGAGCTTCCTGAGGCAGAGGCAAAGAGCGTGCTCGACTTCATTGAGTTCCTGACAGAGAAGCTGCGCCGGAACATGGCACGACAGCAGGCTGCCGCCGACATGAGCGAGTTCGACCAGTTCGGCGCGGCGTATGACGGAACCTTTGACCGGAACGCCTGCTATGATCGGCCTGCGCTTCGTTGACATCCGACGCAGCGCAGACATCGCGCTCCGCTACTGCTTCTCCAACTGGGATGCCCTAATTGTCGCCTCGGCTCTCCTCGCTGGCTGCGGCACGCTCTACTCAGAGGACATGCAGCATGGACAGCTTATTGACGGCAGCTTGACCATCATCAATCCGTTTAACCCAAGTTGTGACCTACATCATTGTTTTTTCAATGCCGTAAGCCAAGATAAAAAGAAAAACCTTCAATTCAAAGC
>DHWV01000061.1 GCA_002413355.1 Desulfobulbaceae bacterium UBA5173 | reverse complement strand
GGAAGCTGAGGCGGTATAAACGCCGCTGGAAAATCGAACGGCTTTTAGGTATAGCCAAGAAAGCGGTCTATCCTGATCCGCTCCGGGCTGACATGCAGCTCGGCTAGCTGCGCCTCTACTGCTTTGACCATCACCGGAGGCCCGGAGAGGAGAAAGGTTGATTCCTCCAGCCTGCTGACTTCGCTGCGAATGATTTCCGCCGTGATGAATCCGGCATGAGCCTTTACTGCGCCGACCGGCTTTTGCAGAACGTGAACCAGTCGGAAGTCAGGCAGTCGTAAAGCAGCCAGCTCATCGGCAAAAGCAATGTCGCGTTCATCCAAATTGCCGTAAATCAGGGTGATAGGCCGATGGTACCGCTGGTGCGCCAGCTCAGACAAAATGCTCCTAATCGGCGTAATGCCGATGCCGCCTGCGATGCAGACTATCCTCTCCGCACCGTCAGCGGAAAAACTGCCCAGAGGCCCCTTGGCAGTAATTTGGTCGCCGGGTCGCAGGGCTTCAAGAGCGTGGCAGTAGGTTGAGCCGGTTATCCGCTTGGTGAATTCAAGTAGATCCGCTTGCGGGCTGTCGCTGAAGGAAAGCGCGTGCACGAGGCTGCCGCTTGGCTCCGGCCAGAGCAGCATGTATTGCCCGGCCCGGAACGAGAACCCCTCCGGGCGACTGAAGCGGCAGCTAAGTGCCGCTGGAGTGCGGACAATGTGTTCGATGAATGTGAACTGAAGCGTCATTGCAATCAGACGGTGAAAGGTGGATAACGGCATCCGCTCAACTATACATTCCCTGCGATGAGAAACAACGCATTTCACGCGCTGCGGTCAAATTTTTTCAGCCGGTGCGCAGAATAGAATTTCTTTTGTCAGCATCCCTCCCTTGCGTTATAGTGCAGGACGGTCAGCGTTTTCCAACCCTCCCTTGATTCAATTCCAACAATGGCACAGCAATTACTTTTTGAAATCGGCACGGAGGAGATTCCGGCCAGCTACATCCGGCCAGCACTCGCCTTTCTGGAGCAGGCCGTTGAGGAGAAACTTCGTGATCTTGGCCTGAGCTTCGGCTGGGTGCGCAGCGCAGGCACACCGCGCCGCCTGACTTTGGCGGTGGATGAAGTGCAGGAAGAGCAGCCAACCCGCTTGCAGGAGCACATCGGCCCGGCCAAGCAAGCCGCCTTTGACGCGAATGGCCAGCCGACCAAAGCTGCACGGGGCTTTGCCCGCTCTAAGGGCGTGGCGGTCGAAAAGTTGCAGATCATCTCCACGCCCAAGGGTGAATACCTGATGGCGGCTGAGGAGATCAAAGGCCGGTCTGCGTTTGAACTACTGCCGACCCTGCTGGAGGAACTGCTTCGTGCTATTCCCTTCCCCAAGTCCATGCGCTGGGCTGACAGCAAGCTGACCTTTGCCCGGCCTGTGCAGTGGCTGCTCGCCCTGTACGGAGGCAAGGTAGTGCCGGTGACAGTGGAAGACTTGCGGGCAGGCGACACGAGCCTTGGCCACCGCTTCCTCAGTCCGTCCCCGACGCAGGTGAGGAGTTTTGAGGATTACATGGAACGGCTGGCGGAAAAGTCGGTCATCGCTGACATTGCAACCCGGCGGACGATGGCGGCTGAGGAGGTCAGGAAGGCGGTGCGCGGGCAGGGCCTTGAGGGCGCAGCTCCGCTGATTGATGACGGCCTGCTAGACATTGTCACCAATTTGGTGGAAAAACCGCACGGAGTCTGCGGCAGCTTTGATGAAAAATTTCTTGCCCTGCCCGCCGAAGTGCTGATCACTTCCATGCGCGAGCATCAGAAATACTTCCCGGTTGCTGATCAGAGCGGCAAACTGCTGCCGTATTTCGTTGCGGTGAACAACAACGCCGTTGCGGACAGAGAGCTGGCAGTGAGCGGTCACCAGCGCGTGCTCCGCGCCCGTCTGGAGGATGCCTTCTTTTTCTTCAAAGAAGATACGAAGAAGCCTCTATCAAGCCGCATTGACGGCTTGGCGGGCATTGTCTTCCAGCACAAGCTCGGCACGATGACTGATAAGAGCGGGCGCATCGCCACGCTCACCGCTTGGCTGGCTGACCGCTTGGCCCCGGCGCAGAAAGCGGATGCGCTGCGGGCGGCAGCGTTGGCCAAGGCTGACCTGCTCACCGCGATGGTCGGCGAATTCCCGACCTTGCAGGGCATCATTGGCCGGGCGTATGCTCTGCTTGATGGGGAAAAAACAGAGGTGGCCGAGGCTATCCGCGAGCACTACCTGCCGGTGCGGGCGGGCGGGGAGCTACCGCAGTCGCTGCTTGGCGCGCTGGTCGGCATCGCTGACCGTATCGACACCATTATCGGTTGCTTTGCTATTGGCGAGCGGCCCACGGGCAGCAAGGATGCGTTCGGCCAGCGCAGACTTGCGCTCGGCCTGATCAACATTATCCGCAGCCTGAACCTGCGCCTTTCCTTACACGAGCTGGTACAGCAGGCCTTGGCGGGCTACGCAGGCAAGATCGAGGCCAAAGAGGACACGCTGGCTGAGGCGATCACCTTCATCCGCCTGCGCTTTGAAAATGACCTGACTGCGGCGGGCAAGAGCCAAGCGGCGGTGGAAGCGGCGACTTCGGTTGCCTTTGATGATCTCACCGACTGCCTATCTCGAATTGAAGCTCTGGAAGCAATGCGCGGCAGCGAGACCTTTGCGGTTTTAGCTGGCTCCTTCAAACGCATCACCAACATCATCAAGGACAATCAGGACACAGCGGTGGAGGAATCCCTTCTGACCGAGACGGCGGAAAAGGAACTGCACAGCGTCTGCACGATTGTGGCCGCGCAAGCGAATCCACTGCTGGCCCAGCGCGATTACGCCGCTGCGCTCAATGCCATGCTGGCGATGAAGGAGCCGGTTGACCGCTTCTTCGAGCAGGTGATGGTCATGGACGAGAACCCGGCGGTGCGCGCTAACCGGCTGAATCTGCTCACCGGCTTGTCCGCGCTTGTCCGGCACGTGGGCGACATATCCCGGATGCACGCGGAAGTTTGATTGATTGGCGTGCCGCGTAAAAAAAGGCTGCCTGAAAGGCAGCCTTTTTGCATCTGATCATTTCGCAGTTGCCTTGTCCTTATATAGCTCATGGCAGGTCGGGCACATCAGTAGCTGCACCGGCGGGATTTTGGTGCTGGTCTTATCTTTGTGACAGCCTTGACAGCGGCCGTGGCCCGCGCGCTGAATCGGGGAAATGCCGGGAATTTTGCCGTCCAAGGATACGCCGTCAGCGTTTTTGTTGTGGCAGGTGTTGCACTTTTTGTACTCGGTCTTGCCCGTTACATACTTCTCCTGTTTGCCGTCCGCACCTTTGCCATGATGGCAGAGGCCGCAGTCCTTCAAACGGTTCTGATGGTCACGGTGCGGGAAATAGGCAGGATTGACGGAGCGGGATGTGCCATCGGTGATGATTTGGAATTCTGCGCCCTGATTGTCTTGAGCAGAGGTGAGCGTGAGAAAACCTGCGCCGCAGAGCAGAGACAATGCCGTACCGAATACGAATGCCTTCTTCATGACAAAATTCCTCCGTAGTGAACAGTGTAAAAATATGCCGACGATAGGGCAGAGAAAACAAATTAGTCCAGGCAATTCCTGAGAAATCCCAGCAGCACCTGTAGCACCTCCGGCAGGGCATCCTCCAGCACGTAATGCCCGGCATCAGCGAAACAATAGCTCTCCGCGTGCGGGAAACGCCGCTTCCACTCCGCATAGAAGTGGTGATTGAAGCAAAAGTCGCGTCCTCCCCAACAGATCAGCATCGGCTTATCCTTTAGCCGATTAAGGGAATTCTCGACCTCAACCAGCGTATTCCATGAGGGATGATCGATCTGCATTGGGATGTCCTGGACAAAGCGATGCACGGCCACCCGGTTCGCCCAGCTATCGTAAGGAGCCAAGAAACCCGCCTTCACTTCAGGCCGCATTGTCTTCTGCACCGCCATGAAAGTTGCGGGCCAAGCAAAACCGTTCAGGCCGCGCACGAGCAACGCCCCCAGCAGCGGCCAGCGACAGACGGCAATGCGCAGGGCAAGGTGGCGCGCGCGAAAGGCGGCGGTGTTGAGCACCACCAGTCCGGCAATGCGTTCTGGGTGCTGACCTGCCCAGCCCATGCCGATGGCCCCGCCCCAGTCGTGGACAACCAGCACGCAGCGTTTAATCCGCAGATGATCCAGCAGGGCGGTCAGGTTGCTGACATGATCGCTCAAGCGGTAGGGATAAGTCTGCGGTTTGTCGGAATAACCGCAGCCAAGATGATCAGGAGCAATGCAGCGGTAATCACCCCAGAGTGCGGTGATCAGCTTGCGGTACAGATACGACCACGAGGGATTGCCATGCACCATGACCACTGCGTGGCCTCTGCCTTCGTCAACATACGACAACCGGTGCCCTTCGGCAGTGACGAAGGTTTGTAGCGCAAAAGGGTATTCAGGAAGCGAAGAGCTGCTCATAACGATGATCACAAGTGAAAATTCCAGCAAGTGGAGCCAGAGCTGCTCCTGCGGCAGGTATCACCAGTCTATGCCCAGCATGACCGAGTTGATGCCAGAGCCGATGCCGAGCAATGCCGCCCGCTGACCGCTCTTCAGTTTGCCTTTTTCAACCCCCATCGCCATGGTGATGGGCGCGGAAACAGAGCCGACATTGCCCAGGACGGACAGGGTCTCAAAGTTGCGGGTCGGATCCAGCTCCAACGTTGTGAAGAGCTGGCGTGCGTGCGCCTGTCCCACCTGATGACAGAAGAAGCGGCGGATGCTCTCCTTGTCCCAGCCGGTCTCGTGGAGAAACGCCTGCCAGCAGGCAGCCGCCGTCTCAATCCCCTTTTCAAGCAGCTGCTCGGCATCAGTGGACATCAGCGTTTCCTGCTCGCTGTTCTGGCCGCCTTGGCAAAGGTCACTGTGCTTCGTGTTGGCCCGGCAGGCTCCTCCGACCAGCCGATGGCCAGTGTCGTGCAGTTTGCGGTCGCCCATGACCAAGGCCACAGCCCCGGAGCCGATAGTCAGCGAGGCAAAGGCAGGTTTAATCGTCTTGCGGGTCAGGCTCGTGTCGGCAAGGATTTGCTGCACAGTCGAGCGGAGTAAGTCTTCGGCAGTCTCTCCGGCGACAATCAGGCCATAGCGGACTTGCCCCAGCTCAATCATGTTGGCCAGCAGCAGCATTCCGTTCAGGAAACCAAGGCAGGCGTTGGAAAGGTCGAAGAGCTGGCAGTGATCAGGCAACCCTAGGCTTCGGTGGACAAAAGCGGCGGTGGCAGGCTCCATCATATCCCGGCTGACTGAGGTGAAGACGAGAAAATCAATGTCATCCGGGGTCAGTCCAGAAGCAGTCAGAGCCTTGCGGCCGGCCAAGGCGGCTGCAAGGCTGGGCTTGGTGCCGACATCCCAGAAGCGGCGACTGCGGATGCCGCTCATCAGCTCCAGACGGCCTTCGGGCAGCTTGAGGCGTTCATAAACCGGAGCAAGCTGCTGTTCCAAGTCAGTCGAGGTAACAATGTTGGGCGGCAGTTCATAGCCAAAACTGTGCAGGCAGACGCGGGAGTATTTCATCGGGGCATTCTCGGTGGCTGCGAGAGAGGTGAGGAAGTCAGGTTGATTATTTTCCTGTACTATAACTCAGCCACAGGCGGCAATGAAATAATAATCCGTCAGGTTGATTCCTCAATTTGTGAGGAAGGCGGCAGCAATCCGTTCCCCTTCTGTTTGCAAAACCACACAACCCATCGGCGCAACGCTGATTTGGCTGCCGACAGCAATTTGTTTGGCTTTGGCGATGCTGGTGAAATCAGCCGGAGCGGATAGGGCGGTATCAATGATCTTTTTCCACACGCACGGGATTGGCGTTGCAGTTTCCGGCACCGTGAACAAAGCGGCCTGCTCGCGCTGGCCATTGAGCATAATGAAAAAATTGGTATCTGGGCCATCGTTCGGCACAATGTCTTTGAGGAGAAAGGCTAAGGCCTGACTCTGGCCTGACCAGTCCGGCTGCCCCGGCTTGAGGCCGTGCCAAAAGATTTCCTGGGAGGAAGGCGGTCTTTCCGGGCTGCTGATGACAAAGAATTCCGCCCGCCGAAAAATTGTGTGTTCACGGCGTAACTGGATTAGCTGGCGGAAAAAGCGGAGCAGCCCTTTGTTTTTCTCCGCAAGCCCCCAGTCTATCCAGCTGATTTCGTTGTCTTGGCACCAAGCATTGTTATTGCCCTGCTGCGTCCGGCCAAACTCATCACCAGCGACCAGCATCGGCACGCCTTGTGAGAGCAGCAGAATCACCGCCATCGTCTTCATCCGCCGCAACCGCAACCGCTGAATCTCCTTGTCCTCTGTCGGCCCTTCTGTGCCGGAATTCCAACTCAGGTTGTGGTTGTCGCCGTCGCGGTTTTCTTCGCCGTTGGCCAAATTGTGCTTCTCATTGTAGCTGACCAAATCGGCCAGCGTGAAGCCGTCATGGCTGGTGATGAAGTTGATCGAATTGCAAGGGCGGCGGCCATTGTGCTGATATAAATCTGAGCTGCCCGCGATCCGGGTGGCCAGCGCACCGGTCAGGCCGGGCGTGCCGTTCATAAACATCCTCACATCGTCGCGGAAACGGCCATTCCATTCGGCCCAGCGTTGATGATCGGAAAATTGGCCGACCTGATATAGCCCCGCCGCATCCCAAGCCTCGGCAATGATTTTGGTGTCCGCCAAAATCGGGTCTTCGGCGATCATCTCCACCATCGGCGGGTTGCTGAGGACGTGCCCCTGCTGGTCGCGACCCAGAATCGAAGCCAGATCAAAGCGGAAGCCGTCCA
>DHWV01000063.1:10699-12057 GCA_002413355.1 Desulfobulbaceae bacterium UBA5173 | reverse complement strand
CGGGCCGCACCCTGCACCCGGACAATATGGCCGCCGGGCCAGCCTCCTACGGCATGACCGACACCATGGGCCGTATGCACAGTGACGCGCAGTTCGCTGGCTCGTCTTCCGTGCCCGCGCACGTCGAAATGATGGGCTTCATCGGCATGGGCAACAACCCGATGGTGGGCGCGTCAGTGGCGGTGGCGGTGGCTTTGCAGCAGGCGGCGGGCTGATGCAAGCACGCTGCTTGAGCACAGCCGTTGCGCACGAGCTTAGGATTTGGAACTCCTAAGCTCATAGAGCTGGAGCAGCACCATGCAATTTTTTTGCGAATCAAACTACCTCCCTTCTATATACTAAAAAGGCTCCCTTTTGAGATATAAGAACCTCCTTTTTGATATATAGAAGGGAGGTTTTTTGATAGGCAAAACCTATGCTGTTTTTCAGACGGTATAGGGACGGGAGGTATTCATGGTGTTCTCCTCTCCTCCTTGCGCTTGTCTGCGCTGCTGCGGCAAGGAGCCTTAGAGCTGAAGCAGCATACCGTGAAACTGCGCGTCATTCCGAGCAAAGCGATGAATCTCCTCCTCGTCCTTGGCGTGAGATTTCTCGCTTTGCTCGAACTGACTGATACGATGCTTCACAGTATGTTGCCTTAGCCTTACAACACCACAGGAGCGCATGAAGCACGAGGAAGAACTGACCGGCAAGCGGCTGGTCGAGGGCCGCAAGCTGGCGGATGAACTCCAGCCGGACGTGGGCCTGCGGCCGCAGCGGCTGGACGAGTACATTGGCCAGGAGCAGGTGAAGAGCAGCCTGCGGGTGTTTATCGAAGCGGCGCGGCGGCGGCGGGACGTGCTGGATCACGTCCTGTTTCACGGCTTCCCTGGCCTGGGCAAGACCACCCTGGCCTGCATCATTGCCAACGAGATGGGCGCGGCGATCAAGACCACCTCCGGCCCGGTGATTGAGCGGGCAGGCGATCTGGCCGCCATCCTCACCAGCCTGCAAGCTGGCGACGTGCTGTTCATTGACGAGATTCACCGTCTTAATAACACGGTCGAGGAGATCCTGTATCCGGCGATGGAGGACTACCAGCTTGATCTGGTTATTGGGCAGGGGCCGGGCGCGCGCTCAGTCAAGATTGATCTGCCGCGCTTCACGCTGGTCGGCGCGACCACCCGCACTGGCCTGCTCACCCCGCCCCTGCGCGACCGCTTCGGCGTGCTCCTGCGCCTGGAGTTCTACGCCCCTGAAGAGCTGGTGCTGATTGTCCAACGCTCGGCGCGGCTGCTGGGCATTGGCATTGATGCTGAGGGGGCCTTGGAGATAGGCCGACGCTCGCGGGGCACACCGCGCATCGCCAACCGCCTGCT
>DHWV01000063.1:0-10445 GCA_002413355.1 Desulfobulbaceae bacterium UBA5173 | reverse complement strand
CCAACCGCCTGCTGCGCCGCGTGCGGGACTTCGCTGAGGTGGCAGGCAAGGCAGTGATCACGGCTGAGGTGGCTGACCGCGCTTTAGACATGCTGGCCGTGGACCGCTTTGGCTTAGATGAGATGGACCGCCGCATCCTCCTGGCCCTGATCGACCGCTTCCAGGGCGGGCCTGTGGGCCTGGAGACCTTGGCCACAGCGGTCTGTGAGGAGAAGAACACCTTGGAAGATGTCTGCGAGCCGTTCCTGATCCAGTCCGGCTTCCTCATGCGCACCCCCAGGGGAAGAATGGCCACAGCAGCGGCCTACGAGCACTTCGGGCGGTCTGGGCATAACGCCCCAGGGGCGGCATGAAAAAGATGGACACGATGCTCTCCTCTCTTGCCTGCATCGGCCTTGGCTCGAATCTTGGCCCGCCGCGCAGGCTGCTGCTCGACGCGTGGCGCGCGCTGGCCGAAGACCCGCGCATTGAGCCGCTGCGGCTTTCCTCGCCGTGGTGTACCAAGCCGGTGGGGATGGACAGCCCGCATTGGTTCATCAATGCCGCTGGCCTGCTGCGTACCTCGCTGCCGCCTGAGGCCTTGCTGGACGTGTTGCTGGCAACAGAGCAGCAATTCGGCAGAGTCCGCTTCCCTGAGCGTGAGGGCTGGCAGGACAGAACCCTTGACCTTGACCTGCTGCTTGTCGGCGGCTGCGTGCTGCGGACAGAACGGTTAATCCTGCCGCATCCGTCCCTGCATGAGCGATTCTTCGCGCTGGCTCCGCTGGCGGAAATTGCCCCGCAGCTTCTCCATCCCGTACTGCACAAAACCGTTGCCGAGCTGCTGGCGGAGCTGGAGCCGAAGACAGCGGCGGGCGATGCCGAGCAGGTGAGCTGGGAAAGGGAAACGCTTCTTCCGCTTCAATGAGCAGCCTGCCGCGCAATTCGGCAGCAGGCGGGCAGGGGCAATGCAGATCAGCCTTGAATTGCGGCATCTTTTTGTGTAACGTAGGCTGCTGTCCGGCGAATGCCGTCAAGTCTGTCCTCAGCGCAACCCTAACGTGGCTTCATGATGAGTTCCCCCCTGCGCATTGTTTTCATGGGCACGCCTCTTTTTGCCTTGCCCAGCCTGCAAGCCCTCATAGACGGCCCGGACACGGTGGTCGGTGCGGTCTGCCGCACAGATAGCTGCCAAGGCCGGGGCAGAAAGGTCTGCCCACCGCCGGTCAAAACCTTGGCTGAACAGGCCGGGATTCCCGTGCTTCAACCGGGGACCATCCGCAGTGACGATTTCCTTGAAACTGTCCGCGCCTTTCAGCCGGATCTGATGGTGGTCATCGCCTACGGCAAGATCCTGCCCGGCCGTCTGCTGCGCCTGCCGCGTCTCGGCACGATCAACGTGCATGGCTCGCTCCTGCCCAAGTACCGGGGAGCCGCGCCCATCCAGCGCGCCCTGATCAGCGGCGAGACAGAAACCGGCGTGACCGTCATGCAGATGGATGAGGGCATTGACACTGGCGACATCCTCCTGCCCGCCCGCCTGCCGGTCAGCATGGACGACACCGCAGGCAGTCTATCCGCGAAGCTGGCCCAGCTGGGCGGCGAGGTGCTGCTCGAAGCCATTGCCCGGCTCAAGGAAGGATGCCTCCCGGCGGTCAAGCAGGACGAGACGCAGGCCAGCTTTGCGCCCATGCTTGGCAAGGAGGAAGGGCATCTCGATTGGAGTCGCCCGGCGAGCGAGTTGCATTGCCTGATTCGCGGCCTTGACCCGTGGCCCTCGGCTTACGGTTTTATTGACGGCAGGCGCTTCCGCTTCTTTCAGCCACAGGTTGTGCCGGGCGAGGTGCGGGAAAAGCCGGGCACGCTCTGTCAGGCGGACAAGAACGGGGTGTTGGTGGCCACTGGCCACGACTACCTTTTGATCAAAGAAATCCAGCCGGAGGGCAAAAAGCGAATGTGCGTTCAAGCCTGCATCTGCGGAATGCAACTGCCCCTTGGCGAACAGTTCTGCTGATCCGCCGCCATGAAGACCTGCTATTTGGACTGCTTTTCCGGGATCAGCGGCAACATGCTGCTCGGCGCACTGCTGGCCGCTGGACTGCCGGAGACGCTGCTGCGAGAGGAGCTAGCCAAGCTCAGGCTGCCTGGTTGGAAGCTGGAAATCAGTCCGGTGAGCAAGGCCGGACTGCGGGCCGTGTTGGTCAGAGTGCGAACTGAGGAGACAAAGCATCCCCGGCATCTTGCGGACATCCACGCGCTGCTGGAGCAGTCCGGGCTGGAAGATGCTGTTCTTTGCCGCGTGCTGGCTGTGTTTCGACGGCTGGCCGAGGCTGAGGCCAGCGTTCACGGGGAAAGTCCAGAGGAAGTCCACTTCCATGAAGTTGGAGCGGCGGATGCCCTGATTGATATTACTGGTGCGGTCATCGGCATGTATCATCTCGGCATCGGCGAGGTGATCTGTTCGCCCCTGCCCATGCCGCGTGGCTGGGTGCGCTGCCAGCACGGCGAGCTGCCTTTGCCTGCGCCTGCGGTCTGCGAGCTACTCAAGGGTGTGCCGGTGCATGGCGAAAATCTGGCTCAGGAATTAGTCACGCCGACTGGCGCGGCCTTGGCTGTGGAACTGAGCAGCGCGTTCGGGCCGCTGCCGCCCATGCTGCTAGAGCAGACCGGCTACGGCGCAGGTACCAGAGAGCGCAGAGACCGACGGCCCAATCTGTTGCGCTTGCTGATTGGGCGGCGGCAGATGGTTGAAGAGGCCCAACAGGTCGAGGTGATTGAGACGCAGCTGGATGACTGGAACCCGGAATGCTGGCCGCATGTCGCCGCCAAGCTGCTGGAGGCAGGCGCGCTGGATGTCAGCCTGACTCCCATCCAGATGAAGAAAGGACGGCCCGGCTTCCTGATCCGCCTGCTGGCTGATTCGGCTCATGCCGCCCGGCTGAAGGAACTGGTTCTACGCGAGACCAGTGCCATCGGCCTCTGCTTTCACAGCGTGCAGCGGCTGACCTTGCCCCGGACGATGGTTGAGCTGACAACGCCTTGGGGTACAGTGCGCGGAAAAAAGGTGGAGCTGCCGGGCGGCGGCAGCCGGATCAAGCCGGAATACGAGGACTGCGCTAAACTGGCCAAGGAGCACGGCGTTCCTCTGCGCCATGTTCACGCGGCGGCGGAATCCGCTGCTGTGAGCGGCTGACAATGCTTCATGTTCCAGCCCTTGAATTCAACCTCACTATCGCCGCCACCGGGGTGGTCATCTCGCTTTGCCGGATTATTGATGTGTCCCTTGGCACCCTGCGCACCATCAGTATTGTGCAGGGCAGAAAATGGATGGCCTTCTGGCTCGGCTTCTTCGAGGTAATTCTCTGGCTGATTGTCATTTCCGAAGTCCTCAACAGAATTCAAGCTGCTCCGGTGCTGGGCATCTTTTACGCCCTTGGTTTCGCTGCCGGAAACGCTGTTGGCATTGAGCTTGAGCATTGGCTTGCATTAGGCAGCATCATCCTCCGCGTCATCAGCACAGATCATTGCCGGGAACTGTCAAACTGCATTCGGGTGAACGGCTTCTCCGTCACAGTCTTTCATGGGGAAGGCAAAGACGGGCCGGTGGCCGAGCTGTATATCGTCTGCCGCCGCCGGGAATTGAAACCGCTTCTTCAGCTTGTGCAGGACATCGACCCGGAAGCATTTTATGTGACCGAGCAGGCTGGAGCGGTCAGCAAGATCTATCGGCCTGCGATGCAGCAGGTCACAGGCTGGCGGGCCATCTTCAAAAAAAAATAATTGCTGCCAGAGCGGCTGCCGACAACGAGTGCCATGCACATCCTCATGATTGACGACGACCGCAAGCTCTGCCGACTGGTGGCGGATTATCTGGAACCAATGGGCTACACGGTCGAGGCGGCGCACAGCGGCCCGGACGGATTGGAGCGGCTGCGGCAGGGCACTTATCAGGCGGTGATTCTCGATGTCATGTTGCCGCAGATGGACGGCTTTGAGGTACTGCGGCGGCTGCGGCAGGAATCAGCAGTGCCGGTGCTCATGCTCACCGCACGCGGCGAAGAGACCGACCGGATAGTCGGCTTAGAGCTGGGCGCGGACGATTATTTGCCCAAGACTTTCTCTTCGCGCGAGCTGCTGGCTCGGCTACGGGCGGTTACGCGGCGATGGCAAGCCGCTGAAAGCAACCGCAGCAACGGTGCGACGGAAGCGAGGCTCTGCTTTGACGAGTTGGAGATTGAGCAGGCATCGCGCACCGTCCGGCTGCGCGGGGAAGGCATCACGCTGACCCCGGTGGAATACGACCTGCTGGCGGCCTTGGCCAATGCCGCTGGACGGGTGCTGACCCGCGACCATTTGCTGGAGGCGGTTGCCGGGCGCAACTATGATGTGTTCGACCGCTCGATTGACGTGCACATCTCCTCGCTGCGGCGCAAGCTGGGCGAGAACCCGCGTCAGCCGCGTTACATCCAGACCGTGCGCACCGCAGGCTACATGTTCATCGCTCCGGCGGCGCAGCAGCCATGAAGCTGTCTCTGACCTCTTCACTGTTTGCCAAAATTCTCACCTGGCTGCTCCTCAATCTCCTGCTGTTGGCGGCGGTGTTGGCCATCTTTTTCGCTGCCCAGCTCAATATGAACCTGCACGAGTTCTTTGGCCATCAAGGTGCAGACCGCCTGCGCACCGCAGGCATGATTATTGCTCACGACATGGAGCAGGCACCGCCAGACGAATGGCCGGACATCCTCGCTCGCCATGCAAGCGTGCATGGGGTGGATTTCCTGCTCGTGCTGCGGGACGGCTTGGTGTTCTCGCCCAACAAAGAGAGCATTCCAGAGGATGTGCTGACCAAAGCCAAAGACGAGCTACGGCGGCACGGGCAGGAGAATGACTGCGCGGGCAAACCGCCGGAGCTGCGGGGAAGAAGGCCACAGCTCGTCCTACGCACCGCTGCGCCGACCCGCTGGTGGTTCGGCATACGGATGCCGATTTTCCTTGAAGCGTCAGATCGCCATCTGCCCGCCATGCTCCTCGCCTCCTCAGACTCGATCACTGGCAACGGCTTTTTCTTTGATCCCATGCCGTGGATGACGGCGGCGGCCATCGTGATCGTCATCTCCATCCTTTTCTGGCTGCCGCTGATCCGCAGTATCACCAAGCCGATAGAGCGCATGACCTGCGCTGCCGAGGAGATCGCCAAGGGCAACTTTCAGGTCGCCATCCGCGAGGAGCGGGCCGATGAGATCGGCAGGCTGGCAAGGACGATCAACCACATGACCGCCCGACTCTCGGCCTTTGTGAAGGGGCAAAAACGCTTTCTCGGCGATGTCTCGCACGAGCTTGGTTCACCGGTGGCCCGCATCCAGTTCGGCCTTGGCGTGCTGGAGCAGCGGCTGGAAGGCACAAATCAAGAGCGGGTGCGGGATGTGATGGAAGACGTTGATCACATGGCCGCCCTGATCAGTGAGCTGCTCGCCTTCTCCCGGGCCGAGATGCAGACGCAGGCCGTGCGGGTGGAGCAGGTCGCTCTGCTGCCGATTATCCAAGCCGCTGCTCGCCGCGAATGCCCGGAGCAAATCCCGCTTGCGCTGCACATTTTACCTGATTTGCAGGTCACCGCCTCTGCCGAGCTACTGACCAGAGCCATTGCCAACCTCCTCCGCAATGCAGTCAAATATGCTGGCGAAGCCGGGCCAATCACTGTTGCTGCGGAAGCGCACGACGGCCACGTTGCCATCACCGTGGCGGATTGCGGCCCTGGCGTGGCGGAAGAATACCTCGACCGCCTCTTTGAGCCATTCTTCCGTCCTGAGCCATCCCGTGACCGCGATTCCGGCGGCGTGGGCCTTGGGCTGGCCATTGTCAAAACCTGCGTGGAAAGCTGCGGTGGCACGGTCTCAGCCCGCAACCTCCAGCCAAAAGGCTTTGCGGTGACGATTGTTTTTTAGCAGCGAATGATTCTTCCACTATCTTGGAATGTTGCCGCACTTAGCTTCTTCAGCAGCCCGCAAAAGAGCATCTTTAAATTCATAATAGGGTTCTTCTTTGCCTATTATTGAAACAGTCATTGAATGACTACCTGACAAAATAATGAGAAATTTATATTTCGCTGTAAAATATAACACCAAAAAAATTAAGCATAACAGGAACGCAAAAATACCAAAAAATACACCTGTGGTCTGCGAACGCAGAATCGATAATGCAACTATTCCTATTGCAAGCCAAACCGGATTACCCCTTACAGCAATAGTCGTTGAATCAATCTCACTCGTTAACATTTCGGTATGATTGCTTGAAACAATTCTTTTTGTTCGCTCAACGATACGATTGGAGTAAAGTTCCAATTTAGTTGTACCCCAGAAAGCTGGGACAACTGTTCCAAGGGAAACCTTAGCCGGCTTGCCGACAACTTGAGCAAGAAGTTTCTTTTCTTTCTTTTTTGAGTTAGTAGCTTTTTCTCGTGTTGTTGTCTTGCATTTGTCGATTATCACACCACAGCTGCTGCATACTGCGGCTTCAGGTTGTTCAAACTTGCATTTAGGACAAATGATCTTCGATATCTCAAGCGGGATGTTAATTCTTTTGCTCGGCTCAATTGTGCAAATGGCTCCTGCTCGTTCATATGCGGCCTTGACGGCCACGGCGATATTTCGTTCTGCCCCTTTCTTGACTACAACCTGATTTCCTGAAAATAACGGTTCTATTTTAAATACCGGAACCTTATGTAAAGCCGCAAGGTTTTGTTTCACTTGCAGCACATCCTTCCCTTCAGCTATCTCACCGTTAAATACGACTTGATACATTTTTCATCATTGAATCAATTTATTAAGCTATGCGTCCCCACAAACGCGCATGACTTCCGCCACGGTGGTTTTGCCGTCTTTTACCTTCTGCCACGCATCTTCCTTCAGCGTAGTCATACCTTCGCGGATGGCTGTCTGGCGCAGATCGGCATCTGTGGCTTTTTCCGCCACCAGCTTTTTCAGTCGATCAGACATAGGAAACAGCTCAAAAATGCCCATCCGTCCTGAATAGCCGGTGTTGCGGCATTCCTTGCAGCCTTTGCCACGTTTCAGCTCAATATGGCCTTCGCCGGAAACAGGAAAGCCCATGCGTTGCAGCTCGGCACAATCTTCCTGGTAGCTTTCACTACAGTGCGGACAAATTTTCCGCACCAAGCGCTGGGCCAATGCGCCAAGCATGGTGGAAGCGATGAGGAACGGCTCCAATCCCAAATCTTGCAGGCGGAGGACGGTGGAGACCGCGTCGTTGGTATGGAGGGTGGAAAAGACCAGATGACCGGTCAGCGCAGCCTGCACCGCATGGGTGGCGGTTTCGAGGTCGCGGATTTCGCCAATCATGATCACGTCCGGGTCTTGGCGGAGAATGTTGCGGAGAATGGTGGAAAAGGTAACATCAATCTGCGGCTGTACCGCGATTTGATTAAAGTCCTCATGCACCATTTCCACGGGGTCTTCGACCGTGATAATGTTAATTTCCGGCGTGGAAACTTTTTTCAGGGTGGAATAGAGGGTGGTGGACTTGCCGCTGCCAGTCGGGCCAGTGACGAAAACAATGCCGTGGCTGGCGGTCATGAAGGTATTGTACACCGCCCGGTCGCGTTTGGAAAAGCCCATGTCGTCAATGTCTTGAAAAATGACGCTGGAATCCAGAATACGCATGACCGTCTTTTCGCCAAAGGCTACAGGAATGGTGGAGACGCGCAGCTCGACTTCTTTGCCATCGGCTTGGCTAATCTTGATTCTGCCGTCCTGCGGCCTGCGTTTCTCGGCGATATCCAAACGGGCAAGGGTTTTAATCCGGGAGGTGATGGCGGCATGAACCGCTTTTGGCAGCTTGTAGATGCTGTGCAGAACGCCGTCGATGCGGTAACGAACCATGCAGGCTTCCCGCTTCGGCTCAATGTGAATGTCGCTAGCCTTCTGCTCAATGGCATATTTGAACAAATGATTGACCGCCGCCTTGATGTGCTGATCTGTGGAGCTGAGTTCTGTGCTCGACAGCTTGACATATTGTTCCAGATTGCCAATGTCAACCGCCGTGCTGACTCCGTTGCCGCTGAACTGGTTTTCCGCTGCGGTGATGGACCGCTGAAACCCGAAAAATTCGGCCAGAATCTTTTTGATGTCTGAGCGGGTGCTTAACCAAGGATTGACTTTAACCTTATTGACCTGCTCGATACCCTCCAGCGCGCTTTTGTTTTCCGGGTCGTAGGTCACAACCTGAAGCACGCCGTTGCGGACTTCAAACGGCAGGATCAGATTGTTGATGGCAAAGGCGCGGGTGATCGTCTTGGTGACAATGCCGATGTCCAGCTCCAGCGGGTCGAGCTTTTTGAAGGGAATGTTGCAATGGTGCGCGACTGCCCGCATCACCATTTCCTCGGTGAGGATCTTTTTTTTGCCGCCGGGAGCGGAGATTTCCAGATTCAACGAGGCGACGATGTCGGCCATATCAGGAAAGCCCGGCCCGCCGGGGCCGCTGCCCGGCTTTTTCATCCCATGCTGCTTGAGTAATACCTGCGCCTGCCGGTCGTTATTGCGGAGGATGAACTGCTTCTGCGGCTCGGTGAGCAATCGTTGCTGCAGGAGCAGGTCAAGCAGCTCCGGGCTGTCGAGCAGACTCATGCTATTCGGCTGAACGGGCCGCTTCTCTGCCGGTCTGCTCAACGGTGTCCTTGTCTTTACTCCAGCTCCAGTCCGGCAGCTTCCAGTTAGGCAACCATTTTTCAATGCCCCATTTGGGCGGCTGTCCGGCTTCCAGTTTGGCAAGCAGCTCTTTAGCCTTGGGAATGATCGCCGTGTCCGGCTGCGCCGCCATCAGGTATTTGAGACGGTGCTTGGCCTCCTCATATTTTTTTGTGCGGACATAAAAGACTGCAACAAAATATTCATGGCTGGCGAGGAACTCCTTGGCCTCCTGCATCCGGGCTTTGGCTTCTTTCGTGTACGGTGAATCAGGATGCGCTTTCAGGAGCCGGTTGAAGGACTGCACCGCGTCACGTGCGCCGGTGGGGTCGCGGTCAATCCGGCTGGAGCGGGAAAGATCACACATGCCCATCTGAAACATCACATACGGAATGGCTTCATTGGTTGGATGCCGTTCCTCAAAGGTTTTATACAGCTCTTTAGCCTCGGTGAATTTTTCGCTGTAATACTGGCAGTCCGCTGCCTTCAGCTCGGCAAGTAGTGCCTGCAGGCTAAACGGATAGCGGTCAATGATCTCCTGAAATGCTTTCAGCGCGTCGCTGTAGTTGCCGACTTTGTAGTCGTTCATGCCCTTGGCCGCTAAAGTGTCCGCCGGTTCAAATTCCTCGTCTTTGTTCGCGCCGAAGGATAAGGAGCTGAACATGTCTTTGATTGTGCCGCAGCCGCTTAACGATAGGCAGGAGGCAGCAAGAAGAGCATACAAGGCTGCGCGCGGCAGCAAACGGCGGTGAGAAGCAAGGTTGCGCATGGTGTTAACCCAAAAATTCTATTAAAACAATGGCAGATGAAGATTGTCAATGCTGACACTGATCATGATTGCCGCATCGTATGTTATAAAGCTATGTTACCCTCTGCGCCGTCATTGAAGCCAGCTATATTTTGCACCGCCACAAGATATATCACCTTCTCATTGCAAGCAATGCCGCTGTTATAGTTTCCGATCTTTCTGGAACATCATTCCCAAGATTATCGCCGACTTTAAAAATTATAATCAAGGATCATCGTTATCAACGCTCTTCATCACTGAGGACGATGCAATTGACAAGATTGATCAACTGTTGCGCTTGGGCAAGGCAGTGTTTCAGCCATGTGCTTTTCTCCGATCAATACAGTTTACATGCTCACGCAGGAACTCAGGAGCAAAATCTGCTCCATTGCTCCATGACAGGGTGTGTCCTTCCAAGGTGAATGACTTGAAGTAAGACACATCCTTCAATGGTTCAAATATCTCGCCGTACAATTCAGATGACAAGTCTATTTCACCCTCTGCCCCGTCGTTGAAGGCTAACCATACTTTATAGCCGTCAAGATATTTTGCTTGCTCAACATGTGTGAACATACCTATTCCAATGGTTCAATTTTTGGCAGAGGCTTTCTGTTCATTGCAGCATTCCAGTTAGCCATGAGTTCATCTTGATGCAGCACGTACCAGTCAAGGACGGCCATCAATGCTCTTCTTGGAAACTTTCCCGTCACAACGCCTGATTCAATATCCACCGTGATTTCGTATTCTCCATACTCGGCATGGAAATGCGCAGGAGCATGTTCACGAAGATACATGCGTATCACTATCCCAAGGAATCGGCTTATTTCAGGCATAGTTTAGACCTCTTGCATAAGTTATTTGCCAGCAATTTTTAACTCCATATTATAGATGGCTGCGATCAAGATGAAGCGAAGCCCGAAACGCTTTCTTCTGATCGTTCGTTCAAAATGCGGAACCCTTTGAGTCTGCGGAAG